>CAJUOO010000010.1 GCA_910588535.1 uncultured Lachnospiraceae bacterium | reverse complement strand
GGGAGAAGGAAGACAGGCTGGAAGAAACAGAGGAGTGTGTGGAATTCTATGCAGGGGGGTGGAGAGTGTTTGAGCTGTTGGTTGCGTAAAGTGGTGGAGTAGGTTAGAGTATCATGCAAAAATTAGAAGGAATAAAATATCTGGAGACCATAAAAAGATACGGGTTGGTTCAGACAAATGATTATAAAAGGCTTTTTTATACTATGGAAGAAGAGGTGGAAGGGTATCATACGGAGAAGTCGCTGCTTGTTGTGCAGCATGATCATGGGGTCAATCGGTTATTATATTATACATTGGATCTATGTGATTTAACAGAGGCAATAAAGAGGTTGGATAATCAGGAATATGTAATGGAATATATAACAAAAAACTCAGAAGAGAAGGATGAACTATTTAAAAAGATGGGGTTTCAGGTATTGACAAGAATAAAAAGAGTGGCTGTAAAGGATTGTACGTTGGCATTGGGAGAACAGTCACCAGTGATGGAGTATTTTGATTCAAATATTGGACAAGTTGCAAAGGAAAAAGAAGCAGAGGAGATCAATCAGATCTTGTGGAAGGTATTTGATACAAGGATCAGTCGACTGCTTGATAGAGAGGAAGTAAGACAAGCCATACAAAAGCAAGAGTTTACCATAGAAAGGAATCAGAAGGAAGAGATAGAAGCTATTCTACAAGTAAAGGAACAGGCAAAGAGGTTTTATATTAATCAAATATACAATGGTGGGGAAAAGAAGATAATCCATGCAATGATGCTGAATCGCTTAAAAAAATATAGTGAGACAGGAGGAAGATACATCTATGCATGGATAGATGAGAAGAATATTGCATCAATAAAGTTTCATAAAAAATATGGAATGGAGCCAGATGGGATATGGGATATTATTTATTTTACTGAGAGAAAAGGATATAAGAAATGAAAAGAGCTCTAATTGTTGCTACAGTAGGTGGTTTTATTTCAGGCTTTGAATTGAGCAATGCAAAAATATTGCAGAAAATGGGATATGAGGTACATGCAGCGGCCGATTTTAATTTGACACCAAGTGAGAAAGAAAAGATGAAATTAAAAGAAGCTAACTTATTGTGTCATCAGATTGACTTTTTGAGAAATCCTTTTCATGTTAAGAATATCAGAGCATATCATCAACTCAAAGATGTTTTTTCGAACTATCATTTTGATATTGTACACTGTCATACACCTATGGGTGGGGTGTTGGCTCGTCTATGTGCAGTGAAGTATCGTAAGTCAGGAACAAAGGTTATATATACAGCACATGGATTTCATTTTTTTAAAGGTGCTCCGATACATAACTGGCTTATTTATTATCCAATTGAAAAGATTTTATCAAGAGTGACAGATATTTTGATAGTAATTAATAAAGAGGATTATATATTGGCGAAGAAAAGGCTGCACGCGAAGAAGGTAAAATATCTGCCGGGTATAGGAGTGGATATGAAACAATTTTGTTCTGGAATTATTGATGTGCATAAAAAACGAAAAGAGCTTGGATTGACAGATGTAGATATAGTGTTGTTGTCAGTGGGTGAATTGAGCAAACGGAAAAATCACGAAGTTGTAATAAAAGCTATTAGAAAATTAAAGAATCCTCATATAAGATATTTGATATGTGGGTATGGCGTGATGAGAGAAAAGCTTGAGAAAATGGCAGAAGATCTGGGTGTAGAAGAACAAATAATATTTTTGGGTTATCGAGATGATATAGCAGAACTTTGCCAGAGTGCCGATTTATTTGTTTTGCCATCCACACAGGAGGGGCTATCCATGGCTTTGATGGAGGCGATTGCGTGTGATCTGCCAGTAGCATGTTCAGATATACGTGGTAACAGGGATTTGATGACAGAATATTTGTTTCACCCAGCAGATGTGGATCATGTTATGAAAATATTGGATAAAGCAATAGATGATATTCAGCATAATTGTTATAAGGTCAATTATAATTCAATTAGAAAAAAGATCAATCTCATTCATATTCAAAAACTTATGAGAAAACTATATGAGGAAGAATTATGGCAGTAACAGAGAAAAACCCCATACGTATATTACATATTATTAATGGAATTGGATCTGGAGGTGCTGAAAAGGATATTATGAGCTGGTATCATAATATGGATACGAATCAGATTCAATTTGATTTTTTCATTCGGTCAGATCAAAAATATTATGAATCTCAGATTAACCAGTTGGGAGGAAAGATATATCAAGTAGCCCCATTTCCAAAGAAAATTATCAGAAATATAATAGAAACAGAGAAATTTTTTAAAACGCACAAGGAATATCAGATTATTCATGTACATGGGAATACATTGTTTTATATTATTCCATTGATAATCGCTAAAAGATATAGAATCAAGTGTAGAATTATGCATATTCACAGCACGAAAGCATGTTCACCAGTCAGTGCATTGGGTCACTATTGTAATAGATTGTTTATTAATATGCTTGCAACAGAAAAGATAGCATGTTCCAGTGAGGCTGGTATTTTTGGTTTCGGACGGAATAATAGATATAGAATACTAAAAAATGGTGTGAATGTATCCGAGTATTGTAATAATTCAAAAGAGATAAAAGAAAAGTATGGAAAGGAGTTTAACACAGATGCAGATATTATAAAAGTTGGACATGTGGGTAAATTTCTTCCTGTTAAAAATCATAGCTTTATTATTAAAATCTTTCGTGAATTTCATAAAAAATATCCTTCTAAGCTTTTTTTAGTTGGAATGGGTCCAGAGCGCTCTGATATTGAAAAGAAAATAAAGGAGTATGGATTGGAAAAAAGTGTGATTTTTTTAGGAGAGCGATCGGATGTCCCACAGCTTCTTCATTATTTTGATATTATGCTATTTCCTTCTCTATATGAGGGCGTGCCGCTTGTTCCCATTGAGGCTCAGGCAGCATCACTGAAGACAATTATTTCCGACTGCATAACAGATGAGGTATGTATGACACAATTTATAAAAAAAATGTCATTAAAACAATCACCCGCAGTATGGGCAAAGGAAATGAAGCACTTTTTGGATAAGGATATAAAAGAAGATACGGTAGAGGTGTTAAGACGACATGGATATGATATTACTGCTATTGTGTCATTTCTTAGTAAATTTTATATGAAAATGGCAGATGACAGGATTACAGTGAGGTGACTGTAATGAAATATAAAAATATATTGATGCTGTGGCCGTCAAAAAGTGAATACTGGGGACGTGAGATTGCGAAGAAGAATTTAATACATATTGATGCAACATATATCAGGCAAGGCTTAGTCGGAAATATTTTAAGAAAGACAGCGATTCGATGTGGAACAGGGTTTTCACTGTTTTTTGAAAAATGGAAAGATCAAATTTATACATATGATCTTATTATTGTTCAGGCGAATAAGATTACCAAGGATATTCCAAAATGGATCAGGAACAGGGGATATAAGGGCAGGTTAGTATATTGGTATTGGGACCCAGTAAGTGGTTGTGTAAGTCCTGATAGGATAGACAGAAGATGTTGTGAGCTTTGGTCGTTTGATAAAGTGGATTGTGAAAAATATAATATGAAGTTCAGGGAGACATTTTTTGTCACAAATGAGATAGAGATAAAAAAGCAGAGAAATTCTACAGAATATAAGCATGATATTTTGTTTGTTGGCAGAGATAAGGGGCGGGCAGATAAGCTTGATAGGATTCAAAAGGAATTAGAGTACAATAAGTTGACGACATATTTTTATGTCGTTGCGACAAAGCCATATTATATTTCAGCAGGAAGGATGAAAAAGCAATTAGATTATCAGGAAGTATTAACTATGCTCCAAGGATCTCGTTCTATTTTAGAGATCAATCAAAAGGATCAGTCTGGGTTGTCTATGAGAACGATGGAATCAATCTTTTTTTCAAAAAAGTTAATTACTGATAATGCGGCAATTATGCAGTCAGAGATATATAGACCGGAAAATATATATGTATTAGGGCAAGATAAAAGAAATATTAGAGATTTTATGAATGTAAAATATATAGAGTATAGTCAGGATTTTTTAAATAGATATTTATTTGAAACGTGGATAACCTCATTTGCAGAAGAGTAGGTACATTATATGATACTAGCTATTTTAGTGATATTGATTTTACTTAATTTTTTGTTGGGTTTTTATAATAAAAAGAAAAATACATTGTTGTTTATTAATTTTGTTTTTATATTAATATTTATGTCAGGCTACGCGGAGGGCGTCGATATTTTTGCTTATAAATATAATTATGAATTATTTGCAGAGGGCAAAGAGATGATGTTTGATGATATAGGTTATGTAGTATTGTCTAAATTATGCGTAAATTTAAACTTGACATTTTGGGGATTTAAGTTTCTGGCGACATTTCTTGCCTTGCTGCTTTTGTTTAGTGGAATAAAACGATTGCATGTCAATCCACATTTTGTGCTGGCGTGTTATATGTCTTATCAGATGATGATGGATACAATTCAATATAGAAATTTTTTGGGATGGTGTATATTATTCTTTTCTTTTCCATTTTTGTTTGAGAATACAAGAAAGGGCAATGTAAAATATATAATAGGGGTAATAATTTCTGCTTTATTTCATTCTGCTTTGCTAGCCAATCTGTTATTTATATTGATAGGGAAAAAATCAATCATTCGTTTTATGAGAAATACTATTATTTTTGTGGGAGTTGTATTGTCTGTTTTGACATTGCTTAACAACTATAGGGTGCCTTTTATTGATATAGTTATTAATATGTTTTCTTTAGATTATGTAGGTGGCTATACAAATGAGGCAGCCTCTGGACCACATGGAGTATCATATCTTTTATCAATTATTACAGTAATAGCAGAAATCACTTTCTTTGGATACCAGTTCAGGATATATAAACCAGATGAAAAGGCAAAGAATCTATTCAATATTGATAAGCTGTCTGTTCTGTTCCTTCCCTTATGTATTATGTCGTTTCAGTTTTATCGCCTGATAAGAAATATAAAACTGTTAAGTTTATGTGGGGTAGATTGGTGTTATCAAAAAAATCTGAGAAGCTCAAATCATAGAAGAATTGTGCTAGCCTTTTGTATTGTTTTTTTGGGATTTTGGATTTATTCAGATTTCTTTCGATTTGTAACTCTCAATAATATGCGAACACTTTTTGATAATAACATATACTGGAGTGTAAAATATAAGGAGTTAGGACAATGGATCAGGTAAAAATAAGTGTGTTGACACCATCATATAATAGAGCAGATAAATTAAAAGTGCTGTATCAAAGCTTATGCAATCAGAATTATATTAATTTTGAATGGATTATTATAGCAGATGGATCAACAGATGAAACAGATGCTGTAGTAAAAGGTTTTATAGAAGAAAAAAAGCTTCAGATAAAATATAAATGGAAGCAAAATGGAGGGAAGCCTTCTGCACATAATGAGGGTGTTTTGCTGGCAGATTCGGAACTTATAGTAATCTGTGATGACGATGATTATTTTACAAATGGAGCACTAAGTACAATTAATAAATATTGGGAAAAATATAAAAAAGATGAAGTAGGGGGATTGATCGCTTATAGGGGGGGGGGGGTAACGACTCAAGTACAACAGTTGGAAATAAAGTGTTTCCGTCGGACAAGATATATGCTCATTTAGACGATATTTTTGTAAATAATAAGTATTTTGACACGGTTCAGATATATAGAACGGCAGTATTAAAAAATAATCTGTTTCCTGTGATCAAAAATGAAAAATTTGTACCAGAAATATATATTTGGAGAAAGATTGACGAAAATTATTGTATAATTGTTGTGCCTGAAATATTAGAAATAGTAAAATATTTAGATGATGGAATGACAAAATCAGGTAGATATAACATCTTGAATAATCCGATTGGTTATTGTTACTATTTTAATCAGAAAGCAGAATTGACACATGGTTTTAAAAAATATGTGTATCATGGAATTGTGCGGGCATTAGTTAGACTTGCTAATCGAAAAATGGAGGATTTTTCATTTGTAATATGCAAAAATCCCATTTCTTTGTTTACAGCGTTTATTTTTAGAATAAAAATAAGAGGAAAAAAGAATGGTTTTTAGTATTATAATCCCTGTGTACAATATTGAAAAATATATTGGAGAATGTATAGAAAGTGTGTTAAATCAAACATTTGCAGATTTTGAACTTATTCTGATAGACGATGGATCAACCGATCATTCATTGGATGTTATTAAGCAATATCAAAACACAGATGCTAGGATAATCCTTATTCATCAGGATAATGCAGGCCCGGGTTCAGCTAGAAATGCAGGTATCAGACAGGCAAGAGGAGAATATATAGTATTTTTTGATGGGGATGATTTTCTTGTTAAGAAAGATGCATTGGCGCATTTGTACGAGTTCAGAGCAGGGCAGGATATTTTGGTATATCCAATAAAATATATGTCAGATTATAATAAAGTGATTCGTGATTCCAACGTAAAGTATGAAAGTGCGCTTAATCATGCACAATCATGTGAGGAGCTTTATGAAAGAATGTTGAGGGAGGGAAAAATATTATCTTCTCCATGCGAAATGATGTTTGATAAATCCTTTTTGGTACAGAATAATTTGTTTTTCTTAGAAGGCGTTTTTTCAGAAGATATTGAGTGGATTATACGGATTATGCTAGCAAAGCCAAAGATACAATTTGTTAATTATGAGTTTTATTGTTATAGATTTGATCGTGCGGGAAGTACATGTAACAGCCAGATAGATCCAGAAAGGGAGAAGAAAATTATAGGTTTTATAAGAAATTGGTTTGAAATCTTGAAGGGGGGGGGGTAAAAGCTCTTTGGAGCAATTAGTACTTCATTATGTTGCATACCATTACTGTGTCGCGTGCTGCAACACAATGAATATTACTAATTTGAATATTAGAAATAGACTGTTGTTGGAATTAAAGTTATTTCGGGATATTTTAAAATACAACAAAATAAGAAAAGTTAGGATGTTTCATATAACTTCAAATTTTATAGGACTGACAAATACTGCTAAATTATCTAATATTCGATATAAGAGAAAAAGAAAAAAATTAGGGAGTAATTATTCATGAAACAGGTGAATTTTGTGTTGCCGCCGGCATTAAAAAAAGCAGCTGGAGGATATAAAGTGGTATACCAATATGCAAATGCTCTTGCTAGGAGAGGGATAGATGTATGTATTTATTACAATTCAAAAAAAGGAGAAAATAGTAAACATATTCCAGCTAAAATAATGTTTTTGCTGAGAAAATATATTACGTGGATGGAGCCTAGATGGGTTCCACTTAATAGAAAGATTAAAAAGGTTTCTATCTGGCAGATAGACAGCAAATATATTCGCAAGGCGGATATTACTGTATGTACTGCTATTGATACAGTGATGCCGTGCTATAAAGTAGTTTCTAAGCAAGGTGGAAAATTAATACATTTTGTACAAGCTCATGAAAACTGGTTTTTAGATGATAGAGAAGTGGATAAAATATATCATCTTCCCATAGATAAAATTTGTGTATCGTCGTGGGTGGCAGAACGGGTAAGACAAAGCTGTAATACAACGATATATACTGTTTTAAATGGAATAGACAGATCTATTTTTTTTCGAAATTCCAAAATAGAAAAGGATGATTATACTATATGTATGATGTATAAATCAGAAGATCCAAGGCAAGTTAGAAAAAATTCTACTATGGGAATTTCTGTACTGATTGAGTTGAAAAAAAGATTTCCGCAGTTGCGGGTATATTTATTTAGTGTTGATAGACGTCCAAAGAATATACCAGACTGGATGGATTATACATATAGAGCTTGTGAGCAGGATTTACAGCGCATTTATAATGAATCTTCTATTTATCTTTGTACATCTATAGAGGAGGGTTATGGACTGCCCTGTATAGAAGCAATGAACTGTGGATGTGTGTTGGTCACTACAGATAATCAAGGCATAAGAGAATTTTCAGAGGAGAATAAAAATGCTTTGATCTCTGCAGTAAAGGATGAAAAAGCGATGCTTGATCATTTGGTGTATTTGTTTGAGAATCCAGAGAAGATACATAGTATGGGACAATATGCGGAGGAATCTGTAAAGAAAATAAGCCTTGATAAACAGGCAGACAAATTTATAGATATATTATTGAAATATTAGAGTGATTATCTGTAAGAATACATAGTAAAGAGGGTGCTTATGAGACAGACCAAAAATATCAAAGAAAATTTGTTTTATAATATCTTGTATAAAGGAATTGATATTCTAGTTCTTTTTATTCTTACACCATATATATCCAGAGTACTGGGAGCAGATGGGATAGGAAGATATTCGTATGCTTTTACGATTGCGGGATATTTTGTATTGTTAGCATTGTTGGGGTTAAACCAATATGGCAATCGTACAATAGCTGAGGTTAGAGATGATAAAAGGCTTTTGTCTAAAACATTCTGGAGCATTTTTACTATGCAGTTTATTTTTTCTGTCTGCTCTATAGTATTGTATGCAATATATATGAGCTTTTTTAGCAATGATAGAGAAATTGCCTGTGTTTTTATATTATATGTTATCTCCGGCGGATTTGATATAAGCTGGTTTTATATTGGAATAGAAGAGTTTAAAAAAATATCTTTAAGAAATATTGGACTAAAGATACTTATTATGCTGGCAATTTTTGTATTTGTTAAGAATAAAAACGACTTAGTAATCTATGTGCGTATCTATTCTGTATCGGCGTTATGTTCCAGTATAAGTTTATGGATTATTCTATCAAACTATATTGAATTGACAAGAGTATCATATAGAGATGTTATCAGGCATGTGAAGCCTAATCTAATATTGTTCATACCAGTGATTGCACTGAGTGTACAGTCCTTTGTCGATAAAATAATTCTTGGTATATTGGTAAATAAAACAGAGTTGGGCTATTATGATGCCTGTGAAAAAGTAATTATGGTTCCTACTGCTGTTATTGACGCATTGGGCATTGTAATGCTTCCAAGAATGTCATATTTGGCAGCAAGACAAGAGAAGGAGAAAAGTGAGGCTTATATAGAGATATGTATACTATTTGCTGTGATCATAACTTCTTCTGCTGGATTTGGAATTATGTCGGTGGCGAATGAGTTTGTACCTTTATATTATGGAGAGAGTTTTGAAAAATGTAGTATATTACTGCAGATTCTTCTACCTCGATGTGTTTTACTTGCTATAGCTAATATTGTCAGGACACAATATCTTTTACCACATCATATGGAAAGGAGCTATATCAGGGCAGTTTATCTTGAAATAGTCACAAATATAGTTTTCAGTATAGTATTCATTCCATATTTAGGTTCTGTTGGTGTGGCTATAGGAACTTTGATTGCCAACTTTGTAATATGTTTTTACCAATGTCTGTGTATTCGAAAAGATGTTCCCATATTTAAGTATATTTTTCAGACAACGCCATATTTAATAATTGCCGTAGTTATGTGGATAATTAATTATCACATAGAACTTCCTGTTGATAATATGGTACTAAGACTGGTTTTTAAAATAATAATAGGTATGTTTATATATATCATAGGTCTTTTGCTTATGCATAAAACGACCAAAAAAGATTTTAAGAAGTTAATAAAGATATTATAGAATACAACCCTGTGTTTTATGGGTTGTTTTTTTTATAAGGGTATTGAAGAGCTGCTATCACAGTATGTGTATGTTAAGCGAATAGAAGACAAGAGGAAAGAGAAATTCTCTCTTGGTTTTTTTCCTACTTTATGCTAGAATGAAACTATATGTCTTTTACAACGCTGGATAGGTTAAGGAGAGGGATTTACTGTGAGTATCAAAGATTTTGAAGTGATTTTGGATTCTATGCAGATGACAGCCGTTTATGTTATCAGGGAGGATAATCACGAGATTTTGTATTATAACAAACGTGTGAAAGAGATCACTCCCAATCTGGAAATTGGTATGGTATGCCATGAAGTATGGTCGGGTTCATGTGCAAATTGTGCGCTTCGCTATATCGGTGATAAGAATGAGAGCAGGGCAGTAAAGTATGATGATCCATTTGGAAAAGTTGTAGATATGGTAGCGACAAGAATGTTGTGGGAGGGTCAGATACCAGCGTTTTTGATTACGCTGACGCCTCATGTGGAGGTATCAAGCTATACATATTACAGGATTGTAAGAGGAAATTTGACAACTGGCAGCTATGAGGTGATGAAGCTAGATCAAAAGCTGCAGGAAAAAGGAACGATATGTACTAATCTTACGGAATTTTTTAGCAGTTTTTTAAAGAACAGATATATCCATCCTGCGGATGAGGAACGCTTTGTGCAATTTACCATTATCGATTGCATCAAAGAGGAACTGAGAGCTGGGAAGAGAACGCTTTCCACTACATTTCGGTGCAAGGCGCAAGGAGATTACCGTTGGTATATAATGGAAATTGTTCCAGATTTTGATTATTCGGACGAAAATCAAACAATTCGGTTATATACCAAGGATGTAGATGATATTTACAGAGAGGGGATTGAGTGTGCGCAGAAAAATGTGCCTAACAATGAGATTATTGAATCTCTTGGAGAGTTGAATTTTGGCATATATGTGATCGCTCTTTCCACTGGAAAAGTGAATCCTATGCGGACATCGGAGAATATTGAGAAGCTGTATGCATCAGGAATGGATCAGTGGGATGAAATTCTTAATAAGATGCTTGAACAGTGTATTCATCCTGATTATAAGGAGGAGTTTGACAGAAAATTTTCTTTGGCTGCATTGAGAAATGCTTGGGAGCAGGGCGATAAGAAGGTGCGTATGCTTTGCCGTCAGATGTTTTTTGGAGAATATCATTATTCTTCTGTGACAGCTCGATTCTATTCCAATAGGGAGAATGGTGGCTATGTGGTGCTTGCTCTTCAGGATGTGGATGATCATACAAGGAGAGATTTTGAGCGCGGGAGAAATGATAAGCGCATGGCAGCGATTGTGCGGTCCAGATTTAATGTTATGAGCACGGTTCATCTGGAGACCGGCAGATGTGAGAGAGTATTCCTTGAAAGCTCCAAGGCGCCGAGTGTGTTGCGTGTGGGAGATTATGAGGAATATATTGATAAGGCGCTGAAGGAATGTATACATGAAGAGGATCGTGAACTATTTAGAAAAAATTTTCTTTTGGAGAATCTGAGAAAAAATGCGAAGGAAGCCTCAGAGTACAAAGAAGTAATATGCCAATATAGAATTAAGGGAGAGGCAGTCCGCTGGGTGGAGGAGCATATTATCTATACACATACAGAGTATGGAAATATCGTCAGTATACTTGGGCGTGATGTCACAAAAGAAAAGCTTGAGAAAGAGCATGAATTAAGGACGGCAAGGGAAAAGGCGAATATTATTAAATGTATGAGCAGCATGTTCTTTGCCAGCTATTATATTGATTTGGAGCATGATACCTACCATATGGTGACACAGATTGCTGAGGTTGGCAGAGCACTTGGAGGTGAAAGAAAGTGCTCAGAAGCATTTCGCACTTATGCAGAGAAATTTGTACATCCTGAGGAGCGCGAGGAATATCTAAACAGGATGGGTTATCATAGTCTGGTGAAAAATTTGGATCAGGATCATCCAATTGTCGCTGTTGAGTACCGCAGAATTAAAAATAGAGAGGATGGAACCATAGAGCCAGATGGATGGATCCGCGCGTCTGTCGTACTTGCAGAGACGGAGAATGGAAGACCTAAAACCGCATTGTATGTGGCTCAGGAGATCACGGAGAGCAAGGAGAAGGAGGAAGAGCAGTATCATGCGCTTCAGGAGGCATGTGATGCGGCAAACCATGCAAATGCGGCGAAGAGTGAGTTTTTGTCCAGAATGAGTCATGATATTAGAACGCCTATGAACGCGATTATTGGTATGACGACAATAGCGGGCACACATCTGGACGATCAAGAGCGAGTATCTGATTGCCTGAATAAAATAGCTGTTTCCAGCAAGCATTTGTTATCTTTGATAAATGAAGTGCTTGATATGAGTAAGATAGAATCTGGCAAAATTGATTTGACGGAGGAAGAATTTAATCTATCTGATGTGATTCAAAATCTGTTGACCATGATTCGCCAGGCAGTTCAAGCAAAGCAACATGAGTTGGAACTTCATATTGCGAGAGTGGATCATGAGGAAGTGATCGGTGATGTGATGCGCTTGCAGAGAGTATTTATGAATCTTCTTGGAAATGCTGTGAAATATACACCTGCGGGCGGAAAACTAGAATTGGAGATCACTGAGAAGGAATCAAATCTTTATGGATATGGCTGTTATGAATTTGTCTTTAAGGATAATGGAATTGGCATGGACGATGAGTTTCAGCGAAAGATTTTTGATCCATTTAGCCGTGCAGAGGATTCTCGCATTAGCAAGATCGAAGGTACGGGGCTTGGCATGACGATTGCACAGAATATTGTTCGCATGATGAATGGAAGTATCTGTGTGGAAAGTGAAAAGGGAAAAGGATCTCAATTTACTGTGACAGTATTTTTAAAACAGCAGAAGACCACTGCGCCGAATCTTGAGCAATTTGCGGGGCTGCCGGTTTTGGTTGTGGATGATGATATCTGTGCCTGCGAGACGACCTGTGAGGTGCTGGAGGATATTGGCATGCGAGGGGAATGGGTGTTAAGCGGCAGGGAGGCTGTGGATCATATCTGGAAGGCACATCAGGAAGGAAAGGACTTTTTTGCTGTTATTTTGGACTGGAAGATGCCGGAGATGGATGGCATGGAGACAGCAGAGAAGATAAGGCAGAAAGTCGGTGATGAGATAAAAATTATAATCCTATCTGCAGAGGACTGGACTATGATAGAGCCAGAGGCACGCATGGCAGGTGTGGATGGATTTATCTCCAAGCCGCTGTTCAAATCTCGTCTCGTCTATATGTTAAAAAAGGTTGCGGGAAAAGAAGATCCGGTTGAGGCGAAGTCGGCGGAGAGCAGCCCTGAGCTTATTCTCTCTGGAAAAAAAGTTCTTCTTGCAGAGGATAATGAGCTGAATCGCGAAATAGCGGAGGAGCTTATTGGAAATACTGGCGTATCTGTTGAGAGTGCCAAGAATGGAAGAGAAGCTCTGGAGAAATTTGAAAATAGCGAAGAAGGATATTATGATCTGATATTTATGGATATTCAGATGCCCGTGATGAATGGCTATGAGGCAGCACGGGCAATACGAAGTATTGAGCGCAAAGATGCTGTGACAATTCCTATTATAGCTATGACAGCCAACGCATTCTCTGAGGATGTGGCGGCAAGCAAGAGAGCAGGAATGAATGAGCATATCTCTAAACCGCTGGATATTGAGCAATTGATGGTATGCTTGAATCGATGGCTGGGTTAGAATGATACTATGGATTGAAAGAGGGAGCAGAAGGGACACTTCATATAGCTTTTGTTCTTAATACTGCATAAAACATAATGAACCGATGAACTTGTGAGAAATGAAATCGCAGTGTATCGGTTCTTTGCTTTTTAGGAGAGTATCGTATAATTAGCGGTCATACGAATCGATATATACATTAAGTTTTTCCTCTCACCATTGTTTCATGTGTTCAAAAACAGGGATGAAACTTTTTCCTAAATCAGTAAGGTTATACTCCTGACAGGGGCTAACCCATTCGTTTTATCTTATAACAAATTAACTGCAATTGCATAGCAAATTCACAAGTATCTTTCGTCCGTAAAGTCTATTGGCTCGTTTGCAAGGATTACAGATGTTATCCCGAAAACCGATGAGGAACTTTCTAAACTGCGGACTATGGGATATGATGGTTTGACAATCGTAATAGAAACGGGCGATGATGAAGCTCTGCGGTTTATGAATAAGGACCTTACCTCGGCAGACATCATAGAACAATGCAAGAGATTAGATGCAGCAGACATTCATTACAATTTCTTTTACTTGGTAAGTATTTCTGGAGCAGGTCGTGGAGAAATCAGAGCGAAATTGACGGCTGATATATGCAATCAGATACATCCTACGTTCATCGGAGCAAATATGCTTACGATATATTCCGATTCAGAGCTTTATGTTGAAATACAGTATGGGAACTGACATAAGAAAGGTGAACTTGAAAAATACAAAGAGGTACGGACACGCATTGAAAATTTACAGATACTTACTATCTTTGCGGCAATGGGAGCTTCTATTGCGTATCAGTTTCATGTGCATTTGCCAAAAGACAAGGAAAAACTGTTTGGCGTTTCTCGAGAGAATCATAGGAAATGTCAGCGAAGAAGAATTATAGCGATATAGAAAAAGTGCCTATCATCTGTAAGTGAAAGTAAGGAGCAATCATGTATTTTTCAGATAGAACTTGGCGACCACCATATGAAGCTTATTTGGTCATTTTATTGGCTACCTGTAGTGGTCAAGCTTTTATTATAGCACCTTAAAAGTTACATGCAAGCTGCATAAAAACTGCCAGCAGGAAATCTACTAGCAGGAAAAATTTATATTTTTTCAATTGTCTACTTGACGGGGAGCAGTTCAAAAACTCCTAGACCTCTTCGTTCTCGTTTTATAATTCCCCAAAATCCTTCCATCGGACAATTGTCGATACATTTTGCTACTCTTGACATACTTTGTGTCATTCCAGCAGCTACAAGTTTACTATGAAATTCTCTATTTGTATATTGAAATCCTCGATCACTATGAAGCAGTGAGTGTACTTTGGGATTTAATCGTATTGCTTCATCAACCATATCATATACCAGAGCATTATTGTTTCGATCACGAATGACATATGAGACAACTCGTCTGTCATATATATTCAAAATTGCGCCTAGATACACTTTTTGTTTGACAATCCCAATATAATAATGGAATTCTGTTACATCTGTGAGCCATTTTTTATTTGGTGCATCAGCATTAAACTCACGATTAAGTATATTTTCTGCTATATATTGAGGATTTATGGCCTGTTTTGTACAGTCTTGATTCGAATATTTTATTGTTGACTATATATTAAGTTTACGACAGATACGTAATACACGCTTGTCATTTACATCAATGTCATGATAATGTTCCAAGTCATCTCTGATTCTTCGATATCCTTTATCTGGTGATTCTGTATGAACCTTTTCTACCTCATCAGTAATTCTCTTGTTTTTGTGTTCACTTTCAGGGATTCCTCTATGTAACCATTTATAGTAAGCAGCTCTGGACACTCCACCAAGTTTGCATAGATCCGTAATAGAATAGTCATGTTCTTCGTATTCTTCTTTGATTGCCTTGTATATGTGTTCGCGACAGACTAGGCTTAGCCCCGCCTCCTCTCTATCTCTTCGAGTTTTTTAAGAAAGATTCATTATGCCATTGCATCCATTCAGGATGATGAATATTTGGGCACGGTGTCGTTGAAGCATATATGTTTTCAAAATAGGGCAGCAGAATTTGCCATAGCAGTGAGGAGAAAGGCGATGGGAACTGGAGCGGCAAGCTTTGCTATGCACAGTATGATAGAGAGGGGCTTTTCTTGCTATCATCTAAAATATATCTATTGGTATGTAGCGCCAGAAAATAAAAGAGCAGTACGATTTTATCAAAAAAATGGGTATCAACAGGTGGAGGAGAAGGACTTAGATCAAATAATAGGTAGAAGGATTCTTAATGATAAAAATTATATCTGGTATATAAGAATGGGGCTTGATTAATGTTTCGCTTCGTGATAATATGAGGATTATCGAGCCAATGGTTCAAGGAAAAAGAAGTTTATACTTGCAGAATAGACGAAAAAGATTGCGAGGATATGGTATGCTTCAGCAGATGATAGTATTGTTTTTGATAATGTTGGTAGGTTTTGTTGCTTATAAGAAAGATTATATCAATGATAGTTCAAGCAAAAAGCTGTCCAGTATTGTGGTAAATATTGCGAATCCAGCTTTGATTTTGTCGAGCGTCCTCACGATGGACGGCACGGTGACGGGGGAGGATCTAGCGGTTACGGTTGTGATAGCGGTGGCGCTGTTTGCTGGGCTTTTGCTTCTTTCTATCTTTGTTCCGGTGTTGTTTCGCGTGGATAAGCAGAGCTATGGGGCATACCGGGTGATGACGGTATTTTCTAATATTGGTTTTATGGGTTTCCCTATTATCTCTTCTGTGTATGGCTCAGGTGCTTTGCTCTATGCGACTTTATTTTTGATTCCTTATAATGTGTTAATTTATACCTACGGAATTCATACTATGAAGGCGGGCAGAGGTGGGAAGGAGAAACCTAAGCTGGGACAGATACTAAATATTGGAGTTCTGGCCTGTGTGGTTGCGATGCTGTTATTTGCTTTTCATATAGAGCTGCCATCCTTTTTTGGTTCAACCATCACGATGTTAAGTAATCTGACTGCTCCGCTCAGCATGATGGTGATTGGTGCATCTATGGCTGTTATTGATTTTAGAAAGCTGTTGGGTGATTATAAGCTTTTGTTGTTCTCGCTGTTTAAGCTATTGGTTTTGCCAATTTTGGGAACGCTGCTATTAAAACAGTTTATTGATAATGAGATAATATTAGGTGTCACGATGGTGATGCTGGCAACTCCGGTGGGAAGCATGACAGCCATGCTTGCACAGGAATACAATGGGGATTATGAGCTTGCATCAAAGGGTGTTATGCTCACAACACTTCTCTCAGTTGTGACTCTTCCGATTGTCTCTGCGATTGTTGGATAGGACAAGTGTAGCGATTCTGTGTGATTCTAACATGCTGGCATAATATAGATATGCTGCCAATATAATAATAGAAAAAAGCAAGTGGTCTTGTATGAAGCGATTATTTCTATTATTATGTGTGGCAGTATTTTTTTTGTGCTCTTGTAGTATGTCAAAAGAGGATGGAGAGAAGGTACAGGATCTGGATTTTACCGTGGTGGAGGAGAAGGAGGTGCCACCAGAGCTTCTATCTATGATCGAGGAAAAGAAAAAAACAGCGATGAAGCATACTTGGACAAATGAAGATTATCTCTATATTATTATCGGGTATGGTGAGCAGAAGACCAGTGGCTACAGTATCGCTGTGGAAGAGTTTTATCTTGGAAAAAATGCTATCTATGTGGATACCAGCCTGATAGGGCCATCCAAGGAGGAGACGGTGAATGAGACATTGACCTACCCATATATTGTGCTAAAGACAGAAAAAAGGGAAGAGCCGGTGGTATTTAGATAAGGAGGAGAAAAAGTGGAGATTGTAAAAAGGAATATGCAGCTAACCTGCAGCAAAGGGAGGAGCATTACCCAGATCACAATTGATGATGATTTTAATGTGCCAGATGTGAAGGAGGACGTCGAGCGAATTATAAAGTATGACGGAAATGTACAGACAGAGCAGGTTCGAGTCCTTGAGAATAGGGCGGGCATTAAAGGAAAGCTTGCCTTTCGCGTGTTGTATGGGGAGAACAACGCGATACATAGTGTTAAGGGAATTATTCCTTTTGAGGAGACAATGAATGTTGATGGATTGATACCAGAAGATGAGACGAGGCTGTCCTATGAGATGGAGGATCTGACAATCACACTGATCAATTCCAGAAAAATCAGTGTGAAAGCAGTTCTTACGCTTACCTTGGAGGCGGAGAGGACACAGGAGGAGGAAGCTGGGATTGAGGTTGAGGGTGATAATGATGTGCAGTATATGACTTCCCGGTTGATTTTCACTCCTGTGGCATTAAAGACAAAGGATACTTGCCGTGTTAAGGATGAGCTGGAGCTATCAGGAAATAAGCCAGATATTGCGGAGATTCTCTGGGATCAGGCACAGCTTCGCTCCATGGAGCTTCGACCGATGGAGGGAAAGCTGGGACTTCGGGGAGAATTATTTTTATTTGTTCTCTACAGGGGAGCAGACGAAAATAATTCGGTTCAGTGGACAGAGCACACGGTTCCGATTTCCTGCGCCATAGATTGTCCGGGCTGTCAGGAGGATATGGTACCCTATATACGCTTGAACCTTAGCGGGAATGATATAGAGGTAAAAGCAGATTATGATGGGGAACAGAGAGTCCTTGGTATTGAGTATATTATTGATTTGGATATTTGCCTCTATGAAGAGCGGCAGGCAGATATTATGAGTGATGTATATTCGGCGGTGAAGGATATGGAGCCAGTGACAAAAAGGGTTCCCTATGAACAGCTATTACTTAGAAATTCAGCAAAATGTCGTGCGGCGGACAGAATGAAACTGAAAAAAGAGCAGCCGAGAATTCTGCAGATCTGCAACAGCAGTGGAAGTGTCCGCATTGACGAGATTCAGGCGACAGAAGATGGACTTAATGTGGAGGGGGCGGTGGCAGTATCACTTTTGTATGCCGCGCTGGATGATAAGGAGCCATTTCAGATGTTGTCTGGTGTGCTGCCATTTTCCCACAAGATAGAGGCACCGGGTATCACGCCGGACTGTATCTGGCATATGGAATGTATGTTAGAGCAGCTTAATGCTGTTATGACAAACAGTGATGAGATAGAGATCAAGGCAGTAATCAGTCTGGACGCGCTGATTATGAGGCAGCTTGAAGCGGAGATTATCACAGATGTGACAGTAAAGCCATATGATGAAGAGAAAATACAAGCGCTGCCCGGCATTGTAGGCTATGTCGTAAAGCCGGGGGATACCTTGTGGAAAATTGCCAAGAATTTTTACTCCACTGTGGACAGTATTAAGACAATCAATGAATTAAAGGATGATAAAATACATCCCGGCGATCGGCTGGTACTGATGAAAAAGGTGGAGGAATTGTAGTAAAATAGAATGGTGTAATGTATGTGTACCCTAAACTTTTTCCTTTTTTTGCCGATAATACTAATGAAACTATACGTATCGTGATTGCCAAGGAGGGTATCATATGAGCATGAATGTAAATGGAATTGGAAAAGAAACTATTACTACGGATGCCGCCTATAAAAAGAGCGCACCATCCACCACAACATCAGAAGCTGCTGCAGCGGCTGCTTCCTCTACTGCCACAAAGACAGAGGATAAGGGGGCTGTCTATGAGTCTACTGCTAATAAAAATACAGTGGATAAAGTAACCTATAAGCCAGATACGAATCTGATCAATAAGCTGAAAGCTGACGCAGAGCAGAAGACTGCACAGTTCCGCAAGATGGTAGAAAGTATGCTGTCAAAGCAGAACAAGGTTTTTCAAGGTGCAGATGGCATGTGGAAAGCTCTGGCTGCTGGGGATTTTACAGTTGACAAAGCCACAGCGTTGAACGCACAGAAGGAGATTGGCGAGGATGGCTACTGGGGTGTTGAGCAGACATCCGATCGTATTCTCTCTTTTGCTGAGGCTTTGACTGGCGGAGACCCAGAGAAGATGGAGAAGATGAGAGAGGCTTTCATCAAGGGTTATAAGCAGGCAACAGGAGCATGGGGAAGAGATTTGCCGGATATCTCAAGCAAGACATATGATGCTGTTATGAAGAAGTTCGACGAATATAATAAGAAGGATGACGAGACAGAAGATACCGTCATCAAAAAGGACCCTGCTGAGGAATTATAAGAAAAAGAGTTTTTGAAATTTCTTATAGACAGTAGAACATAATTGTTGAGAAACGGCGTAGCTTTTGCTATGCCGTTTCGTTAATATATGATATAATAAAGAAAAATATCTCTTATATGAAAAGGAGGACAAATTATGCCACGTTATATGCTAGAATGTTGTGTTGATAGTGTAGAATCTGCTATTGCAGCTGCTGAGGGTGGGGCGGATCGCATGGAGCTGTGTGCAGCCCTTGTGATAGGAGGAATCTCACCAAGCTTAGCCTTATTTGAGCAGGTTAAGGAGAACTGTAATGTGCCGGTACGTGTACTGTTGCGCCCTCGCTTTGGAGATTTTCTTTATTCAGATTATGAGTTCCAGATTATTAAAAGAGAAGTTGAATTATTTCGTAAAGCAGGAGCTGAAGGTGTAGTGATAGGCTGTCTCAATGCAGATGGAAATCTTGATATGGAGCAGATGAAAGAACTGATGGAGACAGCGGGTGAGATGAAAGTGACACTTCACCGTGCGTTTGATGTGTGCGCAGATCCTATACAAGCGTATCAACAGACAAAAGAGCTTGGAATCGACACCATTCTTACGTCGGGACAAGAAAGCAGTGGTCTCGCAGGCCTGCCGTTGTTAAAGAAATTATGTGAATTACAGATAGAGACAAATGGACCACAGATTATGGCAGGTGCAGGTATGACACCAGATTCCATCAGAAAATTTCTGAAAGAGACGAATATTACAGCCTTTCATTTATCTGCAAAGAAGATTGTTGACAGTGGTATGCGCTATCGCAAGGAAGGTGTACCTATGGGACTTCCAGCTATGAGTGAATATAGTATTTTCCAGACAGACAAGGAGATCGTTGCTCAGGCAAGGAAGATCTTAGATGAATGTTAGATAGGTAGTACATGTTTATTAAGAACAAAGATAGATGGAACTTTTGATAAAAGCCCATAGCTCTGCGTCACTTCCCTTTGGTTGGGTGATGGAGAGTTATGGGCTTGAAAACATTTTAGGTATTCGGCTTCCCAAAGTACATGGAGTGTGTTATAATAAGCTTGTATACAGAATACAAGTAAAGGGTAAGGCTGGAATTATGTTGAGAAAACTGAATTTGAAGGCTTATGGGAAGATAAATCTTGGGCTGGATGTTATTGGAAAAAGGGAGGACGGCTATCATGAGGTTCGCATGATTATGCAGACGGTGAGTCTGTATGATACATTGGAGCTTGTTATTCTAGAGCGTCCCGGCATCCGGTTGGAAACAAATCTAACTTATCTTCCGGTGAATGAAGATAATTTGGCTTACAAGGCGGCAAAGCTGCTTCTTCAGGAATTTAAGCTTCGCCGTGGTATTATGATTAATTTGAAGAAGCATATTCCTGTGGCGGCAGGGATGGCGGGAGGGAGCAGTGATGCGGCAGCAGTCCTGTATGGGATTAACAGATTATTTTCCCTTGGACTTACGACGCAGCAGCTTATGGAGAGAGGTGTAAAGCTGGGAGCAGATGTACCATATTGTGTTCTTCGAGGAACAGCATTGTCGGAGGGGATTGGGGAGAAGCTTCATGAACTTAAACCCATTCCAGATTGTTGGATACTAATTGCAAAGCCAGCTATCAGTGTATCGACGCGCTTGGTCTATGAAAAGCTCAGAGTGGATGAGCTTTCTCATCATCCTGATATTGATGGCATGTTGAAGGCGATTGAGAATCAGGAGCTTGAGGGAATTGCCAATCGGATGGAAAATGTGCTGGAGACAGTGACCATTCCGACATATCCCATTATTCAGGATATTAAGAATTTTATGAAGGAGCACGGAGCGATGAATGCGCTGATGAGTGGCAGTGGTCCCACCGTTTTTGGATTGTATGACAAGGAGGAGAGCTGCAGGGCAGCGGCTGCTGCGATAAAAAAGGCAGGGCTTGCAAAGTTGGTTTACACCACAGTTCCTGCACCGAGGAGGCTGTAGAGGATGGAAAAAGATATGCAGGGGGAGTTAAAGGCAGTGATAGAGGATTATCTGCCGCTTAGAGATGTTGTATTTAACACTTTAAGACAGGCGATTCTCAAGGGTGAATTAAAGCCGGGCGAGAGGCTGATGGAGATACAGCTTGCCGGGCGCCTTGGAGTGAGCCGCACACCAGTGAGGGAGGCTATTCGCAAGCTGGAGCTTGAGGGGCTGGTTGTTATGGTGCCAAGAAAAGGTGCAGAGGTGTCAAGCATCACTGAGAAGAGCCTTAGAGATGTGCTTGAAGTGCGCAAAGCATTGGAGGAGCTTGCCGCAGAACTTGCCTGTCAGAGAATGACAGAGGAGGAGATTGCGGAAGCTGAACAACAGTTAGAAGAGTTTAAGCTGGAGCTTCAGAGCAATGATGTGACAAAGATTGCTGAGATGGATGTTCATTTTCATGAGATGATTTATATGGGAACTAAAAATGAGCGGCTGATTCAGCTTTTAAGTAATCTCCGGGAGCAAATGTACCGCTATCGCATGGAATATATTCGCGATGAGGATAAGCGTGGTACACTTGCAGAAGAACACGCAGAGATTATTGAGCGGATTAAAAATCATGATATTGAAGCTGCCAAGGAAGCGAGCCGCAAGCATATTGATAATCAGGAATCAGCCGTGTCAAAGAGAATTAAGAGCTGATAGGGCTTTCTATGTACCAGAGGGTTTTGGGTTCAGAAAGCTCAATATGCGGAAGCGCAGGTAAACATTACGTGGATTTTCGGTCTCGTCGAACAGCAGACTATCGGTTCCCTCGCCTGTTATGGCGAGATATTCATCTTCTGACAGCACAGTGCGAAGCTGTTCTTTGGACTCCTCCGGCACAATGCCGTGTGTGATATCGATAAAGCAGAGCGGTGGATATAAAACGCACCACCAGTTATTGCCCTTTCCCTCTCCGATAATAATCTGATAGGCCGTATAGTCTCCGGCGGGAAGTGTGACGTCTCCATAAGATTTTACAGGAAAGTACAGCTCTTTGATACCTGCCCTGACGGGGTAAGAGTAACCATTTTCTTCAATAATAGCTCTTGCTACGCGGATAATATCAGGTGTGTGTGAATCTAGTATTTGAAGTGCCTCCTCTGCCGTGTCGCAGCGCGTGAGAGGCTCGGACATATATTCTAATACAGCATTTTTGACTAACAGCTTGAGTGCCTGATCGGCAGCGCTGTTGCTGTCAGCGAGAACATGGAAACGGATAACCTGTTCTGCAAGGTTTTGTTGCATAGCGAGTGTGTGTTCTTCTCGGATAAGAATTAGGTAGACACCACACAGGGCCCAGATAAGAAGAGATAGGCCAAACATAGCTATATTCTGGATTGTTTTTTTGTGTCTGGCAAAACGCCGATAATAATATGGATATGGAATAGGCTTCATAATAACCTCCTGTAGAATAATTTCTTATAGCCGGAGTATTCCCAGCGAAATGGTCTTTATACGAAAGCACTTGAATAAAATGTTGATTTCAGGTAAAATGATAGGGCAATATAGAACATGAAGGATGCAATGAAATCATAAAATAGAGAGAACGACGGCTTATCTGTGTATAATATATAGAAATGAGAGGCATGAGAGAATGAAGAAGACGATCGCTGTATTATTTGGAGGACAGTCCTCCGAGCATGAGGTTTCTTGTGTATCAGCAGTAACTATCGCTGCACACATGGATGCAGAGAAGTATGAACAGATCTTAATTGGAATCACCAAGGAGGGAGATTGGCTGAAGGTGGATTCGATCAGCCAGATAGAGGATGGGAGTTGGAGAAATTCTTCGGTTCATGCTGTGCTCTCGGCAGAGGCGACGACAAAGAGTGTGATTTTTCTGGAGGGTGGAAAAGCTATTACGAGAAAATTAGATCTGGTATTTCCGGCTCTGCATGGATTATATGGAGAGGATGGAACGATTCAGGGGATTTTGGAGCTTGCAAGGCTGCCATATGTGGGCTGTGGTGTACTGGCATCCAGCATTGCTATGGATAAGCTTTGTACAAAGATGCTGGTGGGAACACTGGGAATCCGGCAGGCACAATATGTCTCGATTATGCGCGATGAGCTTAATGATATGGAGGCAGTTGTTGAGAAAGTGGAGGCAGGGCTTTCCTATCCAATGTTTGTCAAGCCGTGCAATGCTGGCTCATCCCGCGGTGTTTCAAAGGTGAGGAACAAAGAGGAGCTCAGGGAAGGTCTCTCTCTTGCGGCAGAGCATGACAGAAGGCTTCTTGTGGAGGAGATGATTGTCGGCAGAGAGCTGGAATGTGCGGTGCTATGTGGCGATGAATGTATGGTTTCTGGTGTGGGAGAGGTGCTGGCAGCGGCGGATTTTTATGATTATGATGCAAAGTATCACAGTGCAGAATCTCAGACAGATCTTGCTCCTGTTCTGCCAGAGGGCAAGGAGGATGAGATCCGTGAGGCAGCCGCTCGGATTTTTACCGCTGTGGACGGCTATGGCTTGTCTCGGTTGGATTTTTTCTTGACGGAGGATACAAACGAGGTAGTGTTTAATGAGATAAATACACTTCCGGGCTTTACTGGGATCAGCATGTATCCGATGCTGTGGGAAAAGAAGGGAATTAGCAAGCAGGAGCTTATCGACAAGCTGATTGCAGGTGCTCTTATAAGATATAATAGGTAGGAGGGTGGTCATGGCAGACAGAGAAGCGCCAATCGGAGTGTTTGATTCTGGAGTGGGCGGATTGACGGTTGCAAGAGAGATTATGCGCCAAATTCCAAGTGAGCGGATTGTATATTTTGGAGATACAGCGAGAGTACCTTATGGAAGTAAATCGAGAGATACAATCGTAAAGTATTCGAGACAGATTATACGCTTTCTGATGACACAGAAGGTGAAAGCGATAGTGATTGCATGCAACACGGCGAGCGCAGTGGCACTTGAGGAGATACAGACAGAGCTAGATATTCCTGTGATCGGTGTGATCAATGCAGGGGCGAGAACAGCAGTGGCCGCGACCAGAAATAAGAAAATTGGCATTATTGCCACGGAGACAACGATCCACAGTGGTGTGTATACGCATGTGATAGAGGAGCTTTCACCGGGGATCAGTGTGGTTGGAAAGGCATGTCCGCTATTTGTGCCACTGGTGGAGGAGGGGACTTTTCTCAAGGACCCTATTACGGAGGAGATCGCGTCCAGATATTTAGAAGGATTAAAAAAAGAGAAGATTGACACATTGATTCTTGGCTGTACACATTATCCGCTGATCCGCTCCCTGATAGGCAGGGTGATGGGATCAGATGTCACTTTGGTGAATCCTGCCTATGAGACAGCGCTGGAACTTAGGACGTTGTTGTCGGAGGAAAAGCTTTGCCGCACAGAGGAAAATAATTCGCAGGAGGAACTTCACACTTTCTATGTAAGTGATGCAACAGAGAAATTCCAGCAATTCGCGGAGTCTATTCTGCCATGCTCTGTCAGCAATACATCACAGATTGATATAGAAGAGTATTAAAATACTTATATTTGGGGGATGCTATCATGGAGAAAGAAGTACTGGTATCAATATCTGGGTTACAGTTTATCAACGAGGATAAAGAGGCTGTGGAGATGATTACCGTAGGTGATTATTATAAGCGCGGCAGTCGGCATTATGTGATGTTTGATGAGGCGATGGAGGGCTTTTCAGGATCGACGCGCAATATGATAAAGTTTAATGAGCATATGGTGGATATTACAAAAAAGGGAATCACCAATGTTCATATGGTATTTGAAGAAAAGCAGAAGAACATGACATATTATGACACACCATTTGGCAATCTTCTGATTGGGCTTGCCACAAGTAAGGTGGATGTGAAGGAGGAGGAGAACTCCATCGATATCAATATTGACTATTCTCTGGACATCAATTATGAGTTTGTGTCAGACTGTAAGATCAGCATCTGCCTGAAAGAAAAAAAGGCTGGGGATGTCAGCCTTTTTTCTTAGATGTTTCTTCTTTTTTAGATGAATCTTCCTTTTTCGATTTCTTAAAGCGGGAGAAAAAGCCCTTTTTCTTCTTGGGTTCTGGTATGGGGCCGCGGATTCGCTTTGCGCTTGTTATGTAGATCCCGCTCACGACAGCTTTAATCTCCTGCTTTGGAAGAATCTGGGCGAACACGGGTTCATCGCATATCAGAGTCATCACGCGAGGGCCCACCTTAACTTTTGCTACAGGCATTTTCATCCATCGCATATATTTTGGAACAGAATCTGTTACGACTTTCGGAAGATTTGCCTCCGATAGCTTCATGCGTTTCTTATCAATAATGTACAGCGACATAGTCTGAGCCACAGCATCCATGGTTGCTTTCTGCTCTGCCTGCTTTTTCTGTGCTTTTCTGCCAAAATAGGCGAGGACGGCGAGAAGGATCGCAAGGATAACCAGAATCACCAGAACAACAGTTAAAAAGGTTTTCATAAGAGACCTCCTGATGTGATATTTGTCATATGTCCGAGTTGGACAATAATATTGTATCATTATTTTACTGAAATGAAAAGCTTATTTTGTGAAGGACAGTGATTATTATGCCTGATATAACAGTAGTTGAGGTGATATGGCGTTACCTTACTATATTGACAAAATGGACAATGGACAATCTATTAGTTCTCAATGCGATTCTTGCGATTGTGATTGTATTTTTTCAGAGAAGAGATCCAAAGACCGTGTGGACATGGCTTTTGGTGCTCTATTTTATCCCGGTTCTGGGGTTTATTCTTTATCTATTTCTGGGACAAAATCTGCATAAACGAAAAATGTTCCGCATGAAGGAGATGGAGGACAGCCTAAATTCGCAGATTCAGAAGCAGGAGGAGATTATATTTCGCAATGAATTTAATCTGTCGGACAAGCTTCTGGAGGATTACCGCGATTTGGTTTTATACAATCTGGAAGCTTTGCAGGCGGCATACTCGGAAGATAATGAGGTGACAATCTTCACTGATGGAAATGAAAAATTTGACGCGCTGATTGACGCAATTGATCACGCGGAGCATTTTATCCATATCCAGTATTATATTATAAAACAGGATATTCTATTTGAGCGTATTGCAAAGCATCTTATTAAGAAGGCGAAGGAAGGGGTGGAGGTCAGAGTACTCTGTGATGGGATGGGAGGAAGAGATGTAAAATCTTCCTACTGGGAGAGTTTGGAAAAACAGGGAATTATGACAGCGATCTTCTTTCCTGCTCTATTAAAAAGGCTGCAGCTGCGCATGAATTACAGAAATCACAGAAAGATTGTGGTGATAGATGGAACGACTGCATTTGTGGGTGGTTTTAATATAGGGAAGGAATATATTGGGCTGGATAAAAAATTCGGGTATTGGAGAGATCTGCATTTAAAGATCGAGGGATCGGCAGTTGCACAGCTTCAGATTCGGTTTATATTGGACTGGAATTATGCGGCAAAGGCGGATCTATTTTCTCAAAAGGGTTATTTTCCAGAGGTTGTCGGAAAGGGAACCACTGGACTGCAGATTATTTCCAGTGGGCCAGATTCTCGCTTTCAGGAAATTAGAGATAATTATATGAGACTGATCAGCAAGGCTAAGAAGAATATCTATATTCAGACACCATATTTTATCCCAGATGAGGCGATGATGGCGGCTCTTCGCATTGCGTCGATGTCCGGTGTGGATGTGAAGGTAATGATTCCGTGTAAGCCAGATCATCCATTTGTATATTGGGCCACATACTCCTTTGTGGGTGAGCTTCTGGAGGCAGGAGCTAGATGCTATACGTATGACAATGGATTTCTTCACGCGAAGGGTATTATGGTGGATGGGCTGGCGGCGAGCTTTGGCACGGCAAATATGGATATGAGGAGCTTTTATCTTAATTTTGAAGTGAATGCTGTGATCTACAGCTCGGAGGTGACAAGGAAGCTTGAGGATATCTTTCTTAAAGATCTGGGAAAATCTACAGAAATCACGCCATATGACTATAGCCAGAGGAATTTGATCATACGTTTAAAGGAACAGGTATCCAGATTGCTCTCTCCTATTTTATAATTAAGTATTTTTACTGAAGAGATATTTACAGAGAGCTGGGGGCTCTCTGTTGTTTTGTTTTTTGCAGGAGCATGTAGGTAAATAAGCGGAGAAAGTTGTACGCACCCCGCATGGCAAGTGGGAGAGATAACATTTCCTCCTCGATTCTGGTAATATTAAGATGGACACAGTAGAGAATCTGAAGAATAGTTTCCTATTGTTTTGGTTTAATTGGGTGTCGTACAACCGTTTTTAGTCTGCTTATGTCACACTTTCTTGGATCAGAAAGATATATCTCGTGATGATAGCGGGTATCAGCGATATCTAGCTCATATCCATTCTGTTTGGCATATTGGTGCATAGTTGTAATGGTTGTCGGTTCATCATCGTAGGAGCCAATGTGCATACATTGTACACATAAGCCTTCCTTGTAGGACAGGAGCTCGACTTTGGAAAAATCAGTTTTTTTCTTTTGGGTTGCCTCGGCAATCGCCCAGTCAAAATCAGTCTTTGTGACGAAGTCAGGCAGGCGAATAAGAGATATAAAATGAAAGTTCTCTTTGTGGGCGTAGTCGATCCCTTTTATGCCATCCTGCCACCAGAATCCTTCAAGGGGCGGCACTACATATTCAAAATATCCGTCAATCTTATGTTCACCCTTGTAACTCATCTTTATTGTAAACGAGATACCATAGAGCATATTTATGGCCTTTTTATATTCACCATTTTCATCATTGGGATCGCCTTTGCCACGAACGGCAATATAGTTTATGGATGGTATATCTACAATACTTGGTTTTTTGGGTGGTGAATAAAATTCTTTGTATTCTTTTTTGTAATCAAATGCCATTGAGAATCCTTCCATTCTAGTTATTATATTGGTTTTCTGAATGATATTTTATCATAAAACGGTGACTTTTGCCATGTCTTTATGTTGAAGTACAATGTCACAGATGCGTTGTCGCTGAGCTTGTTAAAGAGCATTAGCACTTAAGAGGATGATTCAGCCGAATCATTTAAGGAGGCTAAAAATAGTTTGATAAATTGTCTTGGAGTCATTCCGGTAAATTCTTTAAATTCTCTCTGAAAATGTGCCTGATCAGAGTATCCGAGGCACCTGATAAATTCTGAGTTATTTTTTCGAGGCATTTGCATCATTTGGGTGAGAGTGGACTGAAAGCGGATAATTCTGCTATAATGCTTGGGGTTTAGTCCCATATGTCCCAGAAATAATCTATACATGTGACGCTCGGAGTAATTAAGTGCTTTTGCAAGCTTATGGATGGAGATGGTACCGTTGGTAAGACAGATTTGCTCAAGCATATAGTGAACAGGATCGCTTAGCGGCATAACATGCTTTTCAGGTTGATAGTTTGTAAGAAACCATGAAAGTCTATCCTGAAAGGAAGAGAACCTTAAAACGCCATAGGCAAAATATTCTGTTGAAAAATGGCGGCTTGGCAGTATTCCAGTTGAAAAACGAACACCAAAGTAACGGCTTTCGGGAATACAAGATATGGTTCGATATGCGATGTCAGGTGCGAGTAGACTTCCAGTTACAGATATTTCCTCTATAAGAAGATCCACACAACCTGTCGGAATGAAGGTGATGGGTTCTTCTGTACCATAAAATTCATAAAATAAGAGAGGCTGAGGCTGTGTATAGAGCGATTCATGATAATGTTCTGTGTAAAGTGATAAAAGGGGCTGTGAGCTGCCACGGCTAGGAGGCATAAGCATACTGGTATTCATGTGGCTTGTCCCCCCTTTCTTGTTGAAGATTCTTATTTGTTCTCAGTATACAGAATATATCTGGGTTTTTCAATATTTTTTGCTAAATTAGGATAAAATGATGCTTGTTAAGTGGATACTTTAAAGGTATTATTTTTTGTAAATTTTAAATTTTATCTGCTGATTGAAAGTTGTTGTATCATTTTCATGAAAGATCCGCCCGGTGAACTGCCTGTGGTCCTCCGTCACCCCGCTCCCGCTTAGTGAAAAACGCAGCGGACGGTAAGCTCGAAACTACCTCGCTAACCGCCGGCGTTTTTCAATAGGTTCCTTGAGGACCACAGGCAGTTCGCCGGGCTATTTTATCGGCAAGGCAAAACACGCTGTCACTCTGTTTGTACAAGACTGATAGATCGTTTATATTGTCTCTTTTTAGAGAATTTGATGATCTATAAATACAAGTAAAGTGAAAAATACTGTTTCTTGCACTTAATTTGACCCACAAGTCAAAAGACAGGTAATTTTGCACAAAATTAAGTTAGCTTTTCTGCTCATAATTCTACTTACATTGATTATAGCCGAAATGAAATTAGCAAAGTAACTTTTGATAACTATAATTGTGTAAATATATAAATATGGATTATGTAGAGTGTTTGAAGCAGGTTTTTTGACCCTTGCGGCAGTCGCCATATGATTGCAGGTAGTCATTTGACTCATTGCTCACAAAAATAAAAATAGACATGGAATTGTAAATATATGCAGAATCACAGCGTATCTGAAACATCTAGTAAAACAGTATAGCCCGCCCGCTGTTTTCCTCAAGGAACCTATTGAAAAACGTCGGTACTTAGCGAGGTTTTTTACGAGCTTAGTATCCGTTACGTTTTTCACTAAGCGGGAGCGGGGTGACGGAGGAAACAGCGGACGGGCTATACGGACCTTTTCCGAAAATGATGAAAGAAAATGCATCCTACAAGAAGTTATGCTTATAAGGAAAGTATATCCTAGCCTACATAAGTATTTTTTGATATACTGTAACCCAAGGAGGATATCTATGATGCGAAAGTATAAATATGGTATGTTTTTCTTGCTTGCTCTAGTTCTTGAGCTTTCCCTGTTTAATTATAAGTTTTATTTGACATTTCATAATGAGGAGTATATTCCACATTATGAAGTTGGAAGTGGCCTGATGCCTTTGGGGGATGGGCGTTTTTTGATTTTGGAGAAAGGAGAGTACACCATTACTCTTCCAGATCTTATGCGCGAGGTGCAGTCACTTCGGCTGGATATAGGCTATAGCACTGAGAGAAAGATTGCACAGAAAAGTCCAGAGAGGGAGAAAGATATTATAAAAGGCTATGAGAATAAAAAACTGTATGTGAGCATTGAAGCACAGGATAAAGCAAATTCTCTAGGCTTTACACTTGGCAAGAGAGATATTGTACATGAAGTTCCTCAAACTACTTATATGATAACACATTTAAGTGGTTTGAGTGAGTGGGTGAGATATGATCTTGCCGCGAGCGCGGGGGAGATTCTTACCATCTATGAGATCGTGGTTAATCCGCGGATTCCATTTGATTTTTCTATTATAAGGGTGGCAGCTTTGGGTGCGATTATGTCACTTTTGTATCTGCTTCGTCCAAGCTCGCGGGCGTATCATGTTATGTGCAGGGATACAATAGTACATGAGTTGGTGATATGGGTTTGTATTTTGGCGGAGATTCTTTTATTTGCCAGAGTGATTTTGCTAAACCCCTATTTCGTCTATCCCAGATGGGCACACCATAATCAGTATTATGAGCTTGCAGAGGCATTTCATGAAGGACAACTATATCTGAAGAAGGAACCACCAGAATTTCTAAAAAAGATAGATAATCCTTATGATACAGACTTGAGGAACAAGATGGCGTCGGAGCTTGAGGAGAGTGTGGGCTGGGATTATGCATACTTTAATGGCCGCTATTATGTTTACTTTGGGGTAGTGCCAGAGCTGTTGTTTTATTACCCTTACTATGAGCTTGCGGGAAATGTAGATGAGAATGGGGAGTTTCAGGGGGGCATCCTCCCACATATCACCGTTATCTTTCTTTGTGCGGCAATGGAGGTGATAGCTGTCTATCTGCTGCTTCGGGAGATTGTTCGTCTCTGGTACAGAAGAACACCATTTGTGCTGTATCTATTTCTGGCAGCCATGTTTAGTATGGGATGTGGGATACTTACTATATTGTTACATGCGGATTTTTATTCAGTGCCAATTGTCTGTGGGATGATGTTCTCTTTGTTTGGGCTTTTTTTCTGGTTGTCTGCAAAGCGCAGAAGGAAAGAGGAGGGAAAATTATCTGCAGGAAGATTGTTTTTAGGTTCCTTATGTATGGCTTTGGTGGCGGGCTGCCGTCCTCAGATGGTGATTATGTCTTTTCTGTCTATTTTTTTGTTTTGGGATGAGATAAAAGAGAGAAGGCTTCTTAGGTGGAAGCAGGGATCTTGCTTTGTACTTCCCTACCTTGTTGTAGCTGTGGGGCTGATGTATTATAATTATGCACGTTTTGGTTCACCTGTTGATTTTGGAGCAAATTATAATCTGACGACAAATGATATGACAGCTAGGGGAATGGAGCTTGGAAGAATTGGGCTTGGAGTATTTACGTACCTATTTCAGCCAGTGAATGTGGAAGCAGTATTTCCATTTCTTGTACGAAGCAGTTTTTCTAGTACTTATCTTGGAAAGACGATATGGGAGAATACTTACGGCGGAGTATTTGCTGCGAATCTAATACTTTGGCCGTTATTTTTACTGCCGTGGCTTAAGAGATATAATAAGGATGCCTGCAGCCGTAGAATAAGCGTGTTTTCTTTTGTCTTCTCGGTGGTTGTGATAGTGGCAGACACGCAGATGGCGGGGATTCTGCCACGCTATTATAGTGATTTTACATGGATGCTTTATCTGGCGGTGTGCCCGTTGTTGTTTTCATTATATGAATATTGTCTGACTTGCGATGAAAAGTTTCCTATGCATCTGTATCGATGTTTTTTGATGGTGTCATGTCTGGAGGGAATTGTGTTTCATGTACTTCGCATGTATGCGGGAGGCACCAGTACTCTGGTAATAGGAAATCCAGTTGCATTTTATACAATGGCACACAGAATAGCTTTTTGGAGATAATTTGCCGGTGAGTTAGAATTTGCATCGAATCGGTGAAAATGAATGTTGACAGGGAAATTGTATGGTGGGGAACAAGGCAAATGCATGCTCAGCGAGGGAAGTGAAGCTTGTCGTAGAGTGAAAAGAAAATTATGATTAAGGTGTCAGAAGCAAGACATAATAGAAGATATGAAGGAGGGTATTTATTATGAAATCAAAAAGAGCTTTGGCACTGTTAATGGTAGCTTCTATGACAGGAAGCATGTTGAGCGGCTGTGGCGGCAATACCGGGACGAATTCAGATCCTACAACACAAAAGTCCACGACTACAGGTACACAGCAGGGGAGCACGACGGCTCAGGGGGAGGATTCTATCTTTAATGAACCGGGTACACTTCCCATTGTGAAGGAGCCAGTTACCCTGACTATCTTTGCGCCGGCGAACGGTGAGTACAGTTATATAGACAATACGCAGACAAAGGAGTTGGAGGAGCTTACAGGCATCCGTCTGGACTGGCAGATCGCGGCGGCTTCTGAGAATGTGCGCGATAAGATTAGTGTTATGTTTGCTTCAAAGAATATGACAGATATTATTCTGACAGGAGTTTCAGCATCCAGCCGCTATGATAAGGCATCTGAGTCAATGTTTGGCTCACAGGGGCTTGTACTTCCCCTGAATGAATATCTGGATACAATATCTGTAGGCTATAAAGCTGCTTTTGAGGAGCTGGACGGGCTTAGAGATTATATTACGACACCAGACGGGAATATCTATTCTCTTCCAAATGTAGATGGTTCTTTGCATGTACAATATAATATGAAGTTGTGGCTGAACACGACATGGCTGGATAATCTTGGTCTTTCTATGCCAACCACGACAGATGAATTTTATAATGTGTTAAAGGCATTTAAGGAGCAGGATGCAAATGGCAACGGCAATCCAAATGACGAGATTCCTTTCTCCACTGTGACAAGTGGCGCCGGAACACAGATAGATGGTTTTCTTATGAATCCGTTCCAGCAGACATCTGAGAATACAAAGCTATATATTGACAATGGAGTTGTCACATATGCGCCTGTTCAGGATAATTATAAAGAAGGCTTGAAGTACTTAAATAAACTGTGGGCAGAGGGACTTATTAATCCAGAGTCCTTTACACAGGACAGGGTGAATCAGGTGAATGTCAATGAGGCAGGTGAGGACTGTGTGATCGGAGCATTTTTGGCACAGAGGCCGGGGTATGCATGTGATCTGACAACCATTCCAAATTCTAAGAAATGGGAACAATATCAGTCAGTTGCACCGCTAAAAGGACCAGATGGTCAGGTGACAGCCTCTTGGAATCCATATGTTATGTATCAGACAGGTATGACATATATTTCCAGCACCTGTTCAAATCCTGAGGCAGCGTTCCGTTTCCTTGATTATCTGGCAACAGAAGAAGGTACCATGCGCTCTGCGGTAGGAATTGAGGGGGTTCACTGGACAGCGGCTGAGGCAGGAGAAACTGGTATGGACGGAAGTCCTGCTGTATATAAGCGCACAGGTGCAGATAATACAAATCAGACATGGGGACAGCTTGCATGCTTGATTCGCAAGCCTGATATGATAGTGGGTGAGACGACCAATCCAGATCCTTATGCGGAGGATGTGGCTCCACTGACAGGACGCCAGATTGTTATGTACAGAGCTTCTCTGGATCATCAGAAGGTACAGCAGCCATTGGAAAGTGTAATGCCAGATCTGTATATGTCCGATGCGGATACAGCAGAGATGTCCTTGCTGAGCACGACGATTCAGGATACTCAGAAGGAAATGATGGTGCAGTTTATTACAGGAGAGAAGGATATTGACAGTGAGTGGGAGTCTTATAAGGCAAGTCTTGAGAGTATTGGACTAAGCCGCTATCTGGAGATGCTTCAGAATGCATATAATGCGTCATCCTTTGCAAAATAGGTAGAGTAATCAAGTGTTCCGAAATGGAGTAGAGAGGAAGGTTTCTGATGGCGAAGATAGGAAATCATTCGGGGGCACCGGCAGCGAAAGCTGCCGGCTCCTTAAAAAAGAAGATTTTGCGTCACTGGCAGCTCTATTTGATTATTCTGCTGCCAGTTATTTATCTTATTGTTTTTAAATATAAGCCAATTATAGGTTCTCAGATTGCATTCCGCAATTATAATTTCAAGGATGGGATCTGGGGAAGCCCTTGGGCGGGCATAAAACATTTTGTCACTTTTTTTAAGTCTCCACAATTTTCCAGAGTCTTGATGAATACATTGGGTCTTTCCATCTATAATATTGTGGTTGGAATATTCCCTCCTATCATTCTCGCTCTTGCACTGAGCTATGTAAGAAACCGTATATGGGGGAAAACTGTGCAGATGGTTACATATATGCCGTATTTTATCTCCACAGTGCTGGTTATTGGTATATTAAACCAGATGTTTTCATTAAGTGGTCCTGTCAATAATATAGTGGAGACACTTGGCGGAGAGAGGGTCCATTTTATGGGGAAGCCAAAGCTATTTAAGACGATGTATGTATTTTCAGATGTCTGGAAGATGACAGGATATAATGCAGTTATCTACATATCAGCGTTGGCTGCGGTGGACCAGCAGCTCCATGAAGCAGCGACGGTGGACGGCGCTTCTATCTGGCAGAGGATTCGCCATATTGATATTCCAAGCATTATGCCCACTGCGGTGATATTGTTGATTATGGCCTGCGGAAAGGTTATGTCTCTTGGGTATGAGAAGGTTCTGTTAATGCAGAATGATCTCAATGTGCAGACCTCAGATATTATCTCAACCTATGTGTACCGCATAGGACTTCAGGGCATGCAGTACAGTTATTCTACGGCGATTGGGTTGTTTCAGTCTGTGGTGTCCTTGATCCTTCTGGTGACTGTAAACGCGATCTCAAAGAAGCTCAATGAGACAAGCTTGTGGTAGGAGGTGCATAATGAACGGAAAAAAGAAAACAATATCAAGAGAAAATCGGATTTTTTATATATGTAACAATGTTCTTCTTCTGCTTGCGTTTGTTATTGTTGCCGCACCACTTGTCAATGTGTTAGTGTCCTCTGTGTCCTCGCCATCTGCTCTGATCAGAGGACAGGTGACATTTTGGCCGATCGGCTTTAATCTGGATGCATATAAGCAGATTTTCCAGTCTAGGATGCTGTTGATAGGATATAGAAATTCCATTATCTATACTGTGGTAGGAACAACGATCAATATCATAATGACAGTACTTGCTGCATATCCGCTTTCAGTAAAGGATTTTGTGGGACGCAAGGCTTTGACGGGCTTGTTTGTATTCACCATGATTTTCACAGCTCCACTGATTCCAACCTATATCAATATCGAGCAGCTTGGGCTGGTAAATACAATCTGGGCGATGGTGCTACCGGGTGCAATTTCGGTCTATAACCTGATTATCGCCAGAACCTTTTTCCAGAATACAATACCAGATGAGATGCTGGAGGCAGCACGTCTGGATGGAGCGGACGATGTCTGTATTATGACAAGGCTGGTGCTGCCGCTTTCAAAGTCCATTCTTGCTGTGCTGGTATTATACTATGCGGTAGCTCACTGGAATACATACTTTGATGCCTACATCTATCTCTCCTCGGAGGAGAAATTTACACTTCAGGTTGTTCTGCGCAATATTATGAGCACGGCGGCGGCACTTCAAGAGATGGCAGATGCAACTGTCGATCAAAGCAATCGTGCAGCTATGATTGAGGTGTTAAAATATGCGGTTATTGTATTCGGAAGTCTTCCGGTTATCGCTCTGTACCCAGCAGTGCAGAAGCATTTTGTAAAGGGAGTTATGATTGGGTCATTAAAAGGATAAGCTTTTGCAGGAAGGAAATATATAGTGGATGGAAAGAGGTTTTCACAGGCGTTTTAAGTTGAAGAAAGCATTTTCTATAATATTAGTTTCTTATATTGCAATGTTGATGGTTCCAGCGGCACTTGCTGTCGGTTTTTCTATAACGGCATATCATCTTTCTGAGCGAAGAGGGATTGATGAGATATCGAACAATATACAGCAGGGTGAGCTGCTCTTGGAGGAGCGGCTGCAGGCGATGGATTCCAATGTTATGTATCTGGCCTATGATTATACATTAAGAAGAATGGTAGAGATGGAACCGCTGCAGCCGGGAAGCTCTAATGTCTGGTTTGTGACGGAATTTCACAAGCGTTTAAATGATATATTTGCAGATTCTAGCCTGCTCTATGCGTATGGCTTATTTCTCAAGAATGAATATGTTTTTTATGGAAATGGAGTGACACAGGGAAGGGAATTTTATTTTTCTCATGGCAGAAATTATGCCGCTATGGATTATGAGGAGTGGTATGAGAAGAGTTTTTTGGCGATGGAGCGCACCATATTGCCTTTGAGCAGCATTAAGATGGATAAGGAGACGATCTCGGCTTTGACCTACAGTTATCCAATTGTCAGTAGCTTAAAGGATGTCAGGGAGGCGGATGCAGTAGTACAGTTTCTGATACGGGAGGAGGAGCTGAGAAATTATTTTTTACCGCTGCTTAACCGTGAGGGCTGCCAAGTGCTGTTGTTAAATAAAAAAGGGGAGACTCTGGCAAGATTATCCAATTATGAAATAGAAGAAATTCAGTTTTCGGCAGACAGGCTTTCGGAATCAAAAGGGAACATGGATGCCCAGATAGGAGAAGAGCCAGCTTTGCTTGTATATTCTCGTTCTGATGAGCAGGATTTGATTGTTGCTGCCATTATTCCTGAATCGGTTGTGCTTGAGGATGGCAGAAGATTGTGGTATACTTCGCTCACTATGATGGTGGTAAGCGTTTTGTTTGAGCTGGCGCTTGGTATCTATTTTGCATGGAAGTACTCAGCTCCGGTTAGAAATCTGATAAAGAATGTGTATCTGCTTCTTGGTTCAGACAATACAGTGATGCAGGAGACACCCGGCGAAAAGAGCGAGTACGAGCATCTGGAATCAGGTATCAAGCAGATTCTGTTGACTAATCGCAGTATGCAGATCACTTTAAAGGAAAAGCAGGCGAAGGAGAGGCAGAATTTTTTAAGTTATCTGTTTTCAGGGGAGTTTCGCGAAAATGAGGATATTGTGCGAGAGGGATCACTGATTGGAATAAAATTGGGTGGTCAATTGTACGGTGTTGCCTCTTTTGTGATGGAGGAGCCAAGACGAGGTGCAGAGTGCTTGTTAATGCAAGAATGGCAGAACGTCCTTGTTATAGATGGGGGAAAGGAATATCTGTCTGTGCTTTTTGGATTCCACGGTGCAAAGGAAGCAGAGAAGCTTTTAGAGTTGGTGGAAGGCATGGCACAGAGGCTTAGCGCTGCTCTGGGAGAAAGTCAGAAGGCGGGCGTGGGAAGACTGTATGAGGATGAGAGGGATATTCATTTTTCTTACAAGCAGTCGATATACAGTGCTGCGTTACAGACAAAGGAGGCGGTAACATTATACAGTCATATATCACAGGATTTTCATTCTATGTATTATCCGACAGAACTGGAGAACAAGCTGGTAAACACGACAAAGCATGCTCAGCTTAAGCAGATAAGAGAGATTTTTGGCTGTATTCGAAAGGAGAATGTGGAGAAACGTCGTCTGTCCGCGGCGATGGGCAGAATATTGATCTCAAATATTGTCGCTACACTGATTCGGGTATATAACGATGTGATCCCACATGAGGCTCTGGATAAGCTGGTCAATGAGATTCTAAGATACTCAGAGCTTTCTGAGGCTTTGGTATTGCTGGAACAGCAATTTATCTATATTGGTGAGGCACAGGCACGCTCAAGGGATGAGCAGGAGGAGAGCTATCAAAAAAAGCTTGCAGAGTATATGAGTCAAAATTATAGCAATTCACAATTTGGCGTGGCGATGGCAGCGGAGGAATTTACGTTGTCAGAGAATTATTTTTCCCAGTTTTTTAAAGAGGTTATGGGAGAAACTTTCAGCACATATTTAGAGACGTTAAGAATGAATAAGGCAAAAGAACTTATAGAGGAGGGAAGCTATCATTTGGAGCAGATTGCTGGGATGGTGGGATACCAAAACAGTGGGACATTTCGAAGGGCCTTTAAGAGAGTGACAGGGATAGCACCATCAGCTTGGAAGAAAGTATCATATTAGGCTTTAAAATGTATTCTAGTGCGTCAATTTCTTCTAGGGGAAAGATGACATGTCTTTGCACATGAATCAATAGGAGATCAAAGAAAGAATATAATAGCTCAGATTGTTGCCTGATTTTTGAAGCAGGGCAGCAATCTGAGCATAAATGTTTTTATCTATTTATTTTTCTCAGCGTCCAACATCGCTCTTACTTTCATAGACAATCCAAAGAGATTAATAAATCCTTCTGCGTCGTGGTGATCATAGAGCTCACCGGTGGTGAAACTTGCGAGAGACTCACTGTATAAGGAATAAGGGGAGGTTGTTCCAGCTTTGATAATATTACCTTTGTACAGCTTGAATTTCACTTCACCTGTTACATTTTGCTGTGTGGATGTAATAAATGCTTGTAAGGCTTCTCTGAGAGGAGTGAACCATTTTCCCTCATATACAAGATCGGCAAATTTTACAGCGACCAGCTTCTTGTAGTCAAGGGTATCGCGGTCCAAAATCAGCTCCTCAAGCTGCATATGTGCCTCCATCAATATGGTTCCGCCCGGAGTTTCGTACACGCCGCGGGATTTCATTCCAACCACACGATTTTCTACGATATCAATAATGCCGATGCCATGTTTTCCACCTAGCTCATTAAGTTTGCGGATAATATCAGACGGTTTCATGGCAGTTCCATTCACGCTTGTGGGAACTCCCTTTTCAAAGGTTAGGGTGACATATTCTCCCTCGTCAGGTGCCTTCTCCGGCGTTACGCCAAGCACCAACAGGTGATCATAATTTGGCTCATTTGCAGGATTTTCCAGCTCTAGTCCCTCATGGCTGATATGCCATAGATTACGGTCACGGCTGTAGCTGCTGTCCGCAGAAAATGGAAGATCGATGCCGTGCTCCTTACAGTAGGCGATCTCATCTTCACGTGACTGCATCTTCCAAGTTTCATTGCATCTCCAAGGAGCAATAATCTTAAGATCAGGAGCCAAAGCCTTGATAGTAAGCTCAAAGCGCACCTGATCGTTGCCTTTTCCAGTGGCGCCGTGGCAGATAGCGACAGCCTGCTCTTTGCGGGCGATCTCCACCAATCTCTTGGCAATCACTGGTCTTGCGAAAGAAGTGCCGAGCAAATATTTATTTTCATACACAGCATTAGCCTGAACAGTCGGAATAACATAATCATCTACAAATTCATCTACCAGATCTTCAATATAAAGCTTGGATGCGCCAGAGAGCTTTGCGCGCTCCTCAAGCCCGTCAAGCTCATTTCCCTGCCCTACGTCAGCGCAGACACATATTACATCATAATCATAATTTTCCTTTAGCCATGGAATAATAGCGGTGGTGTCAAGACCGCCAGAATAAGCTAAGATAACCTTGTCTTTCATTCTGAAAAATGCCTCCTAATAGTATTTTGTTATAAATATACAACAAGAATATAAAATATGCAAGTAGATATTTTAGAGCAAATCATATAGTCAGAAGTAATATTGATAAAAGTTTGATTTCTGTGAGCAACGAGTCAAGCGTCCTTCTATGGACATTTGGCAACTGCCGCAAAGGGTTGCTTACTCTGTAGCTTGTCTATGCTATAAGTCAGACAGGCCGTCAGTTTGTTGCGGGAGCGTTGACTAGCCGAGTGGATCAAAAATAATATATTGCATATTATTCATATATAGTGTATAATTATGAAGTTGTAAAATAGATTGCAATCGTCGGGATTTCAGTTATAATGGTAGGAGAATGGAGGGATAGTATGATAAGAGCAGGAATTATAGGAGCTACGGGCTACGCGGGGAACGAGCTTGTAAGATTGCTTTTGCAGCATAAGGAGGTTCAGGTTGTCTGGTACGGCTCGAAGAGCTATATTGATAAGAAATACACGTCGGTATATCAGAATATGTTCCAGTTGGTAGATGCTGTCTGTATGGATGACAATATGGATGAGCTTGCGGGTGCAGTGGATGTGATTTTTACGGCAACACCTCAGGGACTTTGTGCATCTTTGGTGAAGGAGGAGATTTTGTCAAAGGTGAAGGTGATCGATCTGAGTGCAGATTTTCGTATTAAGGATGTAAAGGTTTATGAGGAATGGTATGGGATAGAGCACAAAAGTCCACAATTTATCGAGGAAGCAGTATATGGGCTGTGTGAGATTAACAGGGAGAAGATAAGGACGGCGAGATTGTTAGCGAATCCGGGCTGTTATCCGACCTGTTCTTTTCTTTCCGTGTATCCTCTGGTAAAAGAAGGGCTGATAGATCCGAATTCGTTGATTATTGATGCAAAGTCAGGAACTTCTGGCGCGGGGCGCGGGGCGAAGGTCAATAATCTGTTCTGTGAGGTGAATGAGAATATAAAAGCATATGGAGTGGCGACACACCGCCATACGCCGGAGATTGAAGAACAGCTTACTTATCAGGCAGGTGTTCCAGTGACAATTAATTTTACTCCACATCTGGTGCCAATGAACCGTGGTATCTTGGTGACGGCTTATGCATCTCTTAGGGATAAGAGGATCTCTGAAAAAGAACTTAGGGATGTATATGAAAGATACTATCGGGATGAATATTTTGTCAGAGTTCTGGAGCCTGATAATTGTCCAGAGACACGTTGGGTTGAAGGTAGTAATTATGTGGATGTGAATATTAAGCTGGATGCAAGAACCGGAAGAGTGATTATGATGGGAGCGATGGATAATCTGGTGAAGGGGGCTGCGGGACAGGCAGTTCAAAATATGAATATCATGTTTGGTCTGAAGGAAAATGAGGGACTTAGGGCAGTTCCCATGTTCCCATAAAAGAGAGAACAATAAGCTTCGTGTGATCTTGGGAGGGTAAAGAAAGTTTAAATCTTTCGCATCCAAGTTTGTGTCCGCGCTGCATCCACAAACTTAAAATACGCAGAAAGCAGAGCAGAAATGAGGGAATAGATGAAGAAAATAGAGGGCGGTGTCACTGCCGCAAAGGGATTTTTGGCAGCGGGAGTGTACGCTGGCATTAAGAATAACAGAAAAGATATGGCGATGGTGTACAGCAAAGCACCATGTAACACTGCAGGAACCTTTACCACCAATCTGGTGAAGGCGGCTCCAGTAAAGTGGGATCAGAAGGTGGTGAGGGAGTCAGCTTATTCGCAGGCTGTTGTGGTAAACAGTGGGGTGGCGAATGCGTGCACTGGTAAGCTTGGATACCAATATTGTGAAGATACAGCAAAGAAGGTGGGAGAGATATTTGGGATTCCGGCAGATTCTGTGATGGTGGCTTCCACAGGTGTGATAGGAAAGCAACTACCCATTGATAAGATCCTAGAGGGTGTGGAGAGTCTACATGCCGAGCTGTGTGATACTCAGGAGGCAGGGACACTTGCGGCGGAGGCAATTATGACTACTGACACTGTCTCAAAGCAGATTGCATATGAATTTGAGGTAGATGGAAAGACGGCTGTGATCGGTGGCATGTGTAAGGGATCGGGTATGATTCATCCTAATATGGCTACAATGCTCTGTTTTATAACGACAGATGTGGCAATTACAAAGGAGCTTTTGCAGGAGGCTCTCAGTGAGGAGGTTCAGGATACCTTTAATATGATCTCGGTGGATGGTGACACCTCGACAAACGATACTGTTCTTGTGATGGCGAACGGACTTGCCCAGAATCCTGAGATCACGGAGAAAGGGGAGGCTTATAGTCAGTTTCAGGCAGCGCTTCATGAGGTGATGTTGTATCTATGCAGGCAGATCGCAGGAGACGGCGAGGGAGCAACAGCACTGTTTGAAGTAAAGGTGATCCATGCAAAGACGAAAAAGCAGGCGAAGATTCTCAGCAAATCTGTGATCACATCAAATCTTACAAAGGCGATGATCTTTGGACATGATGCGAACTGTGGAAGAATTCTCTGTGCTATGGGATATGCGGGAGTTTCCTTTGATCCAGACAGAACGGATCTGTATTTTGAGAGTGTGGCAGGCAAGCTTAAGATTGTGGAGAACGGGATACCGACGGACTATAGTGAGGAGAAGGCGACAGAGATTTTGTCGGAAAAAGAGGTAACGGTGATCGCTGATATTAAGGAGGGCGAGGAGAGCGCGACTGCGTGGGGCTGTGACCTTACTTATGAGTATGTGAAGATTAATGGCGATTATCGTTCTTAATCGTATACAGAAAAAGCCGGCGAAGGTGCTGTCCGCGCGGGTAGAATATAAGAAGAAAGAACAGAAATGAGGGAGAAAAATGGAGCAGAATGGGATGCAGGAATGGCTTGGCAAGGCGGAGGTACTGATTGAGGCACTGCCGTATATTCAGCGATTTAACCGGAAAATAATAGTGGTAAAATATGGCGGAAGCGCCATGGTGGATGGGGAGCTTAAAAAGAATGTGATAAAAGATGTCACCCTGTTAAAGCTGGTTGGTTTTAAGCCCATTATCGTGCACGGGGGCGGCAAGGAGATCAGCCGCTGGGTGGAGAAGGTTGGCATGGAGCCGAAGTTTATTAATGGGCTTCGCGTGACAGATGAGGAGACGATGGAGATCGCCGAGATGGTTCTTAATCGGGTGAATAAGAGCCTTGTGCAGATGGTTCAGGAGTTGGGCGTGAAGGCGGTTGGAATAAGCGGCAAGGATGGTGGTCTCCTTAAGGTGGAGAAGAAGTACTCCGGCGGTCAGGATATTGGATTTGTGGGAGAGGTGACGGAGGTAAATCCTAAGGTGATCTATGATTTGCTTGAGAAGGATTTTCTCCCTGTTATATGTCCGGTAGGTATGGATGAAGAGTTTCATACTTATAATATTAATGCAGATGATGCGGCATGTGCGATCGCGAGAGCTGTACATGCAGAGAAGTTAGCATTTCTCACAGATGTGGAGGGAGTGTATCTTGATCCGTCAGATAAGAAGAGTTTGATCTCGGAGCTTGGCATTGAGCAGGCAAAGGAGCTTATCGGCGAGGGAAATATTGGCGGTGGTATGTTGCCAAAGCTGAATAATTGCATAGATGCCATTGAAAATGGTGTGTCGAGGGTGCATATTTTAGATGGAAGAATCCCTCACTGTCTGCTGCTTGAGATCTTTACCAACAAAGGAATTGGAACCGCGATTTTGGGGGAATCTGAGCCGCGCTACTACAAGGAGGATTAAAATGACCACACATGATTATATAGAAGAAGCAGAACAGAGGCTTATCCACACATACAACCGCTATCAGATTGTATTGGAGAAGGGGGAAGGCGTCTATCTGTATGATATAGATGGAAAAAAATACTTGGATTTTGCATCAGGAATCGCGGTATTCGCCCTTGGTTATGGAAATACAGAGTACAATGATGCGCTGAAGGCACAGATTGATAAGCTGCTTCACACTTCAAATTTATATTATAATGTTCCGGCGATTGAGGCGGCAAAGCATATTACGGAAAGCTCCGGCATGGATCGGGTATTTTTTACAAACAGTGGCACGGAGGCGATTGAGGGGGCAATTAAGCTTGCCAGAAAATATGCTTATCTGAAAGATGGCACTACCGATCATGAAATTATTGCGATGAATCATTCCTTTCATGGAAGAAGTTTGGGAGCTTTGTCAGTTACAGGTAATGTAAAATATCAGGAGGCGTTTAAGCCTTTGATTGGCGGGGTGAAGTTTGCTGATTTTAATGATCTGGAAAGTATAAAGGCGAAGGTGACGGATAAGACCTGTGCAGTAATTATGGAGCCTATTCAGGGTGAGGGAGGATTGTATCCAGCGAAAAAGGAGTTTTTGGAAGGTGTAAAACGCTTATGTGAGGAAAGGGAAATTCTTCTGATCTTTGATGAGGTTCAGTGCGGAATGGGAAGGACTGGATCTATGTATGCTTGGCAGCAGTATGGGGTGAAGCCGGATATTATCACGATGGCGAAGGCTTTGGGTTGTGGTGTTCCAGTGGGAGCATTTGCTGCTAGAGAGTCTGTGGCTACGGCGTTGGTGCCCGGAGATCACGGCACCACTTATGGCGGGAATCCATTTGCCTGCGCGGCTGTAAATGAGGTGTTCCGACAATATAAGCAGAGACATATCACGGAGCATGTGAAGAAGATGGGAACATACCTTCAAGGGTCATTGAGCAGGTTTGTTGAAAAATATGAGTTTGTGAGAGAGGTCAGGGGAATGGGGCTGATGCAGGGATTGGAATTGACAATTCCGGCAGGTGACATTATACTAAAAGCACTGGATGCAGGACTGATTGTAATATCTGCAGGACAGAATGTCATCCGCTTTGTGCCTCCTCTTATTATTGAAGAGGAGCATGTAGATGAGATGGCAGCGGTTCTGGATGGTATTTTTGCAAAACTATAGGGCTGACATACAGGAAACTATTTAGAACAGGAGTAAGACTATCAATGAAGAAATTTGTGTGGTACTGCCTTTTGATTTTGGCGGCAGTCAGTATGCTTGCCGGGTGCGGCAGCAGGGGGGAAGAGCAGGATACAAGCGATGAAACCACAACAGCAGAGAATATCGAGCTGAATCTGTGGTATACAGATGAGTCCATGACAGCTTATATGAGCGAGGCAGCGGAGGCTTTTGGACGGGAAAATCAAGTCGCTGTGATACCCAGACAAATATCGGCGATAGACTATCTGGAAAATATTAATCAGCAGAATATAGCAGAGACAGATATTGTGGATGTCTATATTTTAAACAGTGAATCCTTGGAGAAGGCATATATGGCAGGGCTTGCCGCCCCTCTCTGGGAGGAGCTTACTGGATACCCTGATGTGGCGGTGTCAGCCTGCCGGTATCAGGCGAAGGGTATTGCCTTTCCGGTATATTTTGAGACAGAGTATTTTTTGTACAATAAGGATATTGTGTCCGAGCCGCCTGCAAGCTTTCAGGCTATTATAGATTTTGCGTCGAGCGATGAGATGTCGGGGGAAAATGCAGAGCTGTATCAAAATCTGGAAGCTGTATTAAAGTGGGATGTGTTAGACCTGTTCTGTAATTATCAATTTGTGGGAGCTTATCTGAATCTAGGAGGACCAGATGGCGATGACAGGACAGTGGTGGATATGAACAATGAAAATGTGTTAAATGCACTTGGGTTTTATAAGGAATTAAATCAAAGTTTATATTTCGATGGAGAAGAAGTACAATATGATGCATTGCTTCAGAGCTTTCTGGAGGGAAGGATTTTGTATACGATTGGGACGACAAGAAGTTTGGAGCTCCTTAGACAGAGTGGAATGAATTATGGGATTGCGCCAATTCCTCCTCTGACAGATAGTCTTGACAGCAGAGGGATCTCCGTGAATTATGTGGCGGTGGTAAATCCTTATAGCAGATCTACCGAGCTATCTGAAAGGCTTGCCGCGTATCTGTCGGATGAATACGCAGAGAAATGTTATGATCTATCGGGAAAGCTGCCATGCAAGCGATTGAGCACGTATCCAGCGGAGGAATTTGTTCATGTGATGGATGCCTATGAGAGATCGGTGGTGCTTCCAAAGCTTATGGACACGACTAATTTTTGGGTGGAGCTTGAGGTGGTTCTCAATAATATCTGGAAGGCAGAGATGAGGGAGGAGCTGGCAGAAGAGGGGTTAAGTGATATTTCTCAGGCAGATAATATGGGAGCAGAGGAAATTAAAAAGGAACAGATGAGGAAGCAGATTCGTGATCTGGTGACGGGTGAGATCAGCAGAGCTCACGAACAGATGAAGCAGCAGCTTTCCAGACAATAGAAAATTAGGAGAGAATAATGAAAGCAATAGGGATTGTTACAGACAGTCACAGCGGCATTAGTCAAGAGGAAGCAGCAAGACTTGGTATTATGGTGCTTCCTATGCCATTTTATTTTGATGAAGAGTGTTATTATGAAGATGTCACATTATCAAGGGAAGAATTTTTTGAGAAAATGAAGCAGGGGAGAAAGGTCAGCACCTCTCAGCCAGCTCCCGCTGATGTGATGAGACTGTGGGATAAGGCACTTCTTGCATTTCAACAGATTCTGTATATGCCTATTAGCAGTGGTTTGAGTGGCTCTTACAGTGCGGCCTATGCGATGGCGCAGGAGGAAGAGTATCAAGGGCGAGTGCATGTGATCGATCATGGCAGAGTATCTACGCCACTACATCGCTATGTGCTGGATGCCTTGGCTCTGGTTGAGGAAGGCTATTCTGCTTGTGAGATCAAGGAAATATTAGAGAAATACAGGGAAAATATGGTAATCTATATTGGTGTGGAGACACTCGAATACTTAAAGCACGGCGGGCGCATCACACCTGCCACAGCTCTTTTGGGCACAATGCTTCACATCAAGCCAGTGCTTAAGCTGGGAGTTGGGACATTGGATACCTTTCAAAAGTGCCGTGGTTTTGCCAGAGCAAGAAAGACGATGCTAGAGGCAATGCAACATGATATAGATACTATCTTTCGAGAGCCATATGAGAAAGGAGAGCTTTATCTGTTGGCAGCATCCAGTGCATCGGAGGAAGTCACAGCAGAGTGGGTGGCAGAGATAAAAGAAGCCTTCCCTGATATGGATGTGCTGTGCGACAAGTTATCACTGGGTGTATCCTGCCATGTTGGCTATGGAGGATTAGGTGTTGGCTGTTCCTGCAGACCACCAAGAGGACGGTAGGAGAGATACTTGACAAAAAATACTATGAAAGGGGCGAGATAATCGCCCCTTATTGCTTACATTTCCACCAGTTGACATTCATGCTTTTTAAAGAAATCTACTCTCGGCTCCAGATACTTCAATTTATGACTCTCCACGTTTGCAATATAAAAAGAAACCGGCTCAAATATATTACTCCAATCCCACAATTCGTCTCCCAAATTTAGATATTCTCTAAACATTTCACATCCTTCCGGTGCAATTGGATGAATGAGTATTGCCATAACCTTGCAAGCATAAAAACAATCAATAATAAGCTGTTTTCTGAATACTGTATTATTCGTGGCATCTGCAATTTTTACATTGTTTACCCAATGCTTGTTTATTGACCGAATATAGTCATCTAAAACATAAGAGATACGATGAAACTCATGGTTATACATATAACGCTCATAATCAAGAACAGTTTTCTCTGTCATAAGTCTTATTTGTTCACTCACGTCGCCCTTAGGAATTTTTCCGTCACAATTATTCTGAATAGCATAGAAACAGGTTCGGATTAGTCGGTTAAACACATTGGTTATTAAATTACCATCTTTTAGAACCATATCTACACCAATCTGGTCTTCCTTTTTCATAAATACCTGCGGTTTAAAACCTACACTTTTGGAGGACAACCCTAAACTCATAAAGTGCATTCGCAATTGATCCTTAGTGTAATAATGAAGCAATTCATCTGCCATAGGGGGCTTTAATTCGGAACTGCTGCTGGCTTTTGTATCCATATACAATAAATGTCGATTAGCTATAATGTGAGATAAGTGTACTTTCTTCATATCTGGGACTTCCCCTTTGGGAACCTGTAATCCAGTAAATACCCCTGTCTGAGCGATGGCATAGAAATAAATGTTATCTTCTCCAATAAACTGATAAACGTTTGATTCCTCATCATACCACCACCTGAATAAGTCGTCTTCTTTTCCCTGTTCTTTCAAATATGCCAAAGTAAAGGAAATCGGCGCCCACAGCGATTCCGGCCATACCCAAAAGGTGAGATCTTTTAATCCTTCACATTCCGGGAATGGTATACCCCATTCTACATTACCAGACAGCCGAAAGGGAACCAGTGTCTTTCCAGAAGTATAATGAATATTGTTTGCTTCCAATACATTTTTAGCCTTGTCACGGTCATCCAAATTTTCAAATTCAAACACAATAAATGGTTTCTTTTCTTCATTGGTTAATTTATGAGAGGGCAGCTTTGCTGTCAATTCTGCCAAGTCATCTACATACTTTCTTGGTATATATATTAAGGGTTTTTTCAAAAATTCTTCTACGATTTCTAACTGATACTTACGCGTATTTGTATTTTTTCGCAAGAAATCATTATATTCCTTTATTGTATGAATACAATATTCTAAATCGAAATACCAGTTTTCCACATCTCTGAGGACAGGTTTTTTATTTGATAAGCAACTGACGGGATGGATTAGCTCCGAAGGCAAAAATTGATGTCCCAATGAACATTCGTCGGCATATGCTTTTTCCGAAGTGCATCCCGGTATAGGACATTTCCCTGTTACTTGTCTTCCGTTTAAATACATCTTTTTTTCTTCATCATAAAATTGAGGCATGGACATCTTCTTTATATATCCATTTTTGTATAAAGTATGAAACACTTTCGCTGATACCTGTTTGTGAATCAAACCTGCTTCTCCCAGAGCCGATGCTCCAAAGAAATCTAAATTGATACCATAGTTTTCCAAGGTTTTCTTCTGATTCTCATGATTAACACGTACATAATCTTCCAAAGTACCTTCATACCCTGTTTCCTGCAGCTTGCGATAGCTTTCCATGATGGGAGAACCATAACAATCTGTTCCTGAAAGAAAGATAACATTGTCTTTTCCGATTCGATCTCTTAAAAAGCGAGCAAAAATATCTGCGTGTATAAACATACCACCTACATGTCCAAAATGTAAATTTTTATTTCCATAAGGCATACCTGCCGTAATAATTGCCCGTTTAGGAAATGTTGGGCGTTCATTTGGCGTTAAACGTTTACAAATCATGTTATTTTGTTCCTTTCTGTTGTTTATTTTAGTTATCACTTGCTTCCCTTTTTGTTGGGGAAGCTCTGACTGTTCCAGCATAGTATACCTCCTTTCCGAATCCCTAAATAGATGGAAATATTATAAAATAAAAACGGTCAAAAACTCGTATCGAGCCTTCAACCGTTTGGTTCAGATTAACGAAGATAAGACACTTGTTATGAACACAACCCAAAAAGCCCGTTGCCAATTTTGACAAAAAGCTGTTGTTGCTGGTTTGTTTTGTTTATGGTTATAGAAAGTTTAATCATGAGCTTATCATTCCTTTTTTGGTGTAATTTTAACAGTATATATTTCAATTGTCAATATGAATATTTGAAAGCATTTCATTCAGTTTACCAATTCCCGTATCATTTGTGTTGTAATGTTTTATGTGATTGAACAAAATATAACAGATAACATTTTCCTTAAAAATTGTCAAATTACAATCGGAATTTGGAGGAAGAAAATGAGAAGCAAACATATAAACCTACATCCAGACACAACCGCTTGCACAAAAATAAGGGTATGTCAGATTGCTCTAACATACCCCTAAATCCTCAAAAATGTTGAATTTACAGTATTTCTAATTAACCGAAGTATCTCTTTAACAGACCCTCGAAAGCCTTACCGTGTCTTGCCTCATCTCTTGCCATCTCGTGAACGGTATCGTGAATTGCATCAAGATTAGCAGCCTTAGCTCTCTTAGCGAGATCAAATTTTCCAGCGGTAGCACCATTCTCTGCTGCAACCCTCATTTCAAGATTCTTCTTGGTAGAATCAGTTACAACTTCGCCTAATAATTCAGCAAATTTTGCAGCATGTTCAGCCTCTTCCCAAGCAGCCTTTTCCCAGTAAAGACCAATCTCAGGATATCCTTCTCTGTGAGCTACTCTAGCCATAGCGAGATACATACCTACTTCTGAACACTCACCTTCAAAGTTTGCTCTCAGATCCTTGAGAATGTCCTCACTCACACCCTGTGCAACACCAACTACATGCTCAGCTGCCCATGACATACCATCGGACTGCTCTGTAAACTTAGAAGCAGGTGCTTTACAGATAGGGCAAAACTCAGGAGCAGCATCTCCCTCATGAACATAGCCACATACAGAACATACAAACTTCTTCATATTTTATTCTCCTTTATAGTAAGTTTTTTATAATCAATAATAGTAATCATTACTGTTTTAATATAACATAAAAAAATATACATGTCAAGCAATTTAAAAAAATTTTTAAAAGGCATGAAACAATATATTATACATTGGTACAGTTTTGACAAATTCCATAGAAATAGAGGGAGTGCCCTTCTATCTGTCCCCGAAAGTTTCCAGAAGCCTGCAAATCAATCGTATCTATGTCAGGAAGGCTAATATCAGATACACCATGACATTTTCTGCAATAAAAATGGTGATGAGGAGAGGTGCAAGCGTCAAAGTGATCAGCGTTGTCTCCACAGGAAAGTTTAAGAATCTCACCTCTTTCAGCCAATAAAGATAAGTTGCGGTACACGGTGCCAAGACTGATATTGGGAAAATCCTTTCGAATGTTTGTATATACAATATCAGCAGTGGGATGATCTGTCCGAGATATAAGGAAATCTTTGATAGCCTCTCGCTGTCGGCTATATTTAAGCGTTTTCATATATAAATCCTTTCTAAAAAAACTAAAAACCTTAAAATAAATAATAGTAATTATTATTACTATTATTATAAAATAGAAAAAGTATATTGTCAATAAATACCAATAATTTCCAGTATTATTCTTATAATATATTTTAATTATTGACAAGTTATTTCAAATTTGACAAAGTGTATATTGTATTATAAAAAGGGAAGAAAGAAATGATATAAAAGAAAAACAGAGAGATGCCTGTTGTCCTCAGAAACCTATTGAAAGGTATCGGTGCTCGACAAGGCACTATTGTACTTTGCCGCCATTATATGTTCTCTAAGTTAGAATGAGGTAACAATGGATGGTGGGCATCTCTCTGTGTGGAGCTTTCCAGAAAACGTTTCCTTTCTTAATAACATAGTGTGATTAAAAAAGCTATAATTGGATATATCATTTAAAAAAGTTAGTATTTTTCACGTTTTACATATTCGGTATGTAATAGTTTATGTGCGCGTGGTTTTCCGGGTCCATCGAAAAATTCATCATAGATCTGTTTAACCACAGGGCTTTTGTGAGATACTCTCAGTTCGGATCGTCTGTCATAGTCATATAGTGCCTTGGATCGCAAGCCTTTAAGATCTGTGTAATTGCGGATAGAATCACTCTGAACTGGCTGTCCACCGCCGTTGATGCACCCACCCGGACAAGCCATGACCTCCACCATATGATAGTTCTTTTTACCTGACTTAATGTCCTCAAGGAGCTTTCTGGCATTGCCAAGACCAGAGGTGACAGCGACGCGAACCTCGATGCCAGCTACCTCATAGACAGCTTCTTTAATGGGATCTGTTCCCCGGACTTCTGGGAAATCGATCTTTTTAAAGTTTCCATCAAGCATGGATGCCGCTGTGCGCAGTGCTGCCTCCATCACGCCGCCAGTTGCGCCAAAGATTGCTCCGCCGCCACTGGCAGTGCCAAATGGAGAGTCAAAGCTCTCATTTTTGATCTCAGTAAATTTAATTCCTGCACCCTTAATCATCTTGGCAAGTTCTCTTGTGGTAAGTGCTACATCGACATCTTGGAAGTCAAAGGTCTGCTGTTCTTCTCTTCCAACCTCGAACTTTTTCGCGGTACAGGGGATTACGCTGACAACAAAGAGATCCTTTGGATTAATCCCCGTCTTTTGGCAATAATAGCTCTTTAACACGGCGCCAAACATCTGCTGTGGAGATTTACAGGTTGAAAGATTAGGTATCATCTCAGGATAGTAGTGCTCCACAAATTTAATCCAGCCCGGACAGCAGGAGGTGAACATAGGAAGCGTTCCCTTTTTCTTAATTCGCTCAACTAATTCGTTGGCTTCCTCCATAATGGTCAGATCGGCGGTGACATCCATATTGAAGACAGCATCGACGCCAAGACGGCGGATTGCTGCTACCATCTTCCCCTCTACATTTGTGCCAATTGGCATATTAAAGCTTTCTCCAAGTGTCGCTCGTATACTTGGAGCGGTGAAGAAAACCACCTTTTTGTCTGGGGTTGAGATAGCATCCCAGACAGCATCGATCTGACTTTTCTCATTGAGGGCACCGACCGGACATGCCACAATACACTGACCACAGCCGACACATGGAGAATCAGCAAGACTTTTTTCAAAAGCACATCCAACATGAACATTGTAGCCGCGCTTGATTGGCCCGATAACGGAAACTGCCTGCACATTCTTGCATGCAGCCACACAGCGCATACATTGAATACATTTGTTATTATCCCTCACAATATAGGGTGAGAGTTCATCGATGGGATAAACTACGTCCTCACCTTTAAATCGATCCTCATCTACACCATAGTCGAAGGCGAGCTTTTGAAGTTCACAGTTATTTCCGCGGACGCAGGACAGACACTTTTTGTGATGGCTAGATAAAATAAGCTCAATGGTAGTTTTTCTGGAGGCACGTACTTTTGGCGTGTTTGTCAGTACCTCCATCCCTTCTTCTGCCGGGTAGACACAGGATGCTACAAGTCCGGATCTTCCCTTGATCTCAACGACGCAGACGCGGCATGCGCCGATACAATTGATATCCTTTAGATAACAGAGGGAGGGGATCTCTATCTGGACAGCTTTTGCCGCCTGCAATATAGTAGAACCAGCGGGAACTTCAACTGGAATCCCGTTGATTTTCAAATGTACTGTATCCATGGTTTCCTCCTTTATTTTTTGAAAATAGCTCCAAATTTACAGTTCTTTACGCAAAGTCCGCACTTAATACATTTTTCCTTGTCGATGGTATGTACCTGCTTAACGGTTCCGCTGATAGCGCCGACTGGACAGTTTCTTGCACATTTGGTACAACCCTTGCAGAGTTCTGGGTTGATTTCATAAGACAGCAAGGATTTGCAGACACCAGAAGGGCATGTTTTATCCTTGATATGGGCGATATATTCATCGCGGAAATATTTCATCGTTGATAATACAGGGTTTGGTGCGGATTGACCAAGCGCGCATAAGGAGGAGGATTTCATGTGTAGGGCGAGCTCCTCAATCTTTTCAATATCCTCCATCTCTCCCTTGCCGGAGGTAATCTTTTCAAGGAACTGCAGCAATCGGCGAGTACCTATGCGGCATGGGGTACATTTTCCGCAGGACTCGTCTACTGTAAATTCCAGATAGAACTTGGATATATCTACCATACAGGTATCTTCATCGAGGATAATCATACCACCAGATCCCATCATAGAACCAAGTGCAATCAGGTTATCATAATCGATCGGTGTGTCAATATGGCAGGCAGGGATACAGCCGCCGGAAGGGCCACCTGTCTGGGCAGCTTTGAATTTCTTGCCATTAGGAATACCGCCGCCGATCTCTTCTACAATTTCGCGAAGTGTTGTTCCCATTGGGATCTCCACCAGTCCGACATTTGTGATCTTGCCGCCCAGCGCAAATACCTTGGTACCCTTGGAGGTGGCAGTGCCCATGGAGGAGAACCAGCCTGCTCCTTTCAGGATAATCTGTGCGATATTGGCGTAGGTCTCCACGTTGTTGAGGACGGTGGGCTTGCCAAATAAGCCTTTGACAGCGGGGAATGGCGGACGGGGTCTTGGCTCTCCGCGGTGTCCCTCGATGGAGGTCATAAGAGCAGTTTCCTCGCCGCAGACGAAGGCTCCCGCACCCAGACGAATCTCTATATCAAAGCAAAAACCGGAGCCAAAAATATCTTCTCCAAGTAGTCCGTAGTCCCTTGCCTGATCGATTGCAATTTGAAGGCGTTTTACGGCGATGGGATATTCTGCACGAATGTAGACATAACCCTGAGAGGCACCGATGGTATAACCAGCGATAGCCATGGCTTCGATAACACTGTGTGGATCACCCTCCAAGATAGAGCGGTCCATAAATGCACCCGGATCGCCCTCGTCAGCGTTGCAGCAGACATATTTTATTTCACTCTCGGAGGCTTTGGCGAATGCCCATTTCTTTCCTGTTGGGAATCCGCCGCCGCCTCTGCCCCTAAGTCCCGAAGCATTTAACTCGCCGATCACATCGTCGGGTTCCATGGATGTAACAACCTTTGCAAGCGCTTGATATCCATCCCTCGCTATGTATTCTTCTACATTTTCTGGATCAATCACACCACAGTTACGCAGAGCGACACGAAGCTGTTTTTTATAAAACTTAGTCTCGCTGAGTGAGATAATACTTCCGTCCTCATGTACGGTTTCTTGATATAAAAGGTCAGTGACAACATTTCCATTTTTAAGATGTTCTTCCACAATGCGGGCCACACCCTCCGGTGTTGTTTGACTGTAAAAAGCACCTTCAGGATATACAATCATAATCGGACCCAAGGCACATAGACCAAAGCAGCCTGTCTTGACAACAAGGATTTCTTTCTCAAGTTCATTTGCTTTCAGAGCTTTTTCTAGTGCTTGAATAACCTTGTGACTTCCTGAGGAGGTACAGCCGGTGCCCCCACATACTAAAACCTGTTTGCGGTAGCCTGTTTTCTGGGCAAGCAGCTCTCCCTGCTCCCGGATAACGGTGCGGACCATAACAAGTTCTTCTTTCGCAGCTTTGATCCGATTTAATTCTTCAACTGTCATCATAATCAGGATTTTCCTCCTTTCTTAGAGGCGTAGCTGTCAATAATTTTATCTATCTGATCTGGCGTTACTTTTCCGTACACATCATCGTTGATCATTATGACAGGAGCGAGACCACATGCGCCGATACAGCGGGTAGAGTCAAGAGAAAACAGACCATCTGGCGTACATTCGCCAGATTTGATGCCAAGCTTTTTCTCGATGGCAGCCAAAATCTTGTCTGCACCCTTGACATAACAGGCGGTGCCAAGGCAGACACTAATGCGGTTCTCGCCTTTTGGCGTAAGGGAAAATTGGGAATAAAAGGTAGCTACACCATAGACCTCAGAGAGGGAGATGGACAATCCATCAGCAACCATTGTTTGAACTTCGATGGGCAGATAACCGTAGATTTCCTGTGCTTCTTGAAGAACTGGCATCAGTCCGCCGGGCTGATCAAGATGACGCTCAATAACTTCTTCAAGCTGACGTTTCTGCGCAGGGGTTCCCTTAAATGGATGAAGGGGTGTTTCAGACATTTTGTTTCCTCCTTTGATAGTTTTCATACAATTATACTATCATGAAATCATTGAATAATCAATGGAAATCTTATGCTTGGAGAAGGGGGTGACACATGATTATCCATATAGTTTTGCCTATTATATAAAAAAACCAACTATCGCATTTTATAGTTTTGCAATAGTTGGTTAGGGTTCTATATAATCCAAGCTGGGACATACCAATTTTTTTTGTCAATGGGTATAATATCTGTAGGCATGCAGATCACAGCGCCTGTTCCTATCTTGGTTTTTAGGTGGGCTGTTCCAGAAAAGATAGCGTCTTTATCTGGTTCCTGTTCAATTGGCTTTAATACTGAGAAATTCTTTGTGGCATTTTTGGGTGCAGAGCCTTTTTTGATCTCAATGGGTGTCACCATGCCATCCTGATAGATAAGCAGGTCGATCTCTTTTCTGTTACTATCTCGGTAGAAAAATAGAGGAGGCTGCTTTCCAAAATTTAGATAGCTTTTGTAGATCTCGGAGATTACCCATGTTTCAAAAAATTGTCCATCCATAGCTCCCTTTTCCAGTGTATCAGGGCTGCTCCATCTAGTCAGATGTGCACAAAGACCAGTGTCAGCAAAGTACATGCGGGGTGCTTTGATCACCCGTTTAAGCGCATTGTTAGAATATGGCTGTATCAGAAAGATCACGCCGGAGGAAACAAGAACAGAAAGCCACTGCTTTGCTGTGGGAGCGCTGATGCCGGTCTCTGATGCAAGTGCTTCATAATTGACATTTGTGGCAGTCCGCGCTGCAACCACAGACAGAAAATTAAGGAAGCTCATCTCATCTGCCACTTGGGACAGATCCTTAATATCGCGGCTAATATAGGTTTCCAGATAAGATTCGTAATACTGTTCCCGATCGACGGCTTCATTTTCATAAAGACGTGGCATAGAGCCTTTAAAAATGCGGGAAAAAATCTGGGAGATAGTCATCGGCTCCACTTTTTTTAAACGATCTAGCAGCGCGGGAATATCTGTCTGGAAAGGAGGCAAATGTGTTCCGTTGATCTCACTGTTGCTCAGACCTGACATCTTGGCGACTCCGGCACGCCCGGCAAGCGATTCTGTGACCCGCTTCATCATGTGAAAAGTCTGAGAGCCTGTAAGCCAGAAGTCGCCCGGATGTTTTTCGCGGTCTACATAGAGCTTAATGTAATCAAACAGTTCAGGTGCGTACTGTACCTCGTCAATCAGTACCGGAGGATGATAACGCTGAAGAAACAGCTCAGGGTCTTTTTTAGCGAAGGATCGTATGGTTGGATGATCAAGGGATACAATCTGCCGCTCTTTTTCTGCCATACGGTTTAAAAGTGTAGTCTTTCCCACTTGCCGCGGGCCAGTCACAATAAGAACGGGGAAAGTCTGGCTGATGGAGCGAAGTGTCGCTTCAATCGTTCGTTCATAGTACATAGGCTGCCTCCTTATATTATTTGTCATATATGATATGACACGCGTTTCATAGCAAAAATGTAAATCTGAAGTAATAATTTATTTTTGCATATTTAATATAAGAAGTCAAGTCAAAATTAGAAATTTGGGAAATAATGGATCGTTTGATCCATTAAAGTGCCTTCTCAAGTGCAAGGAGTGCGTATAAGGCTTCCTTTCTTGTCACAGCATTTTCTGGCAGATAGCTATCCTTGATGATTCCGAGTTGCTCTGCCAGAGGAACAGAATCTTCTTTAAGAGCAGCCGCTTTTCTGCTTTTATACCCGTTGATACAGAAGGAGACAAGCTGTTCCCAAGTGACAGGTTCAAGTGGATGAAAGCAGCCATCAGCAGTGTATTTGGGATCAACCAAAGAATTTTGATAGCTGACCTCGACAACACCAGCATACCATTCATGACCTGCGACATCGGGATACATGTCATTATAGACATTTACAGGTACATAACCGACAGTTTTCACCAGATCATTTAAAAATTCCACACGTGTAATCACATCATCCGGGCGCTCTAGTTTATCTATAGAAGGGAGGGTGGAGCTATGTTCTGCTTCATATCCTTTGGGTGGAAGAGGCAGAGAGATCGTCTTAGGTGGATTCCAAGACGGCTTGGTGGCACTGTCGAAGAAGGCATTCAGCCCTTCTATCTGAGAGAGGCGAGATGCAATATAGCCAGCCATCAGGTAAGCACCATAATCATTGGTGTGTGTGTAATCTTTTGGATAGAAATAGCGTTTTGCCTGATCGAGCCCCTCTTGTTTAACAAAATTCATACTATACTCATGCAAATCAATCACAGGTACTTGGTATTGTTCACCGATGCGGATGCACTCCGCAGCATAGTCCAGAAGTAGATCATTGTAGCTTCCGTCGCCCTTCCATGTATTTCTGGCTAGTGGTGTAATTATGATAGGGAAAGCACCACAGGCACGGACTTCTTCAATATAAGTGATTAAGCGTGTTCGGTAGCCTCCGGCTGCGTCAAGCTCAGAACATTTTTGATCATTATGGGCAAATTGAATAAGATAATAATCCCCCTTTTTTATAAAACGTTTAACAATGTCATAGTGGCCTTCACTGCGAAAAGATTCCGTGGTAAGTCCAGAATGAGCGTGGTTGGAGATGGCAACGCCTGACTTTGCATAGGCAGATAACATCTGTCCCCAGCCACTGTAGCAGCATCCCGGATCATAGGGATAACAGCCGCTTTGGTCTGTGACGGTGGAATCTCCGGCGATATAGATAACAGGGACGTCAATTTCCTTGACAGACAGACCAGACAGGGAGATATGTTCCCCCAGTATAGTCAGATCGAGTGTGGTGTCCTCATATACTTGTTCTTTTCCGCGGGGAATAAAATCACATATATGAACAGTAAATGATGCCTGATAGGATTGTCCTGCTTTTATAAAAATATCGCGGGCTGCAAGGTGCCGCCGTCCGGTAAAGATCATAAGGTTGTCACAGTCAGTATCCTCACAGCTTATTGTGAGAGAAACTTGATAGCTGCCCGGATAAGGAGTTTTGAGCTTAAAGGAGAGGGGAAGACCTTTATGGTATGTACACGACTCTGATGCTGTGATGGCTACGCCCTTAGCTGTGTCGACAAGAGTAGACAGATCCTTTCCATTATCCCAGTACCAGACTAAGAAGGCAGAATTAAGTTCAGGAAGCTGTAGCAATTCTTGCTCCCGGCGATTTTTCTCAATAACAAAACCATAGCCTTTCTCTTCGGTATAAAGATCCGTGGCAGATACCAAAAGATCGGCTGGAAGCTGTGACGATGCAAATGCGATTGATTTTTGATACATATCGTTCCTCTTTCTGCGCTGTAAAAATTAGAGCAGCTTGTGAAAAACAGCGCGAAAACACAAGCTGCGACATAAGAATTAAAATGGTTTCTTACATTTTATATCAGAAAGAGAAAAAAGACAAGAATTTAGAAAGAGGAGAACTATCAAGAAAAGAGGAATTGTCAGTTTCTGGAAAGATCCGTCCAGCGAACTGCCTGTGGTCCTCCGTCACCCCGCTCCC
>CAJUOO010000009.1:8809-60925 GCA_910588535.1 uncultured Lachnospiraceae bacterium | reverse complement strand
TAGAGCACACGGTTCATACCCGTGGTGTCGAGAGTTCAAGTCTCCCTTCCGCTATGACAAAGGTTGCCGGAATCCTGTATTTACAGTATTCCGGTTTTTTGTGTGCAGAAGCGCATGAAGGCTGCAGTGAGGGGCAAATATCCCATCTTTCTGAGGCTGCAGGTTTGATGATCTGTTGCTTGTAACAGGGTGACATAGGATCAGCAGTAGTTCGTCGGGTGGAGCGTTCCAGAAAATAATACAACAGATTTTTATCAGCAGATAAAGTATAATAGTTATGAGAAGTTATGAAAAAGAGAAGGAAGGAGAGAACAATGAGAATAGGAACGGGTTATGATGTACATCGTCTGGTGGAAGGCAGAGAGTTGGTGCTTGGTGGTGTAAAGATACCTTATGAAAAAGGATTGCTGGGACATTCGGATGCAGATGTATTGTTTCATGCCATAATGGATGCGTTGTTGGGTGCAGCGGCGTTGGGCGATATCGGGATGCATTTTCCAGATACTGATCCTGCTTATAAGGGGATTTCTAGCATGGAGTTGTTAAAGAAGGTAGGTGTTCTGCTGGAAGAAAAATGTTATATTATAGGAAATATAGATGCGACAATCATTGCTCAGAAGCCCAAGCTTCTGCCTTACAAGGAGCAGATGAGGAAGAATATTGCAAAGGCACTGCAGATCTCTGTCAGTCAGGTAAATATTAAGGCAACTACGGAGGAGGGGCTTGGATTTACCGGAAGCGGGGAGGGAATGGCAGCGTGGGCAACCGTGCTGTTGGAGACAGTGGAGAATTACCGTTATATGGAGGAAGACAGAGGAGCCGCGTGCGCACAGTGTGGCGGATGTCAAAAATATAAAAAAGCTAATTGTTGATAGTGTTATATATGCAGTGTACAAGAGAAAAGAGCGTTCTCTTTAAAATGATGGTTGACAAATACTTGGTGATTGCATATGATATAGAGAAAGATAGTTGTGATAATATAGAGAAGAAAGGCTGAGAACGAAAAAGTAGTCTTTTTTCTGTCTGGCAGAGAGGTGCCGTCATTGGCTGAAAGCGGTGCTCAGAGAGGGGAAGTTGAAGTGCATTCGGGAGCCTGCAGGGTGAAGATAGTAGTTCTGCACGATTCATACACGTTACGTATAAAAGGAAAGGTTTGACAGCCTTTTAAATTAGAGTGGAACCACGGATAACTTCGTCTCTTCAGAAAAAGAGGAGACGAAGTTTTTTTATTGTGCAGGGGTACACGGGGAGATTAGCAGCAGAAGCTGCACGCATTCCGCGCAGCGAGTAGTGGAAGATAACTCTCCCCTACTCGATTACGCAGCCTCATGCAGAGGAAAGATGCTGGAAAAACAGCACAGCGAGGCGTGCAGAGTAGGGGAAAATGTTCCTATTCGGATACTCGACTGTACACAGATAGTGTGAAATAAAAATTTCACATCCTGATTTGTATGCCTGCTAGAGCGGGTGGATGGGAGTTAGCGTGAAATAAAAATTTCACATCCTGATTTGTATGTCTGCTAAAGCAGGCGGATGGGAGTTAGCGTGTTGAAAAGATCGTAATATCTATATTATGGAAATAGAGGGAGAATATATGGGATTGATTCGCTATGTGAAAGAGGAGATAGAGGTTATAAGAGAGCGGGACCCGGCGATTCATTCATCCGCCGAAGTTTTTTTATATCCTAGCTTTAAAGCGATCCTTTGTTATCGGTTGGCACATAAGCTTTATTTAAAGAAACATTATTTTCTGGCGAGATGGATTTCTCAAAGGACGGTCAGAAAGACAGGAATTGAGATTCATCCGGGCGCAGCGATAGGAAAAGGGCTTTTTATTGATCATGGAAATGGTGTGATTATTGGAGAGACGGCTGTGATTGGGGATAATGTCACACTCTATCAGGGGGTGACGCTTGGAGGAACTGGAAAGGAGAAAGGGAAGCGCCATCCTACCGTGAAGGATAATGTGATGATCAGCGCGGGAGCCAAGGTGATCGGTTCCTTTACTGTGGGGGAAAATTCTAAAATTGGTGCCGGCTCTGTGGTGGTAAATGAGGTGCCGCCAAATTGTACGGTGGTTGGAATACCGGGCAGAGTGGTAAAGAGAGATAATATCAAGATTCCAAGAAGCGATATGGATCATGTGCATCTGCCTGATCCGATTATGAATGAGCTTAAAAATCTTAAGAAAGAGAACGAAAATCTGAAAAGACGCATAGAGGCCCTAGAAGGCAGGAAAGGAGAAGCAAATGAAGATTTATAACACACTTTCAAAGTCAAAGGAGGAATTTATTCCTCTGAAGGAAGGTGAGGTGAAGATGTATGTGTGCGGTCCAACCGTATATAATTTTATCCATATAGGAAATGCCAGACCGATGATAGTTTTTGATACGGTGCGCAGATATTTGGAGTATAAGGGCTATCATGTGCAGTATGTATCCAATTTTACAGATATTGATGATAAGATTATAAAAAGGGCAAATGAGGAGGGTGTGGATGCCAGCAGGATCTCCGAGCGCTATATCAAAGAGTGCCAGAAGGATATGGAAGGGCTGAATGTGGAGCAGGCTACGGTAAACCCACTCGCCACGCAGGAAATTGATGGAATGTTGCAAATGATCCGCATTTTGATCGAGAAAGGGCATGCGTACCGGGCAGGAGACGGAACCGTCTATTTTCGCACAAAAAGCTTTAAAGAGTACGGAAAGCTGTCACACAAGAATCTGGAGGAGCTTCAAGCAGGGCACCGAGAGATAAAGGTGGCCGGAGAAGGTGCGAAGGAGGATGATCTTGATTTTGTTTTGTGGAAGCCAAAGAAAGAGGGAGAGCCTTATTGGGAGTCTGAGTGGTGTGAGGGAAGACCCGGCTGGCATATTGAGTGCTCTGTTATGGCAAAAAGATACCTTGGGGATGAGATTGACATTCATGCTGGTGGAGAGGATCTGATATTTCCACATCATGAAAATGAGATCGCGCAAAGTGAGGCTGCCAATGGAAAACCATTTGCTAAGTACTGGATGCACAATGCATTTTTAAATATTGATAATAGAAAAATGTCAAAATCAGCGAATAATTTCTTTACAGTCAGAGAAATTAGTGAGCGTTATCCATTGCAGGTTCTGCGTTTTTTTATGTTGAGTGCACATTATAGAAGCCCGCTTAATTTTAGTAGTGAGCTGATAGAATCCTCCAAGAACGGCTTGGAGAGAATACTTACCGCCGTGGATCATCTTACCTATCTGCTGAAAGAGAAAGAGGTGTCCAAGTGCACAGAGAAAGAGAGACAGACACTTTTGCAGGCAGAGGAATATAAAAAGAAGTTTGAGACAGCCATGGAGGATGATTTTAATACGGCGGACGCGATCGCGGCGATCTTTGAGCTGGTGAAGTTTGTCAATACAAATAGCAGCGCTGAAAATAGTGCAGAGTACCTTCAAGCGTTAAAGGATATGCTTGTTTTGTACTGTGGTATTCTCGGCATTATCGCGGAGCGCAAGGAGGAGCTGTTGGATGAGGAGATTGAGGCATTGATTCAGGAGCGTCAGCTTGCAAGAAAAGAGAAAAATTTTGCCCGTGCAGATGAGATTCGCAAGGAGCTTATAGAAAAAGGGATTATTCTGGAGGATACAAGAGAAGGAGTGAAATGGAAGAGAAGTTAGTGGGAAGTACCCTAGAGCAGTTTGAGGCCTATGTTAAGGATATGCTTTTCTTGAAGAAGGCAGATGCCAATATGTATTCTCCGCTTGTGCTTGCTTATATAGGGGATGCCGTATATGAGCTGATAATCCGCACGATCATTGTAAATCACGGAAACTGTCCAGTGAATAGGATGCACAAGGAGAGCAGCAGCCTTGTAAAGGCATCTGCACAGGCGGAGATGGTACATCTGATTATGGAGGAGCTGACCGAGAGAGAACGGGCGATCTACAAGAGAGGAAGAAATGCGAAATCTGCCACCGCAGCAAAAAATGCAACGATAACAGATTATCGTACAGCTACAGGCTTTGAGGCGCTGGTTGGGTATCTGTATCTCAATGGAGAAAAAGAACGGTTGATAGAGTTGGTAGGGCACGCGCTGCAAAAAAAGGGAATTTTTGGAGAGAGTACATCCAAGTTTGTGTCTATGTTGTAACAACAAACTTGAGATACACATAAAGTTGCGCAGAAATGAGGGAATATATGAGATATGAAGAGCTTGTGATAGAGGGAAGAAATGCTGTGATAGAAGCCTTTCGCTCAGGCAAGACAATAGACAAGCTGTATGTTCTTGATGGCTGTCAGGATGGACCTATTAGGACGATTGTCAGGGAGGCGAAAAAGACAGATGTGATCCTTCAATTTGTCGCTAAGGAGCGGCTGGATCAGATGTCGGAGACGGGAAAGCATCAGGGCGTGATCGCTTTTGCGGCTGCATATGAGTATGCCAGCGTGGAGGATATGCTTGCCGATGCAGCCAAAAAGGAGGAAGAGCCATTTCTTATTCTTCTTGACAGTGTGGAGGACCCGCATAATTTGGGTGCTATTATCCGCACGGCGAATCTTGCCGGTGCACATGGCGTAATTATACCAAAAAGACACGCGGCTGGACTGACGGCAGTTGTGGCGAAGGCTTCTGCGGGGGCGCTTAATTATACGCCGGTTGCCAAGGTGACAAATCTGTGTGCCACAATGAAGGAGCTTAAGAAAAAGGGGCTGTGGTTTGTCTGTGCTGACATGGATGGGGAGCTTATGTATCATGTGAATCTAAAAGGTCCTATTGGGCTTGTTGTGGGAAATGAGGGGGAAGGTGTGGGAAGGTTGGTGAGAGAAACCTGTGATATGACAGCCGCCATACCGATGAAGGGGGATATTGATTCTCTTAATGTGTCAGTGGCAGCGGGAGTGCTTGCGTATGAGATTGTGAGGCAGAGGCTTAACGGATAATAGATTCATGTGGCTTACCATGGAAAATGATTGCAATTTTATATTGGATACGTTACAATGGAGATAGTGAAAACCGGGAAAATGCCGTAAAATAACAGGAGGATTGCCGTATGGAGATGCAGATTATTGAGAAGTACATGGACGAGCTTTTGGAAAGGAGCACCTTGGATGTTCCGGCGTGGAATATTGAGGTAAAGAGAAAAGAGGGGAAGTCTCTGTGGAATTATGTCGATGGCTGTATGATTCTTGCTATTTTACAGACTTATGACATTACAGGAAATAAGAAGTATTTGGATTTTGCAGATTCTTATATTAGTCATCGCGTCGACGAGGATGGGACAATCACGGGATTTCAAATAGAGGCTTTTAATATTGACAGCGTTAATGCAGGAAAAACCTTGTTTGAGTTATATGATCTGACAGGAAAAGAAAAGTACAAAAAGGCGATTGATCAGATATATCAGCAGATATTGCTTCAGCCAAGGACAAAAGATGGGAATTTTTGGCATAAGCTGATTTATCCTCAGCAGGTTTGGCTGGACGGCTTGTATATGGGGCAGCCTTTCTATATGGAATATGAGACGCGCTTCAATGACAAGAAAAATTATGATGATATATATCATCAATTTTTTAATGTAGTTCGGTTTATGAAAGATGAAAAAACAGGGCTTTATTACCACGCATATGATTCATCAAAAACAATGTTCTGGTGTGACAAGGAGACTGGTTTGTCCAAGCATTTCTGGCTTCGCGCGCTGGGATGGTATTCCATGGCACTTTTGGATACTTACTGCAAGGCAGATCCTTTGGTGATGGGGAAGGAGCATGAGGAGCTTAAGAAGATCTTTGTGGATCTGATGGATGCCATGCTCCGGTATCAGGATAAGTCCGGCATGTGGTATCAGGTGGTCGATATGGGAGACAGAGAGCCAAACTATCTGGAGACCAGCGGAAGTGCGATCATGGCATATTGCCTGTTAAAGGGTGTGCGTTTTGGAGTTCTGCCGGAGAGCTATCGGGAATATGCAATCAAGGCATTTAACGGGATATGTGACAAATATCTGGTGACAAAAGAGGGTGAGATGAGCCTTGGAGGGATCTGTTTGGTCGGCGGTCTGGGTGGTCCGACAAAGAGAGATGGAAGCTTTGACTATTATATGTCAGAGCCTGTGGTAAAGGATGACGCCAAGGGCGTTGGACCATTCTTGCTTGCCTACACAGAGTTGCGCAGAATAGGATAGATGGAAACTAGCAGGATATAATAGAAGGAATAGATGCGAAGTGTCGAGCAGGGGAGATGGATGTTCCCCTGCTCGATTAGTGAGAAAGTGAGTATATTATTCAGGAAGAGAATGAGGGATTTTTATGAAGAAATATGATGTGTTAATAATTGGCGCAGGTCCGGCTGGCATTTTTACTGCACTAGAAATGTTAAAAAAGGGAAGTACAAAGAAGATTGCTATTGTGGAAAAGGGAAGAGCGATAGAAAATAGAAGCTGTCCGAAGGCAAAGACAAAAAAGTGTTTGAATTGTAAGCCATATTGCCATATTACAACAGGATTTTCAGGAGCAGGAGCTTTTTCAGATGGAAAGCTTTCTCTGAGCTATGAGGTTGGAGGCGATCTGCCTCAGTTGATAGGGGAGGAGCTTGTACAGGAAACCATTCAATATACAGATAAGATTTATCTGGAATTTGGTGCGGATGAAAAGGTTGAGGGAATGGACAAGGTAGAGGAGACAAAGGATATCCGGCGCAGAGCGATTCAGGCGAATCTAAAGCTGGTGGATTGCCCTATCCGTCATCTTGGCACGGAGAAGGCTCAGCAGATTTATCAGAGCATTGAGAAATATCTGTTAGAACATGGCGTGGAGATATATTTTGACACTGCGTGCAGAGAGCTTATTATGGAGCAGACTATCTGTAGAGGAGCGGTTATCACTGATTCTATGGGAAAGAAGGATGAGGAGCTTCTCTATGCAGAGCATGTGGTGGTGGCAGCAGGAAGAAAGGGTGCTGACTGGCTGGAGCGGCTCTGTGAGCAGTATGGGATTTTACATGTGCCGGGGACGGTGGATATAGGAGTCCGCGTCGAGGTGCGCAATGAGATTATGGAATTTGTCAATAATGTTTTATATGAGTCTAAATTAATTGGCTATCCACTTCCCTTTAGGGATAAGGTGAGAACGTTCTGTCAGAATCCGGGAGGATTTGTCAGTCAGGAAAATTATGATAATAATCTTGCGGTAGTCAATGGCCACTCCTATAAAGAGCTGAAATCAGAGAATACAAATCTTGCGATTCTGTGTTCCCATAATTTTACGGAGCCTTTTAATCAGCCGATCGCCTATGCACAGAAGATAGGAGAACTCACCAATATGCTTGGCAGCGGGCATATCTTGGTACAGCGCTATGGGGATATATTAGGCGGAAAGCGCACATGGCAGAAGGAGCTTAGCCGCTCGAATGTAAAGCCAACACTGCCAGATGCAGTGGCGGGAGATATCACAGCAGCGATTCCCTACCGTGCAATGACAAATATAATTAATTTTATTCAGGCAGTCGATCATGTGGTTCCGGGATTTGCGGGAAATGAGACGTTGTTGTATTCTCCAGAGCTTAAATTTTACAGCAATCGTGTTAAGATGACGCCGGAATTTGATACAAATATTAAGGGTCTGCACTGCCTTGGGGATTCCAGTGGCTGGACGCGGGGACTTATGATGGCTTCTGCCATGGGTGTGCTGATGGGTAGAAGGCTGGTATAAATAACATGGCAGAGAAGATAAAGAACATGACGGAGGGAAGCCCGGTAAAACTTATCGCATCTTTTGCTCTCCCTCTTATGCTTGGTAATATATTTCAGCAGCTCTACACGGTGGTAGACACGATGGTGGTGGGAAGGATTCTAGGAGTGCAGGCACTTGCGGCACTTGGCGCCTCCGATTGGCTTAATTGGATGATACTGGGTATGGTGTCAGGATTTGCACAGGGATTTTCCATTAAGATTGCACAGGAGTTTGGAGCGGGAAATATGGAGAAGCTTCGCCGTGCCTTTGCCTGTTCTATCTCTCTCGCCGCTGTTCTTGCCGTTTTGCTTCTTATTCTGAGCCAGTGGTCTCTTCATACCATTCTTGTGTGGATGAGCACGCCGGAGGATATTATTGGAAGCTCTATTCTATATCTTAGAATTATGTTTTGTGGTATACCACTTTTGATGGCATATAATATGGCGGCGTCTGTGCTGCGCGCGATGGGGAATGGAAAGGCACCTTTATATGCCATGATAGTATCTTCCTCTGTCAATATCGCACTGGATATTCTTTTTGTGGGAGGCTTCCACATGGGAATTGCAGGTGCGGCGGCTGCCACTGTGATCGCGGAGGGATGCTCTGCAGTCTATTGTATTACAGTAATAAGAAGAATTTCTTATCTCAATCTAAGACAAGAGGAAAAAGAAGAAAAACGGACAAGTTATTGGAGAATGGATGTTGGTTTGGCGTGGAGGCTTTTGCAATTAAGTGTTCCGATCGCTTTTCAAGCAGTGGTGATCTCTGTGGGTGGTCTGGTAGTGCAGAGCGTGGTAAATGGATTTGGTGTAGTGTTTATAGCAGGCTTTACGGCGACAAATAAATTATATGGGATATTGGAGATAGCGGCGACAGCGTATGGATTTGCTGTCACCACATATACAGGGCAGAATCTGGGGGCAGGTAATATTAAGAGAATTAAGGATGGAGTGAGGGCAGGAATGTTGGTTGCGGCCGCGACATCTGTCGTGATCTCTGCTGTAATGATTGTATTTGGAAGAAGAATTGTGGGATTATTTATCTCAGGTGAACCTGCACAAGTTGCAGAAGCGATCACCATCGCATATCATTTTTTGTTGGTATTAAGCCTGCCGCTTGTGATATTATATTTTCTATATGTGTATCGCTCGGCGCTACAGGGAATGGGGGATACTATGATTCCTATGTTGTCTGGTGTGGCAGAATTTGTGATGCGGATAACAGCGGTATTTGTACTTCCGCGCATCTATGGACCGGAGGCGGTATTCTTTGCGGAGATAGCAGCATGGCTGGGAGCAGATGTTATACTTCTCACTGCATATTATATAAGAATGTATCAATTTACGAAAAAATTTAGTCTGCAAAAAGAAGGGTAATTGGAATATTAAGAGAAAGGATAATAAAAAAGTAAAAAGACGAACTTGTTATTAAATAAGAATATTTTCTGAAAATATATATATTTTATCCAGTACAAATATATAAATTATCATCATGGAAATCTATTTTTATTTTTGAGAAAAGTCCGCCGAAGAACAATATAAGTATAGCCTCCTGAAAATATTATTTTTTATTTGTTGTTTTAAATCTGTTGTATCATTTTCTGGAAAGATCCGTCCAGCGAACTGCCTGTGGTTCTCCGTCACCCCGCTCCCGCTTAGTGAAAAACGCAGCGGACGCTAAGCTCGAAACTACCTCGCTAAGCGCCGGTGTTTTTCAATAGGTTCCTTGAGAACCACAGGCAGTTCGCCGGACTGTTTTATCAGTTAGGTATAATACGTTGTACCTCTGCTTGTATAGAATTAATGTATCATTTCTGTTATGTCCTTTAAGTGAATTTGATGAAACATTCAGCAAAGTAGTATAGCCCGTCCGCTATTTTCCTCAAGGAACCTATTGAAAAACGTCGGTACTAGTGTGAAATTAAATTTCACGTTCTGATTTGTACGCCTGCTAAAGATGGCAGATGGGAGTTAGCGAGGTTTTTCACAAGCTTAGTATCCGTTACGTTTTTCAATAAGCGAGAGCGGGGTGACGGAGGAAAATAGCGGACGGGCTATACGGATCTCATCCCAAAATGATAAAAGAACTCTTATCCTACAAGAAACTATGACATTCGAAAAATTCTTAAAAACACAAAATAGAAAACAATTCTTTATGATGTATAGAACAAAAAGAATGAAATAGAAAACAAATATATCTGAAATACCAATAAAACAACATAGCCTGTTCTGTTAGTATCCTCAAAAAATCCCGCCATATAATAAACTTAAAATTATATAGTAGATTAGTGTTGTAGAAAGTAATGATTGTATTTTATAGGAAAATATTGCATAATATGAATAGCTATGTAAATTTAGAAGAGGGAAGTAGATTAATGGATTTCATTCAGTTGGATTCTTATCCAGTTCAAACGACATTAAAACAGCTTTTACAAGATAAAAGTACGAAAAAAAATATAATTTGGGCAACGGACTCCTATGCTTCTTTTGGTGAGGCTTATAAAGATAATAGTCAAATGACGGAGAACCAGCTTCTATATATCAATTATCGAATAATTCAACCTCGTATTTTGAAGGATATGGCTCAGCAAGTGTATCGCACTAGAAAAAGTGCGGAGGTATTTACTCCGGCATGGATATGTAATAAGATGAATAATTTTTGTGATGAAGAATGGTTTGGATATAAGGATGTTTTTAATTGTCAAGCAGAACATGAGTGGATTCCAACACAGGATAGAGTAATCTTTCCTGATAAAATAGGTAAGAGTTGGCATGATTATGTGGATTCTAGGCGGTTGGAAATTACATGTGGAGAAGCACCCTATTTAGTTTCAAGATATGATACGTCTACGGGAGATCCAATTAAAATATCTAAGAGAATAGGAATACTTGATAGAAAGATACGAATTGTAAATGAAAATACCACGAATGAGAAGGAATGGATGGAGTGGATAGTGCGAGCGTTTCAAAGTGTATATGGATATGAATATCAGGGAGATAACTTATTAATTGCTAGAATTAATTTGCTGATGACTTTTGTTGAGTATTTTGAAGAGAGATGGGACAGGCAACCGAATCAATCGGATCTTCGCAAAATTGCAAATATTATTAGCTGGAATATCTGGCAGATGGATGGATTAAAGGGAACTGTGCCAGTGGGAGTTCTGAAAGAAGAATATCATCAGATGTCTTTGTTTGAATCTGTAGATGAGAAAGAAGAGAACGAGAATCAATCAGAGGTTATGTGCAAAGTATACGACTGGAGAAAAGGGAGATCTTTTTTCTATATTGAATTGGGAAAAGGAAGGTAAGATAGAATGAAATTTGATTTTGTAATTGGCAATCCTCCTTATCAAGATGAAACAATTGGTGACAATAAAGGGTTTGCTCCACCAGTGTATCATAAATTTTTGGAAAATGCCTATCAATTTGGAGAAGTAGTTGTAATGATTCATCCGGCAAGATTTTTATTTAATGCAGGGAGTACACCGAAACAGTGGAATGAGCAAATGTTGCAAGATCCGTATCTTAAAGTATTATTTTATGAGCAGGAAAGTAGTAAAGTATTTAAGAATACAGATATTAAAGGTGGAGTAGTTATTACGTATCATAATAAAAAGAAAAAGTGTGAGGCAATTGGAACATTTACTATTTTTGAAGAATTAAGTACTATATTGAAAAAAGTAAAAAGGACAAATTTTATAAGTTTTAGCGATATAGTAATTACACGTACGGCATATCGTTTGACAGAAAAAATGCATAGTGATCATCCAGAGGCCATTAGTCAATTAAGTAAAGGACATGCTTATGATATGTCAACAAATATATTTGAGCGATTACCACAAATTTTTTTTGATAAGGAACCTGAAGATGGATATGAATATATTCAAATTTTAGGGCGTGAAAATAATGAAAGAGTCTATAAATATGTGAGGAGAGAATATATCAATAAAGTAAGTAATTTAGATAAATATAAAATTTTTCTTCCAAAAGCTAATGGAATTGGAGTATTAGGAGAAGTTTTGACAACACCAATATTGTGTGAACCAATGATTGGAGCAACAGAAACATTTTTGAGTATAGGGGCATTTGAGCATATAGAGGAAGCAACAGCAGCATTGAAGTATATTAAAACAAAGTTTGTAAGAGTTTTATTAGGAATTTTAAAAACTACTCAAGATATAACACCAGAGAAATGGAAATATGTTCCACTGCAAGATTTTTCATTCGTATCTGATATTGATTGGTCAGCATCCATAGCTGATATAGATAAACAGCTTTATAAAAAATATAAATTATCTGACGAGGAAATTAATTTTATAGAAACGAAAGTGAAGGAGATGGATTGATGGCACAAATTAAAATTAAGACAACCAAGCGTGTTGTTCCCATGATTTATGCATATACAACTCCTGAAATAGCAAGACATAATGGGTGGACCAAGATAGGATATACAGAACAGTCCGTGGAAAAGCGTCTTAAGCAGCAAGCGCATACCATTGATGTGATTTATCATGAGGAATGGAAAGGCAATGCGGTTTATGATGATGGCTCAGGAGAGACGTTTAGCGACAGAGATTTTCACACGTATTTAAGAAAATTAGGTGTGGAAAATAATCGCAAGAATGAATGGTTTCATATAAATGGACAAGATTCTCAAAAAAGGTTTTTTGAATTTCGTTCTAATCGAGGTATAGTTAAATCGGAGAATATTGTTGTTCCGTATCTTTTGCGAAAGGAACAAAAACTCGCTGTAACACAGACGGAGGAATATTATAGATCTGGTGATGGGAAAGAATATCTTTGGAATGCAAAACCGAGATTTGGAAAAACTCTTTCTGTCTATGAGTTATGTAAAAGAATAAAGGCTCAAAATGTTTTGATAGTTACAAATCGCCCGGCTATTGCAAACTCATGGTATTCTGATTATGTTAAATTTTTAGGGAAAGAATCGGGGTATTTCTTTGTCAGCAGTACAGATTCTTTAAGAGGGAAAGCATTAGTTTTTTCTCGTACAGAGTATATAAAGAAAAATTTAAAGTTAGATCAGCCATATAATTGTATTGAGTTTGTAAGTTTGCAAGATTTAAAGGGTTCTATTTATTTTGGCGGGGAATATGATAAGCTGCGGGAAGTTGCCGATATGAATTGGGATTTACTTGTGATTGATGAGGCACATGAAGGAGTAGATACATATAAGACAGATATTGCGTTTGAGCATATCAATCGCAAATTTACCTTACATCTATCAGGTACACCATTTAAGGCGATAGCAAATGATAAATTTCCAGAAAAAGCAATATTTAATTGGACATATGTCGATGAACAATCAGCAAAGCAAAATTGGGATTGGTCCAAAGGAGATGAGAATCCTTATAGCACACTTCCGCAGCTCAATATGTTTACTTATCAGATGTCAGAGGTAATAAAAGATCAATTGGAACAGGGAATTGAGATTCAGGGGGAAACCGAAGAATATGCATTTGATCTAAATTTATTTTTTGAAACAAGAAATGGAAAGTTTGTGCATGAGATTTCAGTAGAAAAATTTTTAGATGCGTTGACGACACAGAAAAAATATCCATTTTCAACCAATGAATTGCGCGAGGAATTAAAGCATACATTTTGGCTTTTAAATCGCGTGGACAGTGCAAAAGCATTGGCAGAAAAATTAGAACAACATCCAATTTTTAAGGAATATAAGATAATACTTGCAGCAGGAGATGGGAAATTAGGAGAGGAAGAAGAAAGTAAAAAATCTTTTGATAAAGTGGTGGAGGCTGTAAAAAGATATGATAAAACGATAACACTTTCTGTTGGACAATTAACAACTGGTGTGACAGTACCAGAATGGACAGCAGTTCTTATGTTAAGTAATATGAAAAGTCCATCTTTATATATGCAGGCAGCATTTCGTGCACAGAATCCATGTCTTTTTTCAAATAATGGCATGTTTTATCGAAAAGACAATGCCTATGTATTTGATTTTGATCCAGCTCGCACGCTTACAATATTTGAGGAGTTTGCGAATGATTTATCAGCAAAAACTTCTGATGGTCGAGGGGATAGTGAAACACGTAAAGATAATGTTGGGGAGCTACTTAATTTCTTCCCAGTAATTGGTGAAGAGGAAAATGGAGAGATGGTAGAGCTTGACGCAGAGCATGTATTATCTATTCCGAGAAAAATTCGCTCACAAGAAGTAGTGCGTCGCGGATTTATGAGTGATTTTCTATTTCAAAATATCTCTCATATCTTTCATGCACCACAGGAAGTGATTGATATTATTACCTCTTTTACTCCCACTCAAGATCCAAGTAAAATGCCAGAGCTGTCCAGTACATTAGAAACTCTTTCCTTAAATAAAGAAGGAGAGGTATCTCTGGAAGAGGGATATGTAATTGGAAAATCAGCAGAATTATTTGGAAGGAAAATTTATGAGACAATACCCGAAAAAATTGATTGTATGATCTCTAACTTTGATATGACCGAACAGGAGAAAACAGATTCCGTCGCACAATTAAAGGAAGTGTTTCATAAAGAGACAATTAAAACCATCTTAGATATAGCAAAAGATAACTATGCCTCTGATATGAAACTATCTGACAGGAATCAAATAGAACGTAAATTAAAAGATGAAACAGATTATCTAGTGAATAAAGTGATCAGCAATTATACAATAGAAAAAAATACAATTGAGAAGGAAAGAGCAGAGGCTCTCAGTGATTGCTTAAATGAAAAGAATGAGTATAGAGTCAATCAGGAATATAATAAAAGACAAGAAGAGGCAGTGACAAGGCTGCAGGAGACGTTGAGCACATCAATCAATAATTTTGTAAAAGCTGCCAGCGAGGAAGTTGTAAGAACTGTTGAAACCAATAAAAAAGAGAGAGAAAAGAAAGGAATTGAAGATTCCGTGCGAGATCATTTAAGAGGCTTTTCCAGAACAATACCCTCGTTTCTTATGGCTTATGGAAGTGATGATGTGACATTAGAGAATTTTGACACCATTATTCCTGATGAAGTATTTAAGGAAGTTACAAGTATCTCTCTGGAACAATTTCGATTTTTGAGAGATGGAGGATCGTATCTGAATGAGCAGACTGGTCAAGAAGAACAATTTGGTGGAAAGCTTTTTGATTCCGTTGTATTTCATGATTCTATTATAGAATTTATGCGGTTAAAAAAAGAATTGGCAAATTATTTTGATGAAGAAAAAACAGAAGATATTTTTGACTATATTCCTCCACAAAAAACGAATCAAATATTTACGCCAAAATGGGTGGTGAAAAAAATGGTAGATATGTTGGAGGAGGAAAATCCGGGATGTTTTGATATGCCAGATAAGACATTTATAGATTTATATATGAAATCCGGGTTATATATAACAGAAATAATTAAAAGATTATTTCAAAGTGATGGAATGAAAAAGAGATTTCCAAAAGAAGAAGAGCGATTGAAACATATTTTAGAAAAACAAGTATACGGCTTGGCACCAACAGAGATTATTTATAAAATAGCTACCAATTATATTCTTGGATTTGATAATACACTGATAATTGACAAGCATAATTTTCGACAAGTAAATTCTTTAGAATATGCCAAGAATGGGACATTGGAGCAATATTTGGATAAATTATATAAAGAGTGAGGTTAGAGATAAACAAAGGTATACTATATATGGAGGGTTGAATCAATGGATCGAAAAGCAACAGCCAGAGAAACTCTGGGTATTATGGAAAAAGGATATTATGTTCTCGATGGAGAAAAGATAGATATCAAAGAACAACAAAAAGCTTGTATAGAGAAAACAATTTTGTTTTCACCAGAACAAGGAGAGCGATTGTTGGAAGATTATTCTACACCAGTCAGCAGGACAACCAACAAAACAAAGCTGGAAGTGTGGGATTGTTCAACTGTAGAGGCAATTCTCACTCTTTCCGAAATGGGAAAAAAGCCATCTATTCTTAATTTTGCCAGCGCGAAAAATCCGGGCGGCGGTTTTATCGGAGGTGCCATGGCACAGGAGGAGAGCCTTGCCGCGTCGAGCTGTCTATATTATTCTTTGCTCTCACAGGAAGAATATTATAAAAATAATCGAGCTTGCCGCAGCATGATATACACAGATCATGCGATCTATTCACCTGATGTTGTATTTTTTCGCGATGGCAGATTTCGGCTTCACAGCCCTATGATAGCTTCTGTGCTAACACTTCCTGCTGTCAATATGGGCCAAGTAATATTAAAAGGAGAAGATAAGGCACAGGCAGAAAAAGCAATGAAGCGCCGCATGAAACTCGCGCTTGCTATTTTTGCAAGACAAGAATGTCAACATCTTGTGTTGGGGGCATATGGCTGTGGTGTATTCCGAAACGATCCCGAACAGATCGCCACATGGTGGAAAGAGCATATAACAGAATATTTTTCAGGTACATTTGAGACTATTATCTTTGCCGTTTTAGATCATTCAAAAAATCAAAGCTGCCTGAAAAGCTTTCAAGATCACTTTAAAGCACCCGAAGTGTAAAGCCACAAGAGAAAGAATAAAAGCTGAAAAAGAAAGATAGCTGGCATACCATATACAAATTGTTTATGTTTGGTTTTGTGACGGAAAACATACATGCCCGCAATACTTCCCACACTTCCAAGCAAAAGAGCAGATACAAATAAAGTTTTTTCAGAAATACGCCATTTATGATGAATTGCTTTATACTTGTCAATACCCATAAAAGAAAAAGAAAGTAGATTGATAAATAAAATATAGTAAAAAAACATAGAGAACCTCCAAGCAAATTCGTAAATATTCTCTCGTAATTATATAATTTATTAGTATATGAATGAATCAGTGATATTAGATTATCAGTGATCTTTTAGGAACCAATTAAAACAGTGGACTGGCTACACGGACTTTTCAAGTTCACCATCTCTTTTCGTCTTGTAATCATTTTATATAGGTTTTACTCCACTTATTAACACAGTAGTTGTAATACGGAAGTTCCAATGTTTATCCCCATTTTCATATTGCAAAATTTCTTTGTCGTATCTTCGATTGATCATATCAAGTAAAGTTTGATATTCTGCTTTACTGATCCCATCAGGTGCCATCTTATATGCTTTTTCCACACTGCTAAGTTCAGTTATTCTATCATCATTGATCTGAGCTCGCGCCATTTCATCATCAATATTATCACAATTCGGAGCATAATTTACTGTGGCCATCGCATCAATGGAAAGATTATGAAATCCTTGCTCTGCAAGATAAGCAAAATATTTTTCCGTTCGGTTTTCGTATCGCTTGATTTGACTATGGGGGTTGGCAGATGCTGCCGCCCATACTTTGTCAAAAAGCTCCTTTTCTTCACATGTATCAGTTGGTATCCACTCTTCTGGCTTTAAACCTTTGTTATAGACATCCATAATTATTATCCTACCACCGGGCTTAAGCACTCGATATTGTTCTCCTACAAATCTTGCAGGATCACAGAAATTTATTACAGTATGGGAATAACAAGTGTCAAATATATCATTCTCAAATGGCAAATTAGTTGCATCCCCCGCAATAAAATTACATTGAAGCTTTAATTCTTCTGTTTTCTTTTTCGCATAATCGATATGTCCAATATCAAAGTCTAAACCTGTTATCTTGGCATTTGGAAGCTGTTCCTTTAACCGATGGCAAAGAAGACCTCCCGCACAGCCTACTTCGAGGATTTCCATTTCATCGCGCAATTGCATAACATCTATCCATTTATCAATGTTTCCTTTATGAAATTTTAATGCACGTGATAAATAGAGTTCTTCTGTTTTTTGCACATATTGTGACCAGTATGTATTCATTTTTCTCCTCCATTTCAGATTTATAGTGTCAATTGGATAATATCAGTTCAAAATGATAGGTACGAGATCGAGTAGGGGAATAATTTTCCCCTTACTCGTCGCGCATGCCGTTTTCACTGTTAATTTCTCTACATGGCCCTGCGCATAAACAATGGATTTTAATAAAGTGGATATTTATCCGTAAGCCCTTTTACTAACGCCATCGCTTTTTCTTTATTGGCTTCCACATCTTTGATAACCAATGTGATCGCTTCAGCGATGATTTCCATATCAGCTTCCTTCATACCTCTTGTGGTGACTGCAGGTGTTCCAAGGCGAATACCGCTGGTGACAAATGGTGATTGCGGATCATTTGGAATGGTGTTTTTGTTGCAGGTTATATTGGCAGCATCCAAAAGTTTCTCCGCTTCCTTGCCAGTGACATTCCAGTTTTGCAAATCGACTAACATAAGGTGGTTGTCTGTGCCGCCGCTCACAATCTTAAAGTCTCTTTCTATCAGATTTGATGCAAGAGCTTTTGCATTTTTTACAATCTGCTGCTGATATATTTTAAATTCTGGTGAAAGAGCTTCTTTAAAGCTAACTGCCTTTGCTGCTATCACATGCATCAGGGGTCCACCTTGGATTCCGGGGAAGATGGCTTTGTTAAAATTATATTTTTTTGCCGCTTCCTCATTCGCCAAAATCATGCCACCTCTTGGTCCTCTCAGAGTTTTATGAGTGGTTGTTGTGACAACATCCGCGTAAGGAATGGGGCTCGGATGAAGTCCAGCAGCCACAAGTCCTGCGATATGAGCCATATCAACCATCAAGACAGCGCCCACTTCATCGGCAACTTCTCTGAATTTCTTGAAATCTATGGTGCGCGCATAAGCACTTGCTCCTGCGACTATCAGCTTTGGTTTTGCTTCCAGAGCGATTCTTCTAAGCTCATCATAATCGATAAAGCCATCATCATTTACACCATAAGGTACAATATTAAAATAGGAGCCTGACATATTCACAGGGCTTCCGTGTGTCAGATGACCACCATGATTGAGGTTCATTCCCATCACGGTATCACCCGGCTTTACAATAGCAAAAAATACCGCCATATTTGCCTGTGCGCCAGAATGAGGCTGAACATTTGCATAATCACAGCCAAATAGTTCTTTTGCGCGCTCGATTGCAATAGTCTCCACCACGTCGACATAATCACAGCCGCCATAGTATCTTTTTGCCGGATAGCCTTCTGCATATTTGTTTGTCAGCGGACTTCCCATCGCTGCCATCACAGCTTTGCTCACAAAATTCTCTGATGCAATAAGCTCAATATGGCTGTTCTGCCGGCTTGTCTCATTCTCGATCGCCTGAGCAATCTCTGGGTCAAATGTCTGTACTTCATCAAAAGAAAACATTGTATTACCTCCGTTTCGTATAAAATCGATCGTAATCTGATAAGTGGTTGGATTGAAAGAGATCCCTACAGTATTCCCACTTTTTGAAGATTGTCTACAAAAGTATAACATAATTTTGGTAAAATGAAAACAATTGAATATAATAAATTTACTATATTGGTTGTGTTATATAGAAGAAAATACAAAGAGACAGCATGGTTATATAACTTTGCTGTCTCTTGATTATTGTATTGTTTTCTTATAGATGTTATCTTTTCTGTTGTTCTGAAAGCATCTTTGTAAGCTTGCGAATTGTCTCCACTCGGTTTTTGTCCTGTTCTGACATATTGGAGGTCAGCGCTGTGATAATAAGGTCCGTCTCAGCATCATTGAATGACATTCCCATCGAGCTGGCTTTTGAGGAGGCTGCGATAAAAAAAGGAATTAACTCCTCCTTTGATTTGGAGCTTGCCTGTCCCAGAAGCTGGTTTAATAAAAGAAGCTTTTGTGGATTAATATCCTTAAAAGCAGGGTTATTCATCCAGTTGTTATCCAAGATTTTACCTCCTTTTCCAATAATTGCTTCTGCTGTTATCTTGTAGAGGAGAGCAGAGAGGAATACGTATCTAACATAGTTTTCTGCTCTGGCGACAGCATGTTTTTCAGAGTTTCCACGGGATTGACAGCGGGGCCGCCAGATGGAGTATTCTTCTCCTCAGGTGGTGTCTCGCCGGGGAAAAGCTCACGGTAGGTGTGGTACATGCGGAAGGCGCTGAAAAAATTCATAAAGAGATCCAGAAGTTCCCTCTCGCTGTCTGTACAATATTTTTTGATGGCATTTAGTAGTTCTGTGGTATTTCGCTTATTTTCCGATATTGAGCAGATCCCTACACTTCTGCTTCCTTCTCTGTTTAATAATTTTAATGTGTTGGAGAGCTCTAGGCTCTTGGCATAGATAGAGAGTATCTGTTGTCCGTAGGCTGGCATATAGGGAATAGCAGCTTTCATCATCTGCAGGTGATGGTCACAGATCAGACCGTCAAATTCGGTCAATTCTTTTGAGGTATCCATTTTACAAGGTTCCTTTCCTTATTTTTGATAATTATATGAAGGAGAACAGTGAAGTATGATACGATCGAAAGGAAAGCGACATATACTAATAGGAAAGAAAAAAAGAAAGGAAGAACATATGAAGTGAGACATCCATTGTATGTGAACGGAAATACTGTCTATGGTATTGATGAGGAATGTATGAGAAGAAAGCAGAAAATGCGGGAGAATGAACAGGAAAATTATTTGACTGTGTTACTCTGCGCTTCATTAATTAGTGAGATAGAGGAACAAACAAATTCTTAAAATAAAAATGACCTAGCGGGCACTAGGTCATTTTTAAATACTTTTATGCATATATGCGCGGAAGACATGTTATGCAGCTAAGGTAGACCGCGCATGGAGCATGAGCGGGAGGAAACTCCCAGCTTGCTGGAAATTAGCAGATGGAGCCGCAGCCGCAGGAACCGCCACCAAAACCGCCGCACAGAAGAAGCAGGATAAGGATCAGGCAGCCACAATCTCCGCCGAACCCGCCATTGGAGCAGGAACCGCCACAGGAACCACCAAATCCGCCGCCACAGCAGCTCAAGATTAAGATAAGGAAGAGAAGGTTACAGCTATTGTTTCCTCCCTCACAACCACATCCACAATTTCCGCCACAATTTGTTGCTGCTAAGTCACTCATTTTTTGAGTCCTCCATATATATTTGATTTACAATTTCATAATATGTAGTTATACTTGTCTGGTTTCCTCAAAAAAAGAAAAATCATAAGATTTTTTAAATACGGAAAAATAGTGTTGAGATTTTTGAATTTAGGCTATATAATTAATCTGTAGGAATATGGGGTTGCACAAAGAGGGCAGAGTGAATGAAGTTTACAAAGATGCATGGAATAGGAAATGACTATGTATATATAGATTGCTTTAAGGAACAGGTGAAAGATCCGAGTGAGCTTGCCATTCGTGTGAGTGACAGGCATTTTGGCATTGGATCGGATGGGCTTATCTTAATTAAACCATCTAAGGTGGCGGACTGTGAGATGGAGATGTATAATATGGATGGTTCCCGCGGAGAGATGTGTGGGAATGGGATTCGCTGTGTCGGTAAGTATGTTTATGACAATGGAATTGTGAATAAAACTACTTTGACGGTGGATACACTTGCAGGTGTCAAGACATTAAAGCTTCAAATTGACGAGAGCTCAAAGCAGGTTGCGATGGTGACGGTGAATATGGGAGAGCCAGTTTTTCAGCCAGATCAGATTCCAGTTCTTTTTGAGGAGAATCCAGTAAAGTCTGTGCTGCTGGCAGTGGGGGACCGGGAGTATCCGATCACCTGTGTGTCGATGGGGAATCCTCATGCGGTAACGTTTGTGAAGGATGTGGATGGATTGGATCTTGCAGAGCTAGGGCCTTGTTTTGAGAAACATGAGAAATTTCCTAATAGGATTAATACTGAGTTTGTGGAGATTATTGATAGAAATCATATGAAGATGCGCGTGTGGGAGCGGGGGAGCGGTGAGACGCTTGCCTGTGGGACAGGTGCGTGTGCCAGTGCAGTGGCAGCGATGTTGAATGGATATGTGGACAGGGAGATAGAAGTAGAGCTGTTGGGCGGAAGCCTTTCCATTAGGTGGAATCCAGAGGATAACTGCGTCTATATGACAGGTCCAGCGAAGATGGTATATACAGGAGAGGGCATATTCTGAGCACATAATGTATAAAATGAGAGAAATACAGGTTTGAATAGAAGAAGGACAGCGAATTACAATGGCAAAGAGAAGGAAACGAAATAGGAATAGATACAGAAATAGAAATAGAAAAATTATAGCGGCGGTGGCATGTGCAGTGGTGTTGGTTGTGGGCGTGGGAACCTTCTGCTATTATAAATATACAACGGATCAGGCGATCGCAGAGACGGATGATCCAGAACAGGAAGTAGATACAGAAGTATTGACAGAGGAGATAACACAAGAGCCAACGACAGAGGAGCCTACAACAGAAGAACCGACAACGGAGGCTCAGATGGAGACTGGATCGATAAGATCTGGCAAGCTGCCTCCGTCAGCGGACTACTTTATTATGACAGAGGAGGCAGATAAATTTTTTGAACATTCTGTATTTATCGGGGACTCTGTTATGATGGGCTTTCGGAATTTTGTGATGGGGCAGCCAGCAGGTTTTCTTGGAGGACCAGAGTTTTTGGTTTCGGGAAGCTTTTCTGTAAGGATGGCGCTCAATGAGATCAGCAAGGATACCATCCATCCAATCTATCAGGGAGAACAGCGCTATATCTGGGATTCTATCTCGATGATGGGCGCGGAGAAGGTATTTTTGTTTTTTGGACTGAATGATATTGGCATGGAGGGTGTGGATGGCGCTTGTGAGAATTATCTTACTGTGATAGAGAAGATTCAGGAGGTGAATCCCAATGTCTCTATCTATGTGATCAGCACCACAAATATGCTGACGGGAAGTGAGAAGGGAAAATTGAATAATGAAAATATTCGTCTGCTCAACGAAAAGATGAAGGAATACTGTGAGACAGGAGCAGCAGAATATATTGATATTGCAAACTTTTTGATAGGTGAGGACGGCGGGCTTAAAAAAGAGCTGTGCAGTGATGACTATGTGCATCAAACTTATGCAGCTTATGAGATATGGACCAAGGTGCTGAGAGGTTATGCAAGTGGTGGCAATTATTGGCTTGAATTGCCAGAGCCTGAGACAGAGACTGAATCAGGAGAGGTGGAAACTGGAACAGGCGAGCAGCCAGATGAGTCCGAGTCACAATCAGCGCAGGAAACAGAAGGAGAGCACGAATGAACAAAGCATATAGAAGGATACTGATTGCGGCAGGAATGGCAGGACTTGTCCTGTCAGGCTGCCAATCAAGGGAAAATCAGCAGGTGACGCCCGCGGAGGCGACTGTCACAGAGCGGACGGAGGAGAAGGCACTCTCTGATATATATAAAGAGATTGAGGAGGGTGTGGAGCTGCCGAAGATGGTGGTACTAAATGATAATTATATCGCGAATTATTTTGGGATTGATCTGGCAGGGCTTGAAGAATATGTCTTTACCAACGCGGAAGAGGTTATCTATGCAGATACAGTGATTATGATGAAGGCAAAGCCGGAGACAGACAAGGAGACGCTGAAAGAAGCCCTTGAGACTATGATAGAGCATAAAAAGGCAGAGCTTGAGAATTATCTACCTGAGCAGTTTAAGATTGTGGAAAAGGGTGAGCTTCAGGTAGTAGACGATTATATCTATCTGGTGATTTCCGAGAAAGCAGAAGAGATTAAGACTATTATAGAACAGTATATCAAATAGAGAGGAGACGGCATGGTTTTTAGCAGTATACCATTTTTATTCTTCTTTTTTCCGATATTTCTGATTTTATATTATCTTGTTCCAATCAAGGCGAAAAACTATATCCTGCTTTTTTTTAGTTTGTTGTTTTATGCGTGGGGAGAGCCGGTTTATATTCTTTTGATGCTTTTTGCATCTTTTGTGGACTATGGAAATGGTCTGCTGATGACAAAGTATGGAAATGTGAAGAGCAGAAGAAGGATTTTTTTGTGGACTTCTGTCGGCATAAATTTGTCTATGCTTGGTTTTTTTAAATATGCAGATTTTTTGATCCACACGATCAACCAGATCGGTGGACTGTCACTTCCTAAGCCGGGAGTTGCGCTCCCTATAGGAATCAGTTTTTTTACTTTCCAGACTATGAGCTATAGTATTGATCTGTACCGCCGGGAGGTAGAGCCAGAGAGGAATTACTTTACTTATCTGACATATGTATCTATGTTTCCGCAGCTGATTGCGGGACCGATTGTCCGCTTCGCGACGGTGCAGCAGGAGCTTCACAGCAGAATTATAGATAAAAAGGGTTTTTATGAAGGCTTTACAAGGTTTTTGCAGGGATTGTTTAAAAAGGTATTGATAGCGAATAATGTCGGAGCACTCTGGGAGCTGATCCGCGTACTTCCCAGCACACAGGCATCAGTTGCCACGGCATGGCTGGGAGCGGTGGCCTTTACACTGCAGCTATATTTTGATTTTAGCGCATACAGCGATATGGCGATCGGCATGGGGCAGATGCTTGGATTTCACTATCTAGAAAATTTTCATTATCCGCTCTATGCTGTATCGATCACGGATTTTTGGAGGAGATGGCATATATCACTCTCCACGTGGTTTCGGGATTATATCTATATTCCGCTTGGTGGAAATCGAAGGGGTGTGTGGAAGCATCTCAGGAATATAGCGGTAGTGTGGTTTTTAACGGGATTGTGGCATGGCGCAGCGTGGAACTTTATACTGTGGGGGCTGTATTATGGTCTGCTGCTTGGATTGGAGAAATATGTGTGGGGTGCACATCTGAAAAAGCTGCCGCGCTTGATGCAGCATCTATATACCATCAGTATTGTTGTATTTGGTTTTACTGTGTTTGTATTTGATGATATGTCACAACTTGGGTCATATATGGCTCTTATGTTTCATGTGGCGGGAAATTCTCTGATTGATGGAGCATTTTTCTATTACTTGAGAGGTAGTAGCGTGCTTTTGGCAGTGGCAGCTTTGTTTGCGATGCCGGTGTATCCTTGGTGTGTTAGACAGATTGAAGGCTGGAGGGGCGGTATGACAAAGATGGCAGCGGGGGCTAGAGTAGCACTATATCTGGCGCTGTTTGTTTTGACCGTGGCATATTTGGTGGGGGATACATACAATCCGTTCTTGTATTTTCGGTTTTAAGTGTGCATTGTACAATCCGTTTTACAATAGGGAGGAGACGCTTATTCTATTATGAAGGGTTTGTATTTAAGTAAAAAGCTTACAGCGATTCTGACGGGTGGCTTTGTTCTGTCTTTGTCGATTCTGTTGTGTGTTGGTAAAAAAAGAGAATTTTCAGAACAGGAAAACCGCTATCTTTCTTCTTTTCCGAAATTTTCGTGGGAGGCGCTAAAGGAAGGTGATTTTACTGCAGATCTGGAAAGCTATCTGTCGGATCATTTTCCATTCCGCGATTTTTTTATGGGGGTTAAGACAGGCGTGGAGCTATGTCTTGGCAGACAGGAGATCAACGGGATCTATATAGCTGAGGATGGTTATCTGATAGAGAAGTATAAACAGCCTCAGAATACTGAGAAGATTATCCGTTCCTTTCGGGGACTGAAGGAGGCGACAGAGCAGGCAGAGGTATATCTAATGCTAGTACCGACAGCTTCGTGCATATATGCGGATAAATTGCCAGAGGGCGCGCCTATCAACAGTCAACTGGATACGATATCGCAGATCTATGAGAAGGCAGGTTGTGTATCAATACCGATTGAGGAGGCGCTTCTTTCCTTAAGAGATGAGAAAGAGCCTCTTTATTATCGAACGGATCATCACTGGACCAGCTATGGGGCTTATGTTGCCTATCTTGAATTTTGTAAGGCGAAAGGTTTTGAACATGTGCGCTTGGAGAGCCTTGAGAAAAAGGTTGTGACGGAGGAATTTAAGGGAACAATCTACTCCAAGGTCAATGATTATTTGCGCGATGGTGATGCAATCAGCATCTATGTTGATCCAAAAGAAAAGCTTACCGTTTCTTATACGGATACTAAGGAACAGACAGATTCTCTTTATGCGGAGGAGTATCTGGATAAAAAGGACAAATATTCTTATTTTCTTAATAATATTCATCCATTGATTGAGATCACAAATGAGACGATAGATACAGAGGAGGAGCTGGTGCTAATTAAGGATAGCTATGCAAACTGCATGGTTCCGTTTTTGATAAAGCATTATAAGAAAATATATGTGATAGATCCCAGATTTTATAAAGAGGCAGCCAGTGAGCTTATCAATCAAAATCCGAAAGTCAAGGATGTGTTGCTTCTCTATAATATGAATACACTTGACACAGATCTGGGGGTTGGCGGAATTTATTAAGAATAATTTCTGTCAGACAGGAAGTTTTAGTAGGAAAGGAATGGAGAAATGGCAAAGAAGGAAAAGACAGGCTATGATGCGGGCAGCATCACTGTTTTGGAGGGGCTTGAGGCAGTGCGAAAGAGACCCGGCATGTATATTGGAAGTGTGTCGACAAAGGGACTGAACCATCTGATCTACGAGATTGTTGACAATGCCGTGGACGAGCATCTGAATGGCTACTGTGATTCTATCTGGGTAACGCTTGAGCAGGACGGCTCAGCGACGGTGCGCGACAACGGCAGAGGTGTTCCGGTGGACATGCACCCGAAGGGGCTTCCGGCAGCGCGCATAGTCTATACTACTTTACATGCCGGTGGAAAATTTGGTGATGGCGCGTATAAGACTTCCGGCGGACTGCATGGGGTAGGCTCCTCCGTAGTAAATGCGTTGTCTACCTATATGGATATTCAGATTGCAAAGGATGGAGCGATTCACCATGATCGTTATGAGCGTGGCGTTCCTGTGGTGGATCTGGTGGATGGTCTTCTTCCCGTAATGGGAAAGACGAGGGCTACAGGAACGACAGTAAATTTCTTGCCAGATGAGGAGATCTTTGAGAAGATACGTTTTAAGGCGGATGCCGTGAAAAACCGTATGCATGAGACAGCATATCTAAATCCAATGCTTACCATCTATTTTGAGAATAAGCGTGTCGGGGAGGAGGAGCAGGTTGTCTTTCATGAGGAAGCGGGGATCAGTGGCTTTGTGAAGGCGCTGAACGAGGGAAAGGAAGCGGTGACAGATATAATTTCCTTTAAAGGAGAATCAGAGGGGATTATTGTGGAAGCTGCCTTTCAGTACATCAATGAATTTCAGGAGAATATCTTAGGTTTTTGTAATAATATCTATACGCAGGAGGGTGGCACACATATCACTGGCTTTAAGACGGTGTGCACGACAATTATTAACAGCTATGCGAGGGAGCTTGGCATATTAAAGGAGAAGGATGTAAACTTTACGGGGGCAGATGTGCGCAATGGCATGACGGCTGTGCTGTCCATCAAACACCCAGATCCTCGCTTTGAGGGGCAGACAAAGACGAAGCTCGATAATCCAGACGCGAACAGGGCGACAGCACAGGTGGCAAATGAGGAGCTGGTGCGCTATTTTGACAGAAATCTGGAGATGTTAAAAAGTGTGATTGGCTGTGCAGAAAAATCAGCGAGGATACGAAAGGCGGAGGAGAAGGCAAAGACGAACCTGCTTTCTAAGCCCCGCTTTTCCTTTGATTCCAACGGAAAACTCGCAAATTGTGAGAGCAGAGATCCGTCAAAATGCGAGATATTTATTGTGGAGGGAGATTCTGCCGGGGGCTCTGCTAAGACGGCAAGAAACAGAATGTATCAGGCAATTCTTCCAATTCGCGGAAAGATCTTAAATGTGGAGAAGGCGACCATGGATAAGGTGCTTGCCAACGCAGAGATTCAGACTATGATCAATGCCTTTGGCTGTGGATTTTCAGAGGGGTATGGGAATGATTTTGATATCTCAAAGCTGCGGTATAATAAGATTATTATTATGGCAGATGCCGATGTGGACGGCGCCCATATCTGTACACTTCTTCTCACTTTGTTTTACCGCTTTATGCCTGAACTTATCTATGAAGGGCATGTGTACATTGCCATGCCTCCGCTGTATAAGACACAGCCGGCGCGAGGTGCGGCAGAGTATCTATATGATGACAAGGCACTTGAAAAATATAGAAAGACACATAAAAATTTTACGCTTCAGCGCTATAAGGGTCTTGGCGAGATGGACGCCAGCCAGCTTTGGGAGACGACGCTTGATCCAGAGACCCGTAAATTAAAGCGGGTGGAGATAGAGGATGGCAAGCTCGCCTCAGATATTACCAGCGTGCTGATGGGGACAGATGTCGTTCCGAGAAGAAGTTTTATCTATGAGCATGCGAACGAGGCGGAGATTGATGCATAAAAGAGGGGAATTGGTATGGCGGAACAGATTATTACGACAGAATATGCAGAGGTAATGCAGAAAAGTTTTGTAGATTATGCGATGAGCGTCATAACGGCGAGGGCGATCCCAGATGTCAGGGACGGGCTTAAGCCAGTGCAGCGCCGCGTGCTATATGCGATGTCGGAGCTTGGTCTACAGTACGACAAGCCTCACAGAAAATCCGCGAGAATTGTCGGGGATACCATGGGTAAGTATCACCCTCATGGTGACAGCTCCATCTATGAAGCCTTGGTGGTGTTGGAGCAGGATTTTAAAAAGGGAATGGCCTTGGTTGACGGACATGGGAACTTTGGCTCTATCGAGGGGGATGGGGCCGCAGCCATGCGCTATACGGAGGCTCGGCTTAAGAAGTTTACACAGGAGGTTTATCTTAAGGATCTGGATAAGGACATTATTAATTTCCTTCCTAACTTTGATGAGACAGAAAAGGAGCCGGAGGTGCTTCCGGTGCGCGTGCCAAACCTGCTCGTCAACGGTGCGGACGGCATTGCGGTAGGTATGACCACCTCTATCCCTCCACATAATTTGAGCGAAGTGATCCTTGCGGTGGAGGCATATCTGGACAATGCTGAGATTACCGTCCCGGAGTTGATGAATTATATAAAGGGACCTGACTTTCCCACCGGTGGTATTGTGATCAATGAAAAAGAGCTGGCAGAGATCTATGAGACGGGGAGTGGCAAAATAAAGATTCGCGGAAAGGCGGAGGTGGAGCGGGGAAAGAAAAAGGGTGATAAAGATCGAATTATAATCACAGAGATCCCGTACACCATGATAGGATCTAATCTGGGTAAGTTTCTGTCGGATGTTGCGGCGCTTGTTGAGACGAAAAAGACGACGGATATTCTTGATATATCAAATGAGAGCTCCAAGGAGGGGCTTCGTATTGTTTTGGAGATCCGAAAAAATACAGATACAGACAAGCTCTTAAATTTACTCTATAAAAAGACAAAGCTTGAGGACACCTTTGGCGTCAATATGTTAGCTATCGCGGACGGAAAGCCGGAGAGGTTAAGCCTTAAGGACATTATTGCACATCATGTCGATTTTCAGATTGAGCTTGCATCCAGAAAATACAAATATTTGCTTGATAAAGAGATTGAGAAAAAGGAAGTGCGCGAGGGCTTGATCCGCGCGTATGATATTCTGGATCTGATCATTGAGATTATCCGCGGAAGCAAATCATTAAAAGAAGTAAAGGCATGTCTGATCTCTGGAGATACATCTGGTATTCAGTTTAAGACAAAGACCTCGGAGAAGGCAGCGAAAAAGCTTAATTTTACTGAGAGACAGGCGACAGCTATCCTAGAGCTGCGGCTGCAAAAATTAATTGGCTTGGAGCTTCAGGCACTGCAAAAGGAATATGCCGCGATATTAAAAAATATAGCTAATTATCAGGATATTTTGGAAAATCATTCTTCTATGATCAAGGTGATCAAGAAGGATCTGGAGGCGATACGAAAGGAATTTTCCCTAGAGCGCAGAACGGTCGTTGAGAACCGGGAGGAGGCTGTCTATATGGAGGAGGCCGTGGCGGAGCAGGAGGTAGTCTTTATTATGGATCGCTTCGGCTATGCCAAGACGCTGGATACCTCGGTCTATGAGAGAAATCAAGAGGCAGTGGACAGTGAGAACAAATATGTGCAGCGCTGTATGAACACAGATCGCATCTGCCTTTTTACGGATACAGGCGTGCTGCATCAGGTGAAAGTGTTTGATATTCCTGCAGGAAAGCTGAAGGACAAAGGGCAGCCTATTGATAATCTTGGAAATTATTCCAGCTCAGGTGAGCGTATTGCGGGATTGTTCCCTATGGGGTACTTAAAGGGACATATGCTATTATTTACTACAGAGCAGGGAATGATAAAGCAGGTGGCAGCGGAGGAGTTTGATGTTACAAGAAGGACAGTGGTGGCGACAAAGCTTGCCGATGATGATAAAGTGTTGCGTGTGGACAGAATAGAGCAGGAGAAGGAGCTGATACTTAGGACAGAGGAGGGAGTATTTTTGCGCTTCCCAATCTCTGAGGTGCCTGAAAAGAAAAAAGGAGCTGTCGGTGTGAGGGCAATACAGCTCGGAGCTAAGGATAAGGTGGAGGAATGTTATCTGCTTATGGGAGAGGAAGAGGCGATTGAATATAAAGAGAAGAAGATATCACTGTCCAGAATAAAACTTACCAATAGAGATGGCAAGGGGACGAAGCTTAGAGTGTAGAATTTTACTGGATGGTGTCTTTCTTTTTGTAGTATCTGTTTTAGGGCGCAGAGTGTATAATAGAAATCTGTAAAGAGCGAAATCGTTTTTATGAGAAGCAGGAGAAGCAGAATGACTTGAAAGGGCAGAAGCAGAAATCGAGAGAGTGTTGGAATGATAAAAAGTGTGAGGCATGGCGGAAGCTGTGCCTTGTATTTTTTGTTATTTATGGCAAACGGTATGAGGATATGTTATACTTAGAACAACAAATCAAAGATGGGGGAATGTTTATGAAACGAAAGTTAGGAATTGCTCGCTGTGGACTTGCCTGTTGTTTGTGTTCTGAAAATACGACTTGTGGTGGTTGTGATTCCGGTGAGTGTCCAGACAAAGACTGGTGCGAAAATAGACAATGTTCTGTTTCTAAGAGAATAGATCACTGTTACAAGTGTAATGAAAAGTGCAGAAAAGGTTTACTGGGTAAAATAAAACCATATGCATTTACTGAATTTGCCAGAAGATATGGCGAAGATTATCTTTTAGACTGCCTTGAAAGGAACGAGAAAAATGGGATTGTTTATCACCGAGATGGTATAAATGGCGATTATGACGATTTTGATGATTTAGAAACACTGATAGAATATATAAAAACTGGATATAGATAAATTCGCATTTGCCAAGGAAATATGGTTATGGGGTATTGTTACGCTTTAGAACGTCTGAAATACTTATTTTGCAAGGATTTAAGAGTACAAAAGTGATGCTGGCGTTTTGTATCTTTATCGTTCAAATATAAAAAAGAATACAAAATAGACTTGCTGTTCTTTTATTGAAAACTGAAAAGATCTGTTGTCATGGAAGTGAAAATTGAGGAACTATGGAATTGGCAACGAAGGCAGATCTTGATAATTTTTGATTGAAGAAATACATCACTTCTGATATACTGTAGTGGTAAAAGAAAGGATATTTATTTTGCATTAGTGATAGAGAAGCATATTGTTATAATTAGTAAACGGAATATGCTATTTTTAAATTTGTGGTTAGCTTACGATCGAAAGAACGATTATATAAGTAAGAATATTATAACAAAAGGAAAATTGTTTTAGAATTGAGGAGATTATAATGAAAGTGCCACATTTGGTTCAATATCAAGGAAGCAAAAGAGTTATTGCTCCTGAGATTATAAAATTTTTTCCAGATAAGTTTGATAGATTAATAGAACCATTTTCAGGAACATGTGCAATATCAATTTTGACGGCAGCTGAAAATAAATGTGATAAATTTTGGGTTAATGATATAAACGAACCGTTGATAAATATGATGGAGGAATGTGTAAATTTTCCTGAAAAATTAGTAGATGAGTATTTGGATATATGGGAAGGGCAGTTTCAATCTAATCAGAATAATATAGATTATTTTTACAAGGTTAGAGAAGAATTTAATTGTGGAATGAAAGATTCTGCTAGAATGTTGTTTTTGTTGGCAAGAGTGGTTAAAGGTGCTGTCCGCTATAATGTTCGTGGCGAATTAAATCAATCATGTGATAAAAGGAGATATGGAACAAAGCCTCAAATAATATCCGATAATGCTTTTAAAATATCAAAATTGTTGAAGGGAAAAACGTATTTTACAAGCAAAGATTATAAAGAAATCTTGGCATTAACCAAGCAAGGAGATTTAGTTTATATGGATCCACCATATCAAGGTACTTCAAATAGGGAGAATCCAAGAGATAATCGCTATATACAAGGTGTAGATTTTGAAGAATTTGTGGTAGAACTTGCGAAACTAAATGATCGAGGTATAGATTTTATTGTAAGTTATGATGGCATGACTGGAAATAAAATAATAGGAAAGCATCTTCCTGAGGAACTTAATTTAAATCATATATATATTAATGCTGGGTTATCAGCGCAGGCAACGTTGAATGGAAAAAAAGAAATAACATATGAGTCTTTATATACAAGTAAAAACTTAAAAAGTAAGCAAGATGAATATATGCAATTAGAATTTTGTTTCGGATAATGGAGAAAAAGATGAATATACCTGAGGATTTTAAAGAAGTTTTAGATGCTGTAACCAATAAAAGAGCAAGATTTGTAATAGATACTATTTTAGATAAGGGATTTTGTAGCACAGAGGATTTAAAAAACGGAGGATATGAACATGCTCCCAGAGCAGCAAGGGATGTAAGAGAATTGGGAATCCCATTGGATACATTTAAAATTAAGGACAGTAGTGGGAAAACTATTGCTGCTTATAAATTTGGAGATTGGGAAGCGGCAAAGAAATCAAACCAATTGTCAAAAGTATCGGGGCGAACCCAAATGACAGAAAAATTGAAAAATGCGTTAATTGATCGATATGGAGCTAAATGTTATTTATATGGAGAAGAATATCCAGCAAGATTATTGCAACCAGATCATAGGGTTCCTTACGAAATAGGTGGAGATCCGATTGATATGCTAAATACTGATTATTTTATGCTTTTATCACCGTCAGCCAATAGAGATAAATCATGGGCTTGTGAGCATTGTCCTAATTGGACTGAAAAAAATATAGAGATGTGTCAAACATGTTATTATGCATATCCAGAAGAATATCAGCATATTGCGGGGGTAAAAGAAAAGAAACTAGATATTATTTTTAATAACGAAGATATCAGTTTGTTTAATGAGATAGTAAAAGAGGCGAATTTGCATAAAACATCGTATCAGAGTGTAGTGAAAAGAATAATAAAATATTATCATAGGATAAATGATGAATAAAATAGTATGGATAGTGTCTTTACGCTCATTATCAAAAATATCTGTTGAAAAATAGTTCATAACAGGGTGTTCAAGATTTAAAGTATCAGAGATTTTTGTAAATGGATGGAAATCATTGTATATTCATTTGCTACCTTTTTTCTGTAGAAAATACATTATTTGCATAAATGTATTAATTTTATGCAAATAATGTAGAATACTGTCTTCCATAAATACCATGTCAAAAGAGTTGCCGTATTGCTGCATACTGTAATTTTTTATCTGTGCGATATCTCCTTTCTTTTTTAATTTGCCAATAGTCAAATTGTATAAATTATATTAATAAAGTATTCATTCGTTAAATAGTTTTTTCTTTTATATGTGAAATAGCAGAGCCAACCATCTGAGTCAGCGTTTGAGAGAAATAGATGTTATCTGCTTTATACCTGTTATCCTTCTCTTTTGGGAGAGGGATAGTTTAGATTATTATATATAATTTAAGTGATAATATATCTACACAAGAGCAGATAATAGTAGGGTGGAAATAGTTTTTCCATTATCTGAAAGAATGGCATAAGGGTACTGAGGTTTACAAAGATAGGGCAGAAGATCAGGCTTCCAAGTGTTAAGACTGGGACGCTGACCGTCAGTATGGTAGGATTTTTGATAAATTGTAAAAGCAGTCTTACAAAAATAATGATAAATAACAGATAAAGGGAGCATATAATAAATTCTTTTCCTAGGCTGTGAGCTTCTTTGGTCAAAAATAATGTGAAGATGACAGAGAGTGACATAAAAAACAGCGGGATAAAAATAGAGCATACAGCGGAGACGGATAATTTACACTCTTTGTCATACAACCACGTGATTCCTCCAGTCAGTCCACTTACTAATAGAAGCACGGCGATAAACCCTCTTATTGGCATAGAGGCAGCGGAAGGAGAGCTTTGCTTGGAGAGCGCGGACGTCTTTGTGGAGTTCAGATATTGGTATTCCAGTGAAAACACTTTATTTCCAGTTTGGTAGCGATGATAAAGCTTTGGGACAAGCTCTATCTGTGAATCTTCAAAAATTCCAGATTCTTTCATATATTGTACTGCAATATCTTTTCCGAGCTGCTGAAAAAGTGCTGCAAATAGTACTTCTCTTGATAATGCGTCCATAATGGTGGAGGGAGAGGTATAGCAGGTGATGCTGTTTTTCTCTTTTTGTTGAAGTAATTTTGTATAGAGATCTTCATCAAAGGAATAGGCACAATCCAGCTCGTTTCGGGCCGTTTGTTCAAGCATGGCATCTTTTTCAGTGAAAATTTGAAATACTATACTGCCATTATTTGAAGTCAATTTTGTAAATACATTTGTGAGAAAAGCAGAGTCGGAAGCAGAGTTCGACGGCTCTGTGTACAATCCGACAGAGAGGGAGGACTGTGAATTTTCTTCTAGATTATGGATAGAAAGGCAGGTTATGGGGAGCAGCAGACATAATAGACAGAAGGAAGGCTGCATAAGTTGTCTTTTACATAATAATAAAAATCGTGTCATATCTTAAATCCTCTTGTTGATATAATTTTTCTTTTTGATCCTGTATGGCATCTGTGGAGGAGGCATGCAGTGCTCAGGAATAGAAATCCTGTAATGATTCCATAAACAATAGATGAAATAGACAGAGAGTCTGTGAGAAGTTCCCGGCATAATTTTAAAAATAGTGCAGTGGGAAGAAGCTGTCCTATCTGTCTGACCGCCTCTGGCAGAAAGACAGATGGTAGAAAGGCTCCTGATAGAAACAGACCTAATATGGACAATACAGCACTCACAAGAATATAGCTACCAGACTGAGAGCATATGCTGCAAAGAAGCAGGAGGAAGGACTGTACGGAGAATATCAGGATGAAAAATCCTCCCACACTTGAGATTGGCAGAAATCCAGCAAGTACTAGAATGGGGAACAGCAGGACAAGATAGATGCCTGAAATCGCCATAAGCTTTGAGAAAAGCAGAATGAGAGGGGAAATTCCCTGACGCCGAAGTAAAAGTTTAAGGCTTTCTGGCTCTGAGGAGTAATAGCTGTAATGTCCCATGCCGGACAACAAAAGTAGCAGCACGGCAGCAGAGCAGATATAGTACTTGGAAAGTGATAACGCTCCGGTTGCGGATATATTCTCTGTCTGAAAAATACGTCCACGGTTTAATGCATAGGAGAGATAGAGCCTGTTAAGTGCCTCCTCTGCCTTCTGTATGGAATCCCACTGCTCATAGGAGATCATAAGCTCTTCCATCGCATAGATGCCTGATTGAGCTGTGCTTAATGTGGAAGCTCCAGAGTCTGCTAGAGTGCTGAATAAGATGGATTCCAAAGTGTCCTTTCTTGGAAGAATCAGTGTGGCAGCGGAATTTGTTCCATTTAAAATATGCTCTACAAAGCTATCAGGGATTAGAATAACAGCATATACTTCACTAGATTTAAGCAAAGAGAGAGCGGTCTCTTTGTCTGTTCGCTCAAAGGAACAGAGAGAGCGTATACTGTCCATGCGCTCGATAAAAGAAAAGGCAAGTCCCGTATAGGTATCATCTTCGGGCAGCACAAGAGCTACAGGAAGTTTGATTTCTTCTGGTCGTGACAAAAATTCTCTTCCCGCATAATAGATCCCATAGGCGAACAGAAAAGAACAACAGATGGTCAGGCAAAGCTTTGGCAGCAGGACAATAGCGGATTTTATCTGGAGGAAACATAAAAGGAGATAGGTTCGTTTATTCATGGCAGCGCATCCTTTCTGTCAGAAAGGCAGTATCTGTCTGTGCCTCAAGAGATGACAGAGAGCCATGTTCCAGAAGAAATAGCCGGCTGCAAAGAGAGATCTCTGATTGTTCATGACTTGTGATCACAATGGTGCCTCCCTGTTTTCTATAAAGAGAGAGATATTGGCGTATATCTTCCTTGCACACAAAATCAAGGGATGCGCCGGGCTCATCTAATATAAGGACAGGAGGGTGGCAGGCGAGTGCGCATGCAAGCACAAGACGGCGTTTCATTCCACCCGACAAATGCTTTACTTTTGCCCGAAGGCAGGAATCAAGACCGAATAGATAAGGGATTCCATCTGCCAGATCATGTTTTAGAGGAATGGGGGAGGAGGCGTAAAAATAACGCAGATTATCAAGCACTGTCAAGGAGGAGAACAGAGGATTTTCCTGTGGCACATACCCTGCCATGGAGAGAAAGTCCTGTTTTTTTATTGCTTGGTTTCCCCGAAAACAGATGGTTCCTCCATCTGCTCTTAAGCATCCTGCAAGGATGGCGAGAAGCGTGGATTTTCCGCAGCCATTCACGCCAAGAATACCAATACATTCACCTTGAGCTGCCTGAAAGGAGATGGAGGTTAGAATCTGTTTTCTGCCATATGATTTGGATACATTAGAAACTTCTATTATCGGGGGAATGGATGAGTCCATATAAAACACCTCACTTTGCGTTGAATTGAGGTAAGTGTAACATAGAAGTAGAAAAAGAACAAGATAAAATTGCCTTGTTCCTGTGTAGGATATAGAATATGTATTTATACGTATAGGAATGGGGAATTGGAAGGTTTTACATAAAAAAATGGATAGAATTTTGCCAGAAGATTGTGTATAATAGAGAAAGATACATAGACAGCGCAAAATAGAAATGTGAAAGACTGATGAAAAAATTTTGGAAATTATGTAAAGCTTGGAAATTATGGCAGATTGTGGTTCCAATCTGTCTTGTAGTGGCATCTTTTCTTATTCTTAGGCTTACCAGAGGGTATCCATGGGCAGCAGAATTTCTGTTTGCCAGAGGATTTTATAAATACTATGCGATCCTATGGAGCAGCGTGACACAGTGGGTTCCATTTTCTTTGATGGAGCTTGGTATTGTGTTATTCCCTTTTTTGGCAGTATTTTTGATTGTGTGGGTAATTGTGCACAGGAGAAATTGGAAGAAGTATCTTCTTATTTGTCTTTGGACAGTCTGTATTGTTTTTTTCTGGATAACCTGCACCTGTAATGTGAATTATAACCGGTATCCATTTGCCGTGATCGGTGAGCTGACCGTGAGGGATTCCAGTGCAGAAGAGCTATATCAGCTCTGTCTGAGACTTTCAAAGGAGGCGAATCTACTTCGTGCACAGCTTACAAAAGAGGACGAAGATGGGGCGATGCAGCTTATGGATCCCTCTATCTATCAGATGTCAAAAACAGCGCGCAGTTCATATAGAGATCTGAATGAAGAATATGGGGTATTTAATTATCGAACAGCGAATACAAAGCCAATATTTTTTTCCCACCTTATGTCCTACACCGATCTGGTAGGAGTGTATTGTCCAATTACGATGGAGACAAACGTCAACACGGATGTGGCAGATTACTCCATTCCCTCCACCATGTGTCATGAACTAGCACATTTTTTTGGATTTATGAGAGAGGATGAAGCAAATTTTATCGGCTATCTTGCTTGTATTCACTCAGATTCCATTGAATTTCGGTACAGCGGGACGATGCTTGCGCTGATCCATGCGGGAAATAAGCTTTCTGAGGTAGATATGGATGCATATAATCAGCTTTGGCAACAATATAGTGAAGGGCTGGTGAGAGATTTAAAGCAAAATTCAGAGTACTGGAAGCAATTTCAGCAAAGTACAGTGAGGGAAGTATCAACAAGCATTAACGATGCTTACCTAAAGGCAAACCATCAGACGGACGGCGTGAGAAGCTATGGAAGAATGGTGGATCTGTTGCTGGCATATTACAGAGAGGAATAGCCAGATATAATGTACATCTGCCAAAGTAGGAGGATAGTAGCTTGTATCCATGTGCACTTGTGGGAAACTATATTGATATAAGGATTCATATAATATTTTTTATAAGGAGGATGTAAAATGCCATTTATTGATTCAAAAATTACAATGTCAGTATCCAAAGAGAAGAGAGATGTTATCAAAGCAGAGCTTGGGAAAGCAGTATCTATACTGGGGAAGCCAGAGAGCTTTCTGATGGTGGGATTTGAGGATAATTATAATCTTTATATGGGTGGTGAGGAACTTGAGAAGGGGGCATATGTGGAAGTTAGCTTATTTGGGAACGCTTCCTCAGAAGCATATAATAAAATGACGGCTGAGATTTGCCGAATTTATGAGAAGGAGCTTTCCATACCGGGACGGGCGATATATGTCACTTATCATGGTGTCAAGGACTGGGGCTGGGACGGAAGAAACTTTTAATTATAGAAGGGATATGAGACTTTCAATAAATAGCTAGACAATACATTGATATGTGGTTGCTTGGCACGTGAATATTCCCGCCATGAGATGAAAAAACAGACAACTATATGCTTTAGTGGGGCTCTCACATTAAGAAAAACATATACACCCGTAGTAGACTTGCAATTAGCATATAGTTTCGAGTATAATTCATTTAAGCGGATGGAGGGTGGGAAACATAGACGAGAAATTCAAAGCATTTGAAATGTGGTTTCTAAAGCGAAAAACTATATGGAAACAAAAAGGCATATTTTTAGTGGCAGCAGGCTTAAGCGATGTAGCACACCAATACTGGATAAAAGTATATTCAGAAAACGGACTTGGGAAGATAGTCTTATATGAAAGTAATGGATACTATTGGATCGATTTTGAAGCTGTCAATTATAATCTCAATCTTGAGGAGGCAATTTTTTGCAAAGGGAATATTGAGTTTGGAAATGAGCATAACCTTCTTGAAAATGAGCAGGAATTTATAAAATACATTACTCGCAAAGAATAAGGAGGATACAATACAGAATATATATTCCAGATTATTATAAAAAAAGTGGTTATGATACAAGTTACATTCCCTAACGGAGTAACTAAGGAATAATATTTTTCTTTATTGTACTTATTATATAACTGCTGGTAGACATTTGGCTCGTCGCTCGCAGAAAAAATAGACATAGAGCTGCAAGTATATGAAGAAGCATAGTGTATGTGAAACATTTAGTAAAGTAGTATAGCGGACTGGCTATACTGTTTTGCTGAACATTTCAGGTATACTGTGATTCTTTATATACTTGCAATTCTATATTTATTATAATTTTGTTTGTATTTATAGAGTGCTAAATTCTTTTAATGAAGACAAAAAAATGATCTATTTATCCTATACAAGTAAAATGAAAACGTGTTTTTCACTAAGCGCAAGCGGGGTGACAGAGGACCACAGGCAGTTCGCCGGGTGCCCTTTCCAGAAAATAATACAACAGATTTCGATTCTCTGTTTATGGTTCTCTGTTCATCCTTCGCTCTGCATATTGGTATTGTCATAAAGCAGAGAAATCTTTTCGTCCAAAAACACCAACTTTTTCATAAATATGTCCGGCATGCTTCTTGACTGTCGTTTCTGCAATGCATAATTCATGGGCGATCTGTCGATTCGTATATCCTTTATATATGAGCCATCCTACTTCCAGCTCTCTGGCGCTGAGATTCCACTGTTCTGCCCATTCACAGAAGTCTTCCATTGTTCTAATCTTAGGTTTTGCACAGGAATCTGGCGATTCGTCTACTAGTTGTTCTTTGTTTTCTCTTTCCTTTTCTACATCTGAATGATTTTGAGAAATCATCTGTCTTGAATCGGCACGTCCTGCAAAAAGCAGCAAGATTATTGGACAGGCCAGCAAGAGCGCCAATACATTAGCAAGCAGGCGAAGGATATCTTCCGGCATAGTTATCCATTGAAGAACAATCAAAGCTGCCAATAGCATCCCATAAACTGCGTAAAGAAAAAGCCAAACCCATCTTTTCTTCAATCTTCTTCCTCCGCCAGATAGTCTTCCAGATATCTCTGTGCATATGCTTTGAGCGGTTCAATAAATAAGAGTGCAATTGCCATATATATTACAGAATCAAGATTTACCGCCATACTGGGACCCAGTAAATTGATTTCGTCTATTTTTACCAGAATAACCATGGCATACACACATACAATCATAACCGTCCCATAAATAATCTGTTTTTGCAATAACTCAATCGCCAGCAAAGTTTTCTTGATCTCACAGATTGAAAAATTTCTGTCACTTTTTCCTAATCGAAATACCCGCAAGAAATCGTTCCATATTCCATGCACCAGCATAGGAGGTAGTGCTATAACAAATAATAATAGCAGTGGAACAGTATCATATAAGTAAGAAAACACATCTGCGTTTCCTTGTTGCAAAAACAGTGCCGCAAGCCACAATCCTCCTATCACAGCAATCATTTGTACCAGAATTAAAATTCCCGCTCTTTTCTTCATAAATAATCTCCTTTCTTCAAGTTCATAATCGTGATTTCACCTTTAGAATACTCTTTTCTCAAAAAACTGTCTATACTACCTTTGCAGTTTTCAGGTAGTATTTTACATGGGAAGAGGTAGTAGTACTATAATCTGCATTATTTTGATCTCAATTATTTCTGATACTTGTTCTTTTTGTGCTTGTTGGTGATCTCTGCAAATAAGAAAGGTAGCTGATTGTCTACTAAGATAATCACTACCTCAATGTAAAAGATATTCTATTTTTCAATTTTGGGTGTTATATCTTTCCGGTAAATTAAAGTTTTTTAATTTGTATATACTTCAGTAGCGAAAATTTTGCTGCCTAACATTGTGTATTCATCATAAGAAATTTCCTCTCCATTTAATGTATATTTCATCCCAGATTCTAAATTACCTGCATCGACAAGTTCTTCAGTGAGATTTATTTCCCCAACTAAGTTATCGGCCCCTTCAAATCTTTCCATATGATAAGCTTCGTATCCTTCATTTATGTTATTGCTGTACATTATCCATATAGCTCCATTGTAATATACATAAGAAAGAATGAGGGCATTGCCCTCTCCTGTGGCAAATTCATATATTTTATTATCGCGCGCATCAAGATATATTCCACCATAAGGACCGTTAATAATTAGCTCATTTTTTCCATCATTGTCAAGATCAACTTTTTCTCCAATAGAATATGCGTCCCATTCTTTAGAATCCATATGTAAATCTGTAATATAAAACGTCGATGTCAGATTTGTAGAAATATGTATAATTTTTGTAGGATGAGTGTTCTTTTAGCATTGTCGGAGGAGGTCCGTATAGCCAGTCCCCTATTTTCCTTCGTCACCCCGCTTGCGCTTAGTGAAAAACGTAACGGCTACTAAGCTCGTGAAAAACCTCGCTAAGTACCAACGTTTTTCAATAGGTTCCTTAAGGAAAATAGGGGACTGGCTATACTACTTTACTGAATTATTCAGATATGCTTTCATTCTTCATACACTTGCAGATCTATTTATTTCCTGTTGGTATTCACAGATCATCATACTTGTAGAGAAAATAAAAATAATTTGTAAATCCTATACAAGCAAAATGACAGCGTGCTTTACCTAACTGATAAAATAGCCCGGCGAACTGCCTATGGTCCTCAAGGAACCTATTGAAAAACGCCGGCGGTTAGCGAGGTAGTTTCGAGCTTAGCGTCTGCTGCGTTTTTCACTAAGCGAGAGCGGGGTGACGGAGGACCATAGGCAGTTCGCCGGGCGGCCCTTTCTCGAAAATGATACAACATATTTTTATTAGCAGATAAAGTATAAAATTTACAAGAAGTTATACCTTCCAATAAGTGATTACAAAGATTATTTTAAGAAATTGTGATAGGTGCCACGTTTTGGTTTTTCTTATGTTATGTAAACAGAAATTTTCCCATCACAGCAAAGCCTATGTGTTTTCTGGTTTCTCGCATGTTTCTAAATATTCAGACAGCAAGGCGGAGGATGGATTTAATCGCAGCGCTCTGTTATATTCTGCACCATCGTCGTCAGGTGGTACCTGTTCTACATTGATAACCACATTTTCTCGCTCTTTCCCAGTTCCAAACAGTCCAGAAGCATCAAGCCTTTTCATAGCCTCTTCCATGAAATCGATCCGAGCCTTCCACTCGTCCTCATAGAGCTCATCATCTGATAATTTGCTCGCTCTATTATCCAGCAATTCACTTACTTTGCCAAAAAATTCGTCATATCCATAATCAGCATAAGGAGAATCTGCACAATCCCATTTCCACCAGCTTTTATCATCATCAGATATTTGCTGCTCGATAATTGATTTTTCCAAGGCTTCGTAAGACCATGCCGAAATGTATGGATGCAGTCCTTCATCAAATACAAAAACATAGAAATAAAAATGTTCTTTCGTGCTATTTTTTAAAGATAAGAATGCTGCACCGGCAGCTTTTACGAGGGCTTCAATCAATTCTTCATTGTTTTTAATATCCATATGTCTTCTAATCCTTTCATCTTATTCTATTTCTATAGATTTCGATTGTTTTATTCTAAGTAACCAATTCCTATTATAGGCTTTCATAATTTTAATTGCAATAGCTGTATTCGAAAGATGAAGATGAGTCAAATTTTTTGTAAGAGCTTGCTTTTTACTGTTTTAAGTATTATACTGTTATGTGAAACAGTATAACAGATGGGAGGGTGATGATGAAACTTATTATTTCGAATATATCAGGTATACCAATTTACGAGCAAATAAAACAACAAATAAAATCTGCTATTATGTCTGGTGATTTACAAGCGGACGAAACGCTTCCCTCATTGCGGACACTTGCTAAGGAATTGAAAATTAGTGTTTTGACTGCAACAAGGGCATATACAGAACTAGAGCAGGAGGGTTTTGTAAAAAATATTCAAGGACGAGGTTGTTTTGTATTAGGACAGGGTTCTGAGCTTTTGAGAGAGCAATTGATTTGCAAAATAGAAAACAATTTATCAGAAGCAATTCATGCGGCGCGAGTTGCTGATCTTTCCGAAGAAGAATTGCATCATCTTTTGAGTATTTTAATGGAGGAAAAAACAGATGAATAATTATTTAGAAGTAAGAAATCTATCAAAGTCTTTTGAGGGTTTCCAGTTACATGATATTACCTTTACTTTACCAAAAGGGTATATTATGGGGCTGATTGGTCCGAATGGCTCTGGAAAGACTACTACAATCAAACTCATACTGAATATGTTAAAACGCACAAGTGGAGAAGTGAAAATTTTGGGATTTGATAGTATTACCAACGAACAGGAAGCAAAAAGAAATTTAGGCGTGGTTTTTGACTCCAATTATTTTAGTGATGAATGGAAAATCTCACAGGTTGAAAAGTCTGTATCAGCTTTTTATGAAAACTGGAATACGCAAAAATTTTCGGAAACACTGAAAAGATTTCATATCCAGCCCTCTAAAAAGGTAAAAGAGCTTTCCAAAGGTATGCAGATGAAACTTATGCTTGCCTGCGCTTTTTCATATGACGCAAAATTATTGATATTGGATGAACCTACCAGCGGGCTTGATCCTGTTTCAAGAGATGAACTTCTTCATATTTTGTCGGAGTATATTGAAGATGGCGAGCATAGTGTATTGTTCTCTACGCATATTACCGGGGATTTGGAACGTACTGCTGATTACATTACTTATATTAGTTATGGGGAATTGTTTTTCAGCGGCGGCAAAGATGAATTTATAGATAGTTTTAAGATAGTCAAAGGCGGGTGTGAAGAACTATCAGCGGATTTAAGTAAAAAAATGCTTGGTATCAGAAAATTTTCAACTGGATTTGAAGCGCTTGTTAAGACTGAGGATTTGAGACAGTTTGCACACTTAAATGTGGAACCGGCAACCATTGATGATATTGTTGTATTTACTAGCAGGAAAGGTGAACAGTATGAATAATATTTGGAAAGCAACAAAACTGGATTTTTCGTTAATAAGGCCCTATGTGAAAACAATATGTTTTACAATGATATTGCCTGTTGTATTTGCTGCCATCAATCATTCTTTGTTGACAGGAATTTCATTTGCAATGTGTTTTATTGCCATGACAACGGGATATACATTTTCTATTACAGAAAAGAATTCTATGGAACGACTTTATGGTATCTTGCCAATTCGAAAAAGTGACATGGTTATTGGGCGATATATTTTTATCATTATTATGGGCGCAATTGCACTGATTTTTTCTTTGGTTGCTCATCCTATTATATTGTTAATATTGGGAGAAAGTGTTAGTATACTCGACTTTATAAACGCTGCTACTACAGGTATATTTCTTTTTGCTTTGTATACCGTTTTTCAACTGCCGGGATATTATAAACTTGGCTCTATCAAAGGCAGAGTGTTTATGTATATTCCAGTGGCGGGTTTTTTGATAACATTGTTGCTCATTACAAAAATTCCTGTTGGTAAAAGTATGTTGTTTGTAACTTTGATCAACTCCCCTGTGTTGCTAATAGTATTTGCTATTATGCTTGTCGCTGTGATGTATGCGATTTCCATATGGGTATCTATCAAGATATTGAAAAACAAAGAAATATGAGGTGAGAGCATGGATGAATAACAAGAAAACCAACCATGGGCATTTTTTAATCTGCCCAGCGGCAGAAAGGAAAAAGCTGCCGCTGGACAGATTTTTCTTTATTTGAGCGTTCGCCTTTTCCATCTAAGATCCATAGGTTTATATATTCGGTTATTCTTTTGGTCTATTTGGCTGTTTGCTGCCATATATTGTATGGAATCGCATAGAATTCAGAATATTATATTTGAAATGAGGAATGATTTTGGAGCAAAGAGAAGAGGAGTTGCTGAGGATTTTCGCGGCATCCGTGCGGGAATTGTTAAAAAGAAGTGCACTGGATTATGACAAGCTTCAGGAGGTACGTCTGAGAGTGCAGGCACCTCTGCTTATTCGCTACGGAAATATAGAATATTATATAGGTGTGGATGGCAGGCTGAGAGGGGAGCAAAAGGATGCATATATTGTACAAAAAGCAGATATTAAGGAAACAGTAGAATATATTAGCCAGTATTCCTTGTATGCATATGAGGAGGAGATTCGGCAGGGCTTTATCACAATACAGGGAGGGCACCGGGTGGGGATGGCTGGAAAGGTAATTATGGAGAAGGAAGGAATTAAAAGTATGAAATACATATCGTTTATCAATATCAGACTGTCCCACCAGATTAAGGGCTGTGCCGATCCGCTACTTCCTTTTGTGACAGACGGCACACAGGTGAAGCATACCTTAATTATCTCACCGCCGCGCTGTGGAAAGACAACATTGCTTCGTGATCTTATTCGACAGCTATCCAACGGAGACAATGGGCATCGTGGTGTGACAGTCGGTGTGGTGGACGAGCGTTCTGAGATCGGCGCCTGTTATATGGGAACACCACAGAATGATCTGGGTATCCGAACCGATGTGCTTGATTGCTGTCCAAAGGCGGAAGGGATGATGATGCTAGTACGCACTATGGCGCCGGAGGTGATTGCGGTGGACGAGATAGGCGGAAGGCGAGATCTGGAGGCGATCGAATATGTGAGGAATTGTGGGTGCAAGTTGATTGCGACGGTACATGGAAGCTCTATTGATGATATAAGGACAAAGCCACTTTTGCGCAAGCTGGTTCAGGAGCATGTGTTTGAGCGGTATGTGGTTTTGGGCGATACAAGCATTGCGGGGAAGATAACAGAGGTTTTTGATGCGCAGGGAAATCCACTCTATCGCTCGTGCATCTCGGCGGCGTGTATATAAGTAAAGGCGCGAGACTGTTCCCATCATTAACATTATAGGCACAGAAATGAGGAATGGTATGATAGTAAAAATAATAGGTATCTGCCTAATTTTATTTTCCACCACGTCAATTGGATTCTTTTTAAGTGGGCGCATGAAGGAGCGGATAGAGGAGTTGGAGACAATACGTCGGATGCTTCTTATGCTGCGCGGTGAGATTAAATATAGCCATTCTACTCTGGCGGAGGCATTTCAGACCATTGGAAGACGCCTTAAGGATCCATATGGGGCGATGCTTCTAAAGACTGCGTCTGTGATGAAACAGCTGAAAGGGCAGACACTGGCACAGATATGGGAGGAAAGTATCAGAGAGGCTTTGGGGGAGAGTGCTCTTTGTGAGGAGGACAAGGAGAAGTTGATTCAACTGGGAAATCAACTGGGGTATCTGGACACAGAGATGCAGTTGAGCACCATTGAGCTGTATTTGGAACAGACGGAGGAGGAGATAAAAAATGCGTGGGAGAGCTTTAAGAGAAATGGAAAGCTATGCCGGACCATGGGAATAATAGCGGGAATATTTCTGGTGATTTTGATGGTATAGAGATAGGCGGGGTGTAGGGATGACGGTAAATTTAATATTTAAGATAGCGGCAGTGGGGATTTTGGTGTCAGTAATTGGACAGGTTTTAAAGCACAGCGGGAGGGAGGAGCATGCTTTTTTAACCAGCCTTGCGGGATTGATTTTGGTTTTATTTTGGATTGTGCCATATATTTATGATTTATTTGAGACGATCAAGGCGTTATTTTCTTTATAGAAGGGAGGATCTATATGGTTTCAGCGGCCATTCTTGGAATTGCAGCGATGCTCTTGGCAATTCAGCTTAAAAATATAAAAAGTGAGCTCTGGATCTATGTGGCCCTTGCCGCAACCATTATTATTTTCTCTTATGGGGTAGATAAGCTTGGCGTTGTGCTTAAGATGGTGGACAAGCTGACAGGATACCTAAATCTTCCCTCCGCCTATATAGCGATTCTTATGAAAATGGTTGGTATCACTTATATCTGTGAGTTTGCTTCTGCTCTTTGCAGGGATGGAGGCTATCAGTCGATAGCAGCACAGCTTGAAACCTTTGGAAAGTTGTCTATACTGGCTGTCAGTGCACCGGTGATTTTATCACTCTTTGAGACAATTGAAAACCTTCTTGGATAGAGGAAATATCCTGAATGATATAAAAGATGGCATGGGGATTGGAATGGGTAGACAAAGATTTGTTCTATGTATAATAGTGACAGGCATATTTATGTTTCTTATTGGGGTTTATACGCCGGCGAACGCGGCAGAGACAGCGGTGAATGGATTGTCAGATTATGATTTTACAGAGCTTCAGGACGTGATCGATGGAATTTTTAAGAAAGATGAGCTGAATTTTCTTGATCTGGTGAAGAAAACACTGAAGGGAGAGCTTTCTGTAAAAGAGATTGTCTCCATGCTGTTACAGGCGTGTGTGGGAGAGATAGCGGCAGGCAGGCGCGCGATGTTGCTAATATTGGGGATTGGGATTATGGCGGCAGTTTTCCACAATATTGCGCTGGCATTTGAGAATAAGCAGATTGCAGATACTGGATTTTTTGTGACATACCTTGCTTTTTTAAGTATAACAGCACTTTCCTTTATGGAGGGCTGTCAGATAGCGGAGGAGCTACTTCATCGTCTGGATTTGTTTATGAGAGCTCTGATCCCCGCATTTTTTCTGGCTGTCAGCGTATCTGCGGGAAGTGTCAGCGCGATAGGGTTTTACAAGATTATGCTGGTGCTGCTAAGCCTAGCAGATAGTTTTTTACTCCGAATGATTCTGCCGATTGTCAAGTTGTCTGTTGTTATTATGCTGGTAAATTACATAACAAAGGAAGAGATGCTTTCCAGATTGTCCAAGCTGTTTCAGACGGTCGTTTCGTGGAGCTTAAAAGGAATGTTGACGTTAGTGATCGGGATGAATACGATGCATGGGCTGGTTCTTCCGTCAGTGGACAAGATGAAGCTTTCCGTGCTGCAAAAAACAGTGTCCGTACTTCCGGGAATTGGGAACAGCGCTGAGGCAGTGGCACAGCTTGTGGCACAATCTGGGGAGATGATCAAAAATGGAATAGGGACAGCCGCATTTTTTTTAATTGCGGCGATAGTGGCTGTTCCGGTGGGGAAACTTGGAATTTTAATTCTTATGTATCAGCTAAGCTGTGCTATGCTACAGCCAGTGTCAGATAAGAGGATGGTGGCGGCACTTTCTGCCGTGTGCGAGGGAAGCCGCTATTTGCTACAATTAGTTGCCACAACAGGAATTTTATACATTGTGACAATCGCAGTGGTGTGTGCTTCTACTTAAAAGGGAGGAAAACAGCATGGAGAGTCTTGTCGCGTGGGTGAAGGGAATTGTCTGTTATAGTATTCTAACGGCAGTGTTCGCTGAGCTTCTGCCGTCGAAATACTATAAATACATAAAGCTCTATATGGGTCTTTTGTTTATTCTTCTTTTTCTGTCCCCGGCTGTGAAACTGTTTCATCTTGAGGACTTAATGGAAGATTTTTTTAATAAGGAAAATCTGAAAATTGAGCTGGCAGATAAGAGCTTTGAGCTTGAGCTAAGGCAGCAGGAGGCATATGAGGAGCTGCTTTTGCAATACAATAATCAGCTTACCGGTGAACTTTCTGGTTTTTTGGGGGAAAGGGGCTACCAGCTTATCTCTACAGAGCTTGTGTGGAATGAGGATACAGAGAGCGAGACGTTCGGGGAGGTTGCAGCGCTTAAGCTCACAGTGGGGCGCGAGGGGAGCAAGGACACCGATATTTATGTAGAGCGTATACAGGTGGAGGTATTTCAGAGTCAGATGGAGAACAGGGAGGAAAAAGCTTTGAAAAATGAGCTGGCCAACTTCTATAATATAGATGCATCTAATATAAATGTTAGTATACAGGGAGGTGGAGATAGATGAAGGCTTCCCTGTCATCCATAAAAAAGATAGGACTTAATAAGCTGCTGCTGATTCTTCTTGCGGGCGTGGCGCTTATTGTGATCGCGGCTCCCATGGAGGATAGAGGTGAGAAAAATGAGACGGTAAAACAGGAAGAGACACTGGTGGTGACGGAGGAGACCTATGAGGAGCTTTTGGAGAAAAGGTTGACAGAGGTGCTGTCCTGCGTGGAGGGAGTAGGAAAGACAAAGGTGATGATCACGATGAAAGCAACCGGAGAGAAAATCGTCCTAAAGGAAACACCATACACGCGCAGTGAGACATCAGAAATTGACAGTGAGGGAGGGAGCAGAGATGTGAAGGAACTGTCGCAGTCCGATGCGGCTGTATACATAGAAGGAAATGATGGGAGCAGAACACCATATGTTGTGCAGGAGACGAATCCCCGTATAGAGGGTGTTATCGTGATTGCTGAGGGCGGGAGCGATATTTATACTGTGAAGGAAATTATAGAAGCAGTATCGGCATTATTTGACGTGCCGAGCCATAAAATAAAAGTGATGAAAATGAAGGAGGGAGCATCTTGAAACAGCTTGTCAAAAAGAATCAATTTATTATTACAGCACTGGCGATTATGATTGCCATTGCAGGATATCTAAGCTACGCGCAGCGGACTGGGGAGGATAATCAGTATCTGGCGGTCAACAATATGGAAAAGGAGAATGGAATTAATCTGAATGATATATCAGAGGAAGATATTCTGGCAGAAAATCAGGCGTTGAACGAGGCGCAGAATACAGAGCAGCTCGCGAGCAATGAGCCGCAGACCACAGCCGCAGGCAATGAGGAGGAGAGCAAGGAGGACGTTTTAAAAGAGATAGACAGCCTTGATGTGGATCTGGAAAATACTGGGACAGCGGAGAATCCCGGAGATGCCGTTTTGACCATAGGCACGAACAGCCTTGCCATGATCACGGAGATTAAGCTTAACAGGGAACAGGTGCGCGCGGCAAATAAGGAAACACTTATGAATATTATTGATAATGCAAATATAACAGATGATCAGAAACAGGATGCGATCAGTGAGCTTTTGGAGAGCACGACCATCAGCGAGAAGGAGGCGGCAGCCGAAATGCTTCTTGCAGCCAAGGGTTTTTCTGATGTGGTGGTAAGCATCACCGAGGATACAGTGGATGTGGTGGTAAATCAGAGTAATCTGTCTGATGCAGAGCGTGCTCAGATAGAGGATATTGTCAAGCGCAAGACGGAGGTATCGGCGGAGAAGATTGTAATAACTCCGATTTTAGATACAAAATAGTTTGCAAAAAATACATAACTTGGTTATAATAAGGATAAACGATGTAGGAGGTTATAACCATGGAACAGGATAATAGAGGTACTCATAGAATATACGAGAATGGCAAAGTAGGGGAAGTGCAGATTGCAGATGAGGTTGTGGCTATTATAGCTGGGCTTGCGGCGACCGAGGTGGAGGGTGTTTCTTCCATGGCTGGAAATATAACGAATGAGCTGGTCGGAAAGCTTGGCATGAAGAATCTCTCAAAGGGCGTCAGGGTGGAAGTTCTTGAGGGCGCGGTTTCCGTGGAGCTTGCGCTTCATATGCAATATGGTTATAATATACCTGCTGTTTCTGCCAAGGTTCAGGATAAGGTCAAGACAGCGATAGAGAATATGACCGGGCTCTCCGTTTCTGATGTGAATATCAGAATTGCGGGAGTGGACCTTGAAAAGAGCAAGTAGGATACCAGAAAAAAGGAGTCTTGCTTAAAGACTCCTTTTTTCTTGATGCATACAAAAAAAGAAGAATTTCCAACAAAATTGCGCGGCGGGCAACTGAGAAGATATAGTAAAAAATAGCCGATGTGCGCGGTGCTGATATGGATAAGGATAGATAGAGGGTTGGCATGACAAGAAGAAGCTTAAGAGAGCATACGTTTTTATTATTATTTCAAAGAGATTTTTATTCGATAGAGGAGATGGAGGGACAGATTAAGCTTTATCTGTCGTTAGAGGATCAGGAAAAGCTTGCCAAGGAGGACAAGGAGGAGATTCGCGTGCGCGCGGAGCAGGCGGCAGGAAAGACAGAGCTTTTGGACGAGCGGATCAATGCGGTGGCAGAGGGCTGGAAGGCGGGAAGAATGGGCAAGGTGGAGCTTACGATTCTGCGTCTTGCCCTGTTTGAGATCTTGTTTGATGATACTGTTCCACAAGGAGTTGCCATCAATGAGGCGGTGGAGCTAGCTAAGAAATTTGGCGGTGATGATTCTCCTGCATTTGTCAATGGTATTCTTGGAAAGCTGGCGGTACAGCAGGAGGGCTGATATGGCGAGCATATATTCTGTTTCGCAGGTCAATGCTTATATTAAAAATATGTTTTCGCAGGATTTTATGTTGATGCGCATCTTGGTGAGAGGAGAGGTATCCAACTGTAAATATCATTCCTCCGGGCATATTTATTTTACCATAAAGGATGAGAAGGCGGCGATTGCCTGTGTTATGTTTGCAAATAACAGGAAGGGACTTGCCTTTACATTGAAAGAGGGACAGCGGATCGTCGCAGAGGGCAGTGTGAATGTTTACGAACAGAATGGCACTTATCAGCTCTATGCGAAGAGAATTACTCTGGACGGAACGGGACTATTGTATCAGCAGTTTGAGGAGATGAAGGCAAGGCTTGAGGAGATGGGGATGTTCGCGCAGGAGTACAAAAGACCCATCCCGCGTTATGCCATGCGGATAGGAATTGTGACAGCAGGGACAGGAGCGGCAATCCGGGATATTGTTACCGTGGCGAGACGGCGCAACCCCTATGTGCAGCTTTATCTGTATTCTGCGCTGGTTCAGGGAGAGGGAGCAAAGGAAAGTATTGTGCACGGCATAGAGGTTCTGGACGAGATGGAGCTTGATGTGATGATTGTGGGGCGCGGTGGCGGATCGATCGAGGATCTGTGGGCATTTAACGAGGAGTGTGTGGCGCGAGCGATCTTTGCATGTCATACGCCGGTGATCTCTGCGGTGGGACATGAGGTGGATGTCACAATCGCAGATTTTGTCGCAGATTTGAGGGCACCTACCCCATCTGCAGCGGCAGAACTTGCCGTGTTTGATTATCGAGCTTTTGAAGAGCGGTTGTGTGGCTATAAAGGTGCACTGTTGTCTGTAATGGAGCAGAAGCTTCAGAGAAGTCGGATGCAGTTAGAGCAGAGGGAACTAAAGCTTAAGCTTTTAAGCCCAGAAAATCGGATTTTTCACAGGAGGCAGCGGTTGATCTCGCTTGCGGATAAGCTGGAGCAGAGGATGGATAGTCTGATGTCTGACAGAAAGCACAGACTTTCCTTATATGCACAGAAGCTGAATGGTTTGTCGCCGCTTGTCAGCTTAGAGAGAGGGTATTCTTATGTGCAGAATCAGGATGGACAGGTGGTGCGCTCAGTCAGACAGCTAAAGGAGGGGGAGGAGATACGTCTTAGGCTTCTTGAGGGAAGTGCAAAGGCGGTTGTCACATCTCTTTTGCCTGAGCACGGGATGCCTAGTGTGAAATAGATATTTCACATCCTGATTTGTATGCCCGCCAGAGCGGGCAGATGGGAGTTAGTGTGAAATAGATATTTCACATCCTGATTTGTACGCCCGCCAGAGCGGGCAGATGGGAGTTAGTGTGAAATAGATATTTCACATCCTGA
>CAJUOO010000009.1:0-8709 GCA_910588535.1 uncultured Lachnospiraceae bacterium | reverse complement strand
TTTGTATGCCTGCTAAAGCAGGCAGATGAGAGTTAGTGTGAGAGATGCAGCGCAGAAACGAGGATTGAGATGAGGAAAAAAGAAGAGAAAGAAAAGCAGGAAGAAAAAGAAAGTCTTGAGGAGCTATTTTCTGATCTTGAGAAAGTGCTGGGGAGCTTGGAGGATGAAAGCGTGAGCATAGAGGATGCATTTGATTTGTACCAGAAGGGTATCACTATGGTGAGGCAGTGTAATGAGCGTATTGACCGGGTGGAGAAGGAGCTGAAGCTTCTGAATGGAGTGGATGAGGAGAAGGACAGTGAATAGATGGGATCTGGAAATATGGGACAGGGAAGAATTTAATAGAGAGTTAGACAAGCGCACAGACAAGATAGAGTCTGTGATACGGACCTATCTTCCAGAGGAGAGAGGCTTTCAGAAGACGGTGCTTGAGGCGATGAATTACAGTATACTTGCCGGCGGCAAACGCTTGCGTCCCATGCTTTTGTTGGAGACCTGCCGACTGTTTGGTGGGGATGAGAGTCTTGCGGAGCCATTTATGGCGGCTATTGAGATGATTCACACATATTCGCTTGTTCATGACGATCTGCCAGCGATGGACAATGATGAATTCCGCAGAGGAAAGCAGACGACACATATCAGGTATGGGCATGCAATGGGAATCCTCGCGGGGGATGCACTGCTTAATTATGCTTTTGAGACGATGGCGGAGGCGGTGGAGATCGCTAAGCGTTTATCGGAAAAGGAATATTACTCTATGCTTGAGAGAATTTTTCTGGCACAGAGGATTCTTGCAAAAAAATCAGGAATATATGGTATGGTGGGCGGGCAGACTGCTGATGTGGAGGCAACGGAGAAACAAGAATCATTGACGCCAGAAAAACTGGATTTTATCTACCGTTTAAAGACAGGAGCACTGATTGAGGGTGCTATGATGGTGGGAGCAGCACTTGCGGGAGCTTCCTCGGACGAGCTTATAAAAATAGAGGAGATTGCGTCAAAGGTAGGGCTTGCTTTTCAGATACAAGATGATATTCTGGATGTGACAAGTACGGCTGAGGTGCTTGGAAAGCCAGTGTTTAGCGATGAGAGGAATCAGAAGACAACCTATGTGACATGCAGGGGAATTGATGAGTGCAGAAGGCTTGTGGAAGAGGTTTCCAAGGAGGCATTGCAAGGGCTTTCTGCGCTCGGAGGACATCAGAATGAATTTTTAAGGCAGCTTCTGATATGGCTGATTAGCAGGGAAAGATAGAAGGAGTTAGGATGCTTTTAGATTCAATTAATAAGGCGAATGATATTAAAAAGCTGAAGAAGGAAGAGTACGGTGCTCTGGCGCAGGAGATACGAGAGTTTTTAATTCACAAGATCAGCGTCTCCGGCGGTCATCTGGCATCCAATCTGGGGGTGGTGGAGCTTACCATGGCGATGCATCTGGTGCTTGATCTTCCTGAGGATAAGATAATCTGGGATGTGGGGCATCAGTCCTACACGCACAAGCTCTTGACGGGGAGGCGTGATGGATTTGATGAACTTCGAAGATATGGCGGGATCAGCGGATTTCCAAAACGAAGGGAGAGCAGATGTGATGCCTTTGATACCGGGCACAGTTCCACCTCTATATCTGCGGGGCTTGGCTATGTGGAGGCAAGTCGGATTCAGGGAAAGAACAATACAATTATCTCCGTGATTGGAGATGGTGCCCTGACAGGGGGCATGGCATATGAGGCGTTAAATAATGCCTCTCAGTGCAAGAGGAATTTTATTATTATTTTAAATGATAATGAGATGTCTATCTCGCGCAATGTGGGTGGTATGTCAAGCTATCTGAGTGGGCTGCGTGCTGGCAAGCTCTATAATAACTTAAAAGCAGGTGTGATGAATGGCCTGAATCATGTTCCCATCTATGGAGAGCGCATGATAGAGAGAATACGGAGGACCAAGAGCGGCATTAAGCAACTTCTTATTCCCGGAATGTTGTTTGAGGATATGGGGATCACGTATCTGGGTCCTGTGGATGGACACGATATTACGCAGCTTACCAAGCTTATAAAAGAGGCGAAAAATCTGGATCATGCGGTGCTTTTGCACGTGCTGACCAAGAAGGGGAAGGGGTACGAGCCGGCGGAGAAGCATCCTTCTCGCTTCCACGGGGTAGATCCCTTCTCGGTGGAGACAGGTCTGCCACTTAAGAAAAAGCAGGGACCAAATTATACAGATGTATTTTCCTCCACCATTGTGCGCTTGGCAGAGAAATACCCAGAGCTTGTGGCGATCACGGCGGCAATGCCAGATGGGACGGGGCTTCGCAAGTTTCGCGAGAGGTTTCCGCGCAGGTTTTTTGATGTTGGGATTGCGGAGGAGCACGCCGTAACTTTTGCGGCAGGCATGGCTGCGGCAGGAATGAAGCCTGTGGTGGCGGTCTATTCCTCTTTTTTGCAAAGAGCATATGATCAGATTATTCATGATGTCTGTATACAGAATCTTCCTGTGATCTTTGCAGTGGATCGCGCGGGAGTTGTGGGCAGTGACGGGGAGACACATCAAGGTATTTTTGATCTGTCATATTTGTCCAATATTCCAAATATGAATATTTTTGCTCCAATGAATAAGTATGAGCTTGCCGACGCTCTGCGCTTTGCCATGGAGCTAAGCGCACCGCTTGCGATTCGCTATCCGCGGGGCGCAGCGTGGGATGGACTTAAGGAGCTTCGTGCGCCGGTGGAATTTGGCAAGAGCCAGATCCTTTATAAAGAGCGCAGCATCGCACTCCTAGCAGTTGGAAGTATGGTGAGGACGGCGGTGGAGGTGAGGGAGCAGCTAAAAAAAGAGGGTTACTGCATCACCATTGTCAACGTGCGTTTTGTCCTGCCATTTGATCAAAATTGTCTGGATGAGCTGTCAAAGGATCATGAGCTGTTTGTGACAATGGAGGAAAATGTGTTAAATGGTGGATTTGGCGTGAAGGTGACACGTTATGCGGAGGAGAACGAGCTGCCTGTCCATGTGATGAATGTTGCGCTTCCCAACATCTATATGGAGCATGGAAGCGTAGACTTGCTGAAAAAAGAGGCTGGTATTGACGCGGAGACTGTAAAAAATCGGATACGGAAGTACTGGACAGAAAAATACGGGAAGATATGGGGAAATAAAATATGAAGGAGCGGCTTGATATACTGCTGGTGAAGAGAAATCTCGCGCCGTCCAGAGAGAAAGCAAAGGCGATTATTATGGCAGGAAGCGTCTTTGTGGATGGGAGCAGGGAGGACAAGGCAGGGACAATGTTTGAGGAATCTGTTCCGATAGAGGTGAGGGGAAATACATTACAATATGTAAGCCGCGGTGGGCTTAAGCTTGAGAAGGCAGTGAAGGCATTTGCCCTTTCCCTTGAGGGAAAAATTTGTATGGATGTGGGAGCGTCGACAGGCGGCTTTACAGATTGTATGTTGCAAAATGGTGCCAGCAAGGTGTATGCTGTGGATGTGGGGCACGGGCAGCTTGACTGGCGGCTTCGCAATGACAGTCGTGTTATCTGTATGGAGCGGACCAACATTCGCTATATCACAGAGCAGATGGTAGGCGATCGCATAGAATTTGTCTCCGTCGATGTCTCTTTTATCTCTCTTACAAAGGTTCTCCTGCCTGTGAAGGCTCTGCTTTCCGAGGAAGCGAAACTTGTGTGTCTGATTAAGCCTCAGTTTGAGGCGGGGCGGGAGAAAGTCGGAAAGAAGGGCGTAGTCAGAGACCCAGAGGTGCACACAGAGGTAATTGTCAAGGTTGCAAGCTATGCAGAAGAGATAGGATTTGTACTGTTAGGGCTTGAGTTTTCTCCGGTGAAGGGGCCAGAGGGAAATATTGAGTATCTGTTTTATCTTGGGAACAGTGAGAAAAAACCAGAATCAAAAGAGGCTAGTTTATCGGTGGAGGATGTGGTTGAGAGAGCACATAGGAGCCTTGACTGAGCATACTGCGGTGAGATAAGAGGGACGATGGACAGATATGGCATTATTACAAATGTAGAAAAAGATAAAGACCTGATGGTCAGCAGAGAGATAAAGGATTATCTGGAACAGCACGGAAAGACCTGCACACTGTTAAAGCACAGCGATGAGAAGACATCTTTGGATCACGCTCATGGCCTTGAAGAAGATGATGAGGGGCCAGTTTTTTGCTATACCGATCCAAAGCTTGTGCCGGAGGATACAGAATGTGTACTTGTTCTGGGAGGAGATGGCACACTGATTCAGGCGGCGAGAGATCTGTCCGGCAAGAATATTCCCCTTCTTGGGGTGAATTTTGGCACGCTTGGGTATCTGGCGGGTGTGGAGAAGCAACATATTCTGCCTGCTCTGGATATGCTTATGGAGGATAGATATACGCTGGAGAGGCGCATGATGTTGGACGGCACCTTATACAGAGGAGATAAGATAAAAAAGCGGGATGTCGCTCTTAATGATATAGTGATCAGCAGAGGTGGTGTGCTGCGAGTCATTGATTTTAAACTCTTTGTGAATGGGGAATTTTTAAATTTATATTCAGCGGACGGCATTGTCATAGCTACACCGACAGGCTCGACAGCCTACAATATGTCTGCCGGGGGACCGATTGTATCGCCAGAGGCATCGCTTATGGTGGTGACGCCGATCTGCCCGCACACATTAAATACAAGAAGCATTATTTTATCTGCGGAGGATACAATAACGATAGAGCTTTGTACCGACAGAAGTGGAAATAATAAGGAACGGCTGGTTTCCTTTGACGGCGACAACTCACAGAAGGCATATGAGAAGGACAGCATAAAAATATGCCGTTCCAGACAGTGCACGAATATTATAAAGCTGAATAAAATAAGCTTTCTGGAGATATTGCGGAAAAAAATGAGTGTGAATGTATAGAGGAGAGACAGCGTTGAAGATAGCCAGACAGAATAAGATTATTGAATTAATTAATAAATTTGATATTGAGACACAGGATGACCTTGCTGACAGGCTGATGAAGGAAGGCTTCAAGGTGACACAGGCGACAGTTTCCAGAGATATCAGGGATCTGAAGCTGATGAAGATGACAAACGAGGATGGAAAGCAGAAATATATAATCGTCCAGAGCTCCGATCTGGAAATGAGTGACAAATATAGACGGGTTTTGAGAGATGGTTTTGTATCCATAGACAGAGCGGAAAATATATTGGTGATAAAGACCGTGTCGGGCATGGCGATGGCGGTGGCGGCGGCGCTGGACTCCATGGAGTGGAGAGAGATTGTGGGCTGTATCGCGGGAGATGACACGATTATGGCGGCAATTCGGACAAAAGAGGATGCACTGCCGGTGATGGACAGGATCAGACGGCTGATTATAAATAAAAAGTAACAATTCATGCGGCTTAGAGAGAGAACGGAAAGGAGCAGAATTATGTTACGGAGTCTGTATGTAAAAAATCTGGCATTGATTGATGAGGCAGGAGTAGAATTTCAAAAAGGGTTAAATATATTAACAGGAGAGACAGGAGCAGGAAAATCTCTTTTGATGGGTTCTGTGGATCTTGCGCTTGGAAAAAAGGCTGATAAGGAACTTATTCGAAAGGATGAAGAGTATGCTTTGGTGGAGTTGATTTTCGAGGTGGAGAGCCCGGCGATACAGCAGGCGCTAAAAGGGATGGATGTTGTCTTTGAGACGGAGGGAGAGGTGCTGATCACCAGAAAGCTGGTTCAGGGAAGAAGTATCAGCAAGGTGAATGGGGAGACAGTATCTGCTGCCCAGCTTAGGCAGATCACAGGACTTTTGTTGGATATTCATGGCCAGCATGAGCATCAGTCGCTGCTTGACAAGGCAAAACATCTTGAAATTGTGGACGAGTTTGCCGGAAGGAAGGCAGATATGGTGAAGGAACAGCTTTCCAAGGCATATGAGGCATATGCGCAGGCAAAAGGGCGACTCGGTGAATTTGCAATGGATGAGGAGCAGAGACAGAGAGAGTGTTCTTTCCTTGAATTTGAGATAAAAGAGATAGAGGAGGCCCAGCTTCAGGAAGATGAGGAGGAACATCTGACTGCATGGTACAAGAAAGCATCTAACAGCAGGCGCATAATGGAGGCAGTGGGGCATGTGCATGAGTGCATCAGCAGCGATACATCAGCAGGTGCAGGAGAACAGCTTGGCTATGCTGTGAAGGAGATTTCCTCCGTGGCAGAATATGATGAGGAATTGTCTGATCTGTCCGAACAGCTTTCCGAGGTGGAATCTATGTTAAGTGATGTGTCAAGAGAGTTGTCCAATTATATGCAGAATCTGGAATTTAATGAGGAGGAATTTCTACATACACAGGAACGCTTGAATTTGATTCATCGCTTGGAGGATAAATATGGGGCGACAATCCCAGATATTTTAAAATACCGTGAGGAGAAGGAGGAGCGGCTTGCTTTTTATCAGGATTATGAAGTGCAGAAAGCAAGAGCAGAGCAGGTATTGGTAGAGAGGGAAAAAGAGCTGCTTGCCTGTTGTGAGGAGCTGTCCACGGTTCGAAAAGTGGCGGCGAAGGATCTGGAAAAAAAGATTGTTCAGGCACTCTCGGAACTTAATTTTCTCCAAGTACAGTTTGAGATAGCGTTTGAGCAGTTGGAGAAACCTGCCAGAAATGGATTTGACAGTGCAGAATTTCTGATTTCAACCAATCCGGGCGAGTCGATAAAACCGCTTGAAAAAATAGCGTCCGGCGGTGAGCTTTCGCGCATTATGCTTGCGATTAAGACTATTTTATCCAATCAGGATGGTGTGGAGACATTGATCTTTGATGAGATTGATACAGGAATCAGTGGAATTACCGCGCAGCTTGTTGCAGGAAAGTTATCGCAGATCGCGAAAGGCTGTCAGGTTCTGTGTATCACACATCTGCCACAGATTGCCGCCATGGCAGATAATCATTATTTAATAGAAAAAAAAGTTATAACAGGAAAAACAGTGACGCAGATTCGGGAACTTGGCGAGGAGGAAAGCGTTGGAGAGCTTGCAAGAATTATCGGCGGAACACAGATCACCGACACAGTACTAAACAGTGCAAAAGAAATGAAGGAATTGGCAAAAAGAACAAAATAAACTAGAGTGAATTTCATATTTTCTCATATACTAAAAAGGACATTCCAGACTGGATGTCCTTTTCGTTATGTATGCACACGGCGTCCAGAGGAAAAATGTTTGCAGAAGCTGGCGGACGCCCAGCGCGGAATAAGGAAAGGGTAGTGCTTACTTGATGTACAGTCCTATGTAGAAGTAATACGCCGCAAAACGGTACATGAGTTGTGCATCGAGTGGGGAGAAGAATCTTCCCTGCTCGATGGAACAGGGATGCATAGGGAAATTAGCTGTTGGGACAGCTTGTATCCTGTGGAGGATACAAGTGTTTCCTGTCCATTTATCCAAAGACTAGAGTAGATTGTGCATGACAGCCCGGTGGGCTGAGCCATTATGATTGTGCCTAAATATGGCGGAATGGAGGAAAGATGAAAGCGAGACTTTGGTATAGGAGAATTTTGTGCATTATTGCCATTATAGCATCCTTGTATACCGGGTATGTGATTTATTCTTATATCAATCATGCGATACCCGATAAGATACATGTCGTTGTCCATGAACGGGAAGAATTTAATTTCCATCTTCCTCTTTCTGCTGAGTTTACGTGTAAGGATAAGCAGGTATCTTTCAGCGGAAAGTCTAATATTCCGCAGAATGAGATTACTTTAAATCTAACAGATTCCTTTACCATGCAGTCTTCCGATATGGGAACACATATTATAACAATGAAGCTGTTTGGTCTGTTTCCCATAAAAGATATAGAGGTGGCAGTAATTGAGGAGACGCAGGTAATTCCATGTGGCTTTCCGGTCGGGATCTATCTGGAGACAGACGGTATCCTTGTAATTGGTACTGCTAGGCTTACAGATACCTCTGGCTCTATTGTGGAGCCAGCCTATGCACTTGTGAAATCTGGTGACTATATTGAGGAGATCAATGGAATTGCAGTTACTTCTAAGAACGATCTGATTCAAGCGGTTGCCTCTTCCGGCGGTGAAGATCTTCTGCTCACAATCCGAAGAAATGGAGAGCGGGTGCGCGTGGCACTCTCTCCAGTCCAGACAGGCGATGGTGATTATAAGCTTGGAATCTGGGTCAGAGATGATGCACAGGGCATCGGTACACTTACCTTTGTGACGACAGACGGAAAATTTGGTGGTCTTGGACATGGCGTGAGTGATGTGGATACTGGCATGCTTTTGGACAGCTCATATGGAAAACTCTATGAGGCAAAGATTCTATCCATTATAAAGGGAGAGGCGGGCGCACCCGGCGGCCTGTCAGGTATTATTAATTATCAGGATGGAGCACTTCTTGGAAGGATAGAAGAAAATACAGCGCAGGGCATCTTTGGGACAGCAGAACATGATCTTCTTGCCATGGCAGGATATGAATATATGGATATCGGATTGCGGCAGGAGGTAAAAGCAGGACAGGCATATGTGCGCTGTAAGGTCGACGGAGAGCTGAAGGATTATGAGATAAGGATAACGAAAATAGATCATTCTCCGAATAATGTCAACAAAGGGATGGAGATACGTATTGTGGATGAGGAGCTGCTGGAAAAGACAAACGGAATAGTTCAGGGAATGTGAGTGAGTTATAATAAGGACAAACACAAGAAAGGCTGATAAACAGGGCGTT
>CAJUOO010000008.1 GCA_910588535.1 uncultured Lachnospiraceae bacterium | reverse complement strand
AACAGAAAATCAGTAAACCAAAATAATTGATGTAATTGAAGTAAAAAACGGCGTGAATTTGCACAAAATTTAAACAAAAACAGTTAAAAATAACAAAGAACACGCCGAGTCCGAATAGAAGCACCAGAGATGTTTCGGGTGTTAGGAAAACGAAAGCCCGAGAGCCAGACACATAAGACGCAGAGCCGATGAACAAGTGAGCAATCACAGGTTTATCAGCTTTGTTCTTTATATAGCCATAGGTAGGACAAGCCCACCGAATAAAAACGATGCTTCGGTGAGCCGATTTGTTATGCTCTAAACACTTTCCGACTTCACTTTTTGAAGTTTGGATGGATTTTTATTACCTGCAAGCAGTAATTTTTACTTACATATACCATGCCGAGGATGGGCGGATAACCTGCTAAAAAAAATCCTTGTTGCCGTATGGGGTTTTGCACTTCAAAAGTAGAAGCCAAATCTCTACATAATAGAAATAAACTCTCCCTAAACCGTAAAGGTATAACAGCCTTTGCGGTTAATTTTCGTTCCACGACACGTTCTATTAAAGATAAGGCTAAGATTCACAGACCGAAAGAAGAATGGAAAGTCTTTGAAAATACCCACGAAGCCATCATTGACAATGAAACTTGGGAACTTGTGCAGGAGCTTAGGAGCCATAAACGTAGACCAAACCGTACAAGCGAAATCAGCATTTTTTCAGGATTACTCTATTGTGCTGACTGCGGGGAAAAGCTGTATTACAGCGTGACGAACAATTACAGCAGGGAGCAGACATCGAAATATAGAATGACAAAGCCGCAAATGTGTCAGAATTTGTGGAAAAAGTCAGGCATTATACGGAAATCAAGGAACTTACGCCTGCCATCGTCAATGAGTTTATTGATTACATTATGGTATCAAAAAAGTATGTCATAGATGGAAGGACCATATACCCGATTGATATTTACTATAATAGTATTGGTATTATTTACGCCCCATCCGCTGAAGACTATACCATAATTTGATATAGAGATGCCCTTGTATCCTCTTTTCAATTAAAGATATAGTTTCTGAGAGATATTCCCCATTATGTCATTTGTTACTACATTGCTTTTTAGGGGTTTTAATGATAGAATATAGGCAGCAAAAGTGATGCATAAGAATACATAAAGAAAGCAGCAGGAGGCACTGGTATGACATTATATGAGGGAACAGTCGGTTCTGCGTATATCGTGAAGGGGATTCATCTTGAGCAGGATACGATGACAAGGCGTCTGGAGGCGCTGGGGCTGAATGAAATGACAAAGCTGCAGATTCAAAACAGCAAAAGAGGCGGCGCTTTTATAATTAAAGTGAGAGGGACAAGGCTCGCCATTGGAAAGCGGATTGCACAGGGAATTGAAGTAGAAGAGGTGAATGAGGATGCCTAATCATACAAAGGAAAAGGAGCTTACCGTAGGCTTTATTGGAAATCCAAATTGCGGTAAAACAACATTGTTTAATGCATTTACAGGAGCGAATCTCAAGGTTGCCAACTGGCCGGGTGTCACGGTGGAGCGTGTGGAGGGAAGTACAGTCTACAAGGGCAGGACACTGAGGCTAATCGATCTTCCCGGTATCTACAGCTTGACTTCCTACTCGATTGAGGAGAAGGTTTCAAGAAAATGTATTATGGAAGAGAATATTGATGTGATTGTCAATGTGGTGGATGCATCCTCTTTGGAGCGAAATCTATATCTGACGTTACAGCTTTTGGAGATGGGAAAGCCGGTGATTTTGGCTCTTAATATGATGGATATTGTGGAGGAGAGAGGGATGGAGATCGATCTGCACCGTCTTCCTGAGATGCTTGGCGGAATACCTGTGGTTCCAGTTTCGGCGCGAAAGCGCAGCGGATTGGACGTTCTTCTTCACGCGGTGCTTCACCATTATGAGGAGGGTGTGGGAGGCAGAGTGGTTCATTATGAGACGGAGCTTGAGGAGGAGATCACGCGAATAGAGTCAGCTCTCAAGGCTCATTATGGCGAGCTGACGCACAGCCGATGGTATGCGATTAAGCTGCTGGAGCAGGATGAGGAGATCATTCAGTATTATCCAAAAGCGGCTGTGTCCAAGGAAATCAATTATGAGAAGCAGATTATCCACCAAAAATATAATTACATAGATGAGATTATGGAGGATACTCTTTTTCATAAGGACAGCAAAGCGCTGGCAACCGATAAGGTGGATCAGCTTTTGACTCATCCTGTGTGGGGAGTGCCGATTTTTCTGGGAATCATGGCGCTGGTGTTTTTTATGACCTTTACGGTGGGTGATTTTTTAAAGGGGTATTTTGAAGCAGGATTGGAGATCTTTTCAGGGGCAGTGTCTTCTGGGCTACTACGTCTTGGTGTTGCAGAGTGGATGAGGTCGCTGCTTGTGGATGGAATTATCGCAGGTGTCGGCGGTATTCTAACTTTTTTGCCGAATATTTTTATCTTATTTCTGGCGCTCGCCTTCTTGGAGGATAGTGGTTATATGGCGAGAGTTGCCTATATTATGGATGGGATTATGAGTATGCTAGGATTGTCTGGCAAGGCATTTCTCCCAATGGTGCTTGGTTTTGGATGTACGGTTCCAGCAGTTATGGCGACGAGAGCTCTGGAAAAGGAGAAGGACAGAAGAAGAACAATATTCATCACGCCGTTTATGTCCTGCTCGGCGAGACTGCCAATCTATGTCTTGTTTGCAGATATGTTCTTTGGAAAATATGCGATGCTTGCCGCATATTCTTTGTATCTTGCCGGAGTGCTTGCAGCTATTGGTATTGCTCTGGTGCTTAGCCGCCTAGACAAAGAGCGGGCAGAAGGAACATTGTTGATTGAGCTTCCAGAGTATAAGAGTCCGAATGTGAGGACTATAGCGATCTATGTCTGGGAGAAGGTAAAGGATTATCTGACGAAGGCGGGCACAACGATATTTATTGCATCCATTATCCTATGGTTTTTGCTGAATTTTAATATACATGGAATGACAGAACAGGTATCGGAGAGCTTTGGTGCAGGGATTGGCAGGATATTGGAGCCAGTGCTTAGGCCGGCAGGGCTTGGCATGTGGCAGATAGGTGTGGCTTTGATTTCTGGTATATCTGCCAAGGAGGTTGTGGTATCTAGCTTTTCTGTATTATTTGGTATTGGAAACATTAATTCTGCGGCGGGAATGACACAGCTTTCTTCTATTCTTGGCAGTGTGGGCTTTACAAGTCTCAATGCGTATGCATTGATGATTTTTTGTCTTCTCTACACTCCTTGTGTCGCCACGATCGCCACAATTAAGAAGGAGACACATTCTGTTAAGTGGACACTTGGTATGTTGTTGTTTCAGCTTTTATTTGCGTGGCTGATGGCGGTGTTGGTGTATCAGATAGGAGGGATATTCTTTTAATGGCTACTATATTGATAGGAGGGCTTTTATGTCTTGCTGTGGTTGTGGCGGCAAGAAAATATGTGAAGGATCTAAAAAATCATCGCTGTTGTGGAAATTGCAGTGGCTGTACAGGAAAGAGATCCTGCAAAGAATAGAGAAGGAAAAGAGGATATTGTATGGAGCAGAAGATTAGGGAGGACTTGGAAAACAGCTATGGAATTATCTGTGAGAGAGCGACGCCAGTTTCAGGAGGGTGGCTAAACCGAAAATGGCAGGTAAATAGTGGGCAAGCTACCTATCTTATAAAAGAGTTTAGCTTGAAGCGCTATAATGACAGAAAGATTTTAGAACTTGAAGAAGCTATGCAGCGCCAGATGATAATTGAAAAATGTGGGGTGCCTTGTCCACATATTATTCCATATGAATGTAATGCTCTTCGTACATTGGAGGATCATACTGTTTATATGGTGATGAGCTTCTGCTCTGGGAGTGTAAGGAACAGCGAGACAATCACGAAACAGCAGATAAGAGATCTTGGATCCGTGTGTGGGAAGATGCATAGTGCGTTTGGGACGCTGCCTGTGGAGGGAGTGAGAGGGTTTCCGATCAAGGGAAAACAGGTGCTTGATTCTCTGTGGAAGCATTTTAATGATGGTGTAAAGAAATTAGAGGAGGATGATTTGCCGGAGGGCTATAGGAAGGCTGTGCTTGGTCAGGAGACAGTTTTGAAAAGTCTAACGGTAGATTTTTTTGAAAATCTTTCAAAGGGCATAGGACATGAGGATTTTTCTTGGGATAATATTTTGTTTCACAATGAAGGAGTGGCGGCCGTCGTAGATTTTGATCGGAATCAATATGGATTTGTCCGACATGATATAGGTCGAGCGCTGCTTTCCTTTGCGTGGAAGGATGGAGTGCTTGATGTAGAGAAGGTACATGCGTTTATGGAAGGATATTCAGAATACGAACCATTAACGGCGAAGGATATCAAAGATGCGCTGAAGATTACATGGTGCATAGAGGCGCCATGGTGGATTCATCTTTTCTTGTTTCAAGGAGCAGTAGAAAAGATTGTGCGTTTTCGAGATGAGGTGCTATGGCTGACAGAGCATTGGTCAGAGCTTTAGTATGAAGATAGATAACTTTTCTGATCTGTATCTTTCTCGTCAACTGCTTGCGTTAGAACGAAAAGTGAAAGCCAGCGCCTTTAGACGCTGGCCATAACAGAGGCTTATAGCCTCAGAGTAAATCAATTACTATGTGTAGTCTGATTCGATAAATAGAATTAAAGATTTTTAAAGTCAAAGTATCTTACTGCATTATTGTAAGAAATGCCTTCTATAATCTCTTTTAATGTTTTCTGGTCATTGGGATATTCCCCATTTTCTACCCAGCCTCCAATGATATCGCAGAGTATTCTTCTAAAATATTCATGTCTGGTGTAGGACAAAAAGCTTCTGGAGTCTGTCAGCATACCAATGAAATTGCCAAGTACACCTAAGTTTGCCAGAGTTGTCATCTGCTCTGTCATACCAAGCTTGTGATCGTTGAACCACCATGCGGAGCCCTGCTGAATCTTGCCGATGGCATCAGGGGACTGGAAGCAGCCAATAATCGTTCCTATGGAAGCATTATCATTCGGATTCAGGGAGTACAGTACGGTTTTTGGCAGCTCGTCGGTCGCGTTCAGGGCATTTAAGAAATCAGCCATGGAAGCAGAAGGAGCGTAGTTGTCGATGCAATCAAAGCCGGTATCTGGTCCGAGCTGGTTAAAGCGGAAAATATTGTTGTCGCGCTTACAGCCATAGTGAAGCTGCATAATCCAGTCACGTTTGTGATATTCCTTGCCCACAAAGATCATAAATGCTGTCTTAAACTTTAATTGTTCTTCATGGGATACACTGCCGCCGGACATGCGTTTTGCAAAGATGGCTTCCAGCTCTTCCTCAGAAGCAGGATTGTACATAACATAATTCAATGCATGATCTGATACACAGCAGCCCATGGATGCAAAGAAATCCATGCGGTTTTTAAGAGCATCCTTCAGAGCGGCAAATGTGCGGATCTCTGTCATGCCTGCAGCCGATGCAAGCTTGGCGAGATAATCGGTGTAATCTGGTTTCTCGATATTCATGGCTTTATCTGGGCGCCATGCAGGGAGCACCTGTACATCAAAGCTGTCATCCTCAGCGATCTTTTTGTGCCACTCTAGAGTATCAGCCGGATCGTCTGTGGTGCAGATCAGTGTGACATTGGACTGGCGTATAATATTTCTCACGCTCATGCTATCTTCTTGAAGTTTCGCATTGCACAAATTCCACACTTCTTCCGCTGTGTCGCCGTTTAGAGCGCCCATATAGCCAAAGTATCTTTGAAGCTCCAAGTGGCTCCAGTGATAGAGAGGATTTCCAATTGCTTTGGAGAGGGATTCCGCCCACTTCTGGAATTTTTCTCTGTCAGGTGCATCTCCGGTGATATAGCGCTCCTCCACGCCACAGCTTCTCATTACACGCCACTTATAGTGATCTCCGCCCAGCCAAACCTGTGTGATATTGTTAAACTTTCTGTCCTCCGCAATCTCCTGTGGATTGATATGGCAGTGATAATCAAGCACTGGCATCTTTTCTGCATAATCGTGAAATAATGTTTTTGCTGTGTCTGTGGATAATAAGAAATCCTTGTCCATAAATTGTTTCATGTGTAAATCCTCCTTAAATATTTGTGGTTTTGCGGTATATAATGTCAGCGGAAATCATGGTCCTAGAAGGGACATTATACCCGTCAAAAATACGCATCAAAGTGTTGACTGTGTTGACGCAGAGTGCTTTAACCTTGGTGTCGATCGAGGTCAGCTCTGGTTCAGCACAGGTGGCGAGAATAGAATTATTGTAGCCAGCGATGCAGATATCCTCAGGAACAGAGATATGGTTGTGAAGGGCAAATTTCAGTGCCCCCACGGCAAGAGAATCATCTGAGGTTATCACGCTGTCAATCTGCATACCATCCCGATAAAGGCGTGTGATTGTGTCTCTCGCGTCTTTTATATCTTTTTTGCACATCTGCATGTATTGATCTCGCACAGGCATGCTGTTGTGAGAGAGAGCGGCGAGATACCCTTCCCTTTTGCGAGCACCGCTGTAGGAATTGCTGGTATATAGATAGAGAAGGCTTTGCCTGCCACTTTGTATCAGCTTATCTGTAATGCCATATATGGCGTGAAAATCATCACATAATGTACAAAAGATATTCTCTCCCTCCAAAAAACCATTGACTAACATGATGGGGAGCTGGGCGGAGGCGGCAATAATATACGCATTATCCTCCAATTTGGGCTCCAAGAACTTAGAGCCAACCATAATAATCGCATCTACCCGCTTGGAGAGCAGAAGCTCCAATGATTTCTTTTTATTTTCCAAATCATAGCCGGTACAACACAAGATACTGTCATAGTCATGGCTGCGAAGTTCATGTTCTGTATAATATACAGCGTTGGCCAGATAGATGTCAGAGGAGTCTGTACACATAATGCCGATGGTTTTCATAGTGTTAAGCCCAAGACCTCTGGCAAAAATATTCGGCGTGTAGCCGAGCTCCTCCATAACAGCGAGGACTTTATTCTTGGTCTGCTCGCTGACATTCGGGTTGCCGTTCAGCACGCGGGAGACGGTAGCGATGGAAACGCCTGCTTTTTCCGATACATCATAAATGTTCACATCTGTCACTCCTTTACTATCCTGCATAACTGTTCGGGGTAAGGTCTGCGCGGCGGTTGTAAGCGCTTACACATCTAAGAGAATTATACTATGAAAAAGAAAGATTGGCAATAAAAACTTTGCTTAAAAGTGAAAGAATGATAAATATTTAACTATACAAAGGAAAGAATACGTTTAGAAAGTATATGTATGAATCAAATAAGTAGAAAATAGATTATAATATTTTGGTAAAATATATTAAAATGGAATTGACTTCTGTATAGTTTTTATGTAAAATAGTGAATGTAAGCACTTACATGTGCTCGTGTAAATAATGCCATGTAAGTAGATATTAAAATATGCTGCAGTTTCATTCGACGAAATGCAGCCCAAATAATGGATGAGGTGACAAAGGATGGAAACATTAAGTAAGAAGATCTCTAACGCAGCAGACAGACCAGTAAAGGTACTTCAGTTTGGGGAAGGAAATTTCCTTCGTGCCTTCGTGGATTACATGTTTGATGTAACCAATGAAAAGACGGATTTTAACGGCGGTGTAGTAATTATTAAACCAATTGAATTTGGAAATCTTGACCGTTTTCACAAGCAGGAGTGTCAGTATACCCTGCAGCTTCGCGGCATTGAGAATGGTGCACCAAAGAAGGAAACGCGCATTATCACATCCGTGGTGGACGCGGTGGCAGCCATTGAAGAGTATGATAAGTTTATGTCCTATGCGAAGATGGATTCCGTTCGCTTTGTCGTATCAAATACAACGGAGGCAGGCATCGTATTTGATGAGACAGATGATTTTAACGCTTGTCCTCCAAAGACCTATCCCGGAAAGCTGACAAAGCTATTGTATGAGAGATTCCAGCATTATCATGGAGCGGCTGACAAGGGAATTGTTATGATTCCATGTGAGCTGATCGCTGATAATGGAATCGAGCTGAAAAAGTGTGTGATGAAGTTTGCAGATACATGGAATTTGGGTGATGCATTTAAGACATGGCTCGAAGATGCGTGTTCTTTCTGCAGCACATTGGTAGATCGTATTGTTCCGGGATATCCCAGAGAGGAAGCAGAGGAGCTTTGCAAGGAGTTCGGCTATGTGGATGAGCTGATTGATACAGCAGAGATCTTTGGTCTCTGGGTTATTGAAAGTGATAAGGATCTGGATGCGCTTAAGAAGGAGCTTCCATTTAATGAGGCGGGACTGCCAGTGGTATTTACCAAGGATCATCACCCATATAAGGAGAGGAAGGTTCGCATTTTAAATGGAGCACATACTTCCTTTGTTCCCACTTCCTTCTTGGCAGGAAATGATCTGGTAAAGCAGTCTATGGATGATAAGGTGATTCGCAAATTTATGGAGGAGACTCTGGCAGATGAGGTTATCCCTACCTTGTCTTTGCCGGCAGATGAGTGCAAGGAGTTTGCGGCAGCCGTTACAGAGCGTTTTTGTAATCCATATATTAAGCACAGATTGCTTGATATTACGCTAAATTCCATCTCTAAGTGGGAGGCGCGCTGTATGCCATCCTTCTTGGGATATATAGAAAAGTTTGGAAAGCTGCCCAAGTATCTCACCTTCTCTCTCGCGGCAGAGATGTGCTTTTATGCGACACAGAAGGATGGAGAGGCTAATGGGGGATATTGCTTGATTGGTGAGAGGAATGGCGAGGAGTATGTAATCCGCGATGACAGGTTCGTTTTGGATTTCTTTAAGGAAAATTCCTCTAAGGAGCCAAAGGAGTATGCAGAGGCATTCCTTAGCAATACGAAGTTTTTTGGTGGCGAGGATCTGAGCAAGATAGAAGGGCTTGTGGATACAGTGGCAGGTTATGTGGCAGATATCCGCGCAAATGGTATGAGAGCGGTTGTTGATAAGCTGGTTGGCTAATCACGAGAGGGAGAGATGGATGCAGGATATTATTAAGATACATCAGAATGATAATGTGGCAGTTGCATTAAAGCCGATTGCGAAGGGCACCATACTGAATGTGGCAGGCAGTGAGGTGACAGCGGCAGAGGATATTATGCAGGGCCATAAATTTGCCATAAAGCCTATTCAGGCGGGGGAAGCTGTAGTTAAGTACGGTTTTCGCATTGGCAATGCGAAGGAAGATATTGGCGTGGGTGCATGGATTCACACGCATAATGTAAAGACTGCGCTGGGAGAGCTGTTAGAGTATTCCTATCATCCGACGGGGACAGATTTAAAAGAGACAGAGCATGTCACCTTTGATGGATATAAACGGAAAAATGGCAAGGTGGGCGTGCGCAATGAGGTGTGGATTATCCCAACCGTGGGCTGTGTAAATGATATTGCTAAGGCGCTGGAGCGCGGGGCGAAATCACTTGCCACAGGTACGGTAGAGGATGTAATTGCATTTACTCACCCATATGGCTGTTCTCAGATGGGTGAGGATCAGGATAATACAAGAAAGATCTTGGCGAATCTTGTCAATCATCCTAATGCAGGAGGTGTTCTTCTGCTGGGTCTTGGCTGTGAGAACAGTAATATAGAAGAAATCAAGAAGTTTATGGGTGATTATGATAAGGATAGAGTGCGCTTTTTAGTCTGCCAAGAGGTGGAGGACGAGATGGAGGCAGGCATAAAGCTTCTTGAGGAGCTTGTGTCTTATGCGGGAACATGTAAGCGAGAGAAGGTAGATGCTTCTGAATTAGTGATCGGCATGAAGTGTGGTGGCTCCGATGGATTGTCTGGCATTACGGCGAATCCAACGGTGGGAGCATTTTCTGATATTTTGATCTCCAAGGGTGGCACGACAATTCTCACAGAAGTTCCTGAGATGTTTGGCGCGGAGACACTTCTTATGGATCGGTGTGCGGATGAAGGATTATTCCATAAAACAGTAGATCTGATCAATGATTTTAAGAATTATTTTACCAGCCATAACCAGACCATCTACGAGAATCCGTCTCCGGGCAATAAAAAGGGCGGTATTTCTACATTGGAGGATAAATCCTTGGGCTGTACACAGAAGTCAGGAAGTGCACTGGTTAAGGGTGTGTTGGCTTACGGGGAGCAGGTATGTGAGAAAGGGCTTAATCTTCTGAGCGCGCCCGGAAATGATCTGGTAGCTGCCACGGCTCTGGCGGCAGCCGGTGCCCATATTGTGTTGTTTACAACAGGACGTGGTACACCATTTGCCTCTCCGGTGCCCACTGTGAAGATTTCCAGCAATTCGGCTCTATTTCAGAAAAAGAGCGGATGGATTGATTTTAATGCTGGTAAGCTGGTGGAGGAGACACCGATGGAGGAATTGTCACAGGAGCTGTTTCAATATGTGTTGGATGTGGCATCCGGCAAAAAGGTGAAAGCAGAAGAAGCGGGCTTCCACGATATGGCGATCTTTAAACAGGGTGTTACTTTGTAAAATCTAATTGACAAAAAATATGGCAAAATTTATAATAAAAACTAGAATACAGTCTTGCATTGCCGGAGCACGGCAGAATGGAGGTTAAAAATGAACAAAGTATTGGAAGAGATCAGCAAGATAGGTATTGTGCCTGTTATTGCGCTGGATGATGTCAAGGATGCAGAGCCTTTGGCAAAGGCTTTGATTGATGGCGGGCTTCCTTGTGCGGAGGTGACATTCCGCACGGCGGCAGCGGAGGAATCCATCCGTATTATGGCATCAAAGTTTCCTGAGCTGTTAGTTGGCGCAGGTACTGTTCTCACTACAGAGCAGGTGGATCGCGCAGTAAATGCTGGGGCTAAGTTTATTGTTAGTCCGGGCTTAAATCCCAAGGTTGTAAAGTACTGTGTGGACAAGGGTATCCCGATTACACCCGGAACCGCAAATCCAAGTGATGTGGAGCAGGCTATCGAGCTTGGGCTTGAGGTTGTTAAGTTCTTCCCAGCAGAGGCAGCAGGCGGTCTGAATATGATCAAATCCATGGCAGCTCCTTATGTGAATATGAAGTTTATGCCTACTGGCGGTATCAATGCATCAAATGTATGTGATTATCTTGATTTTAATAAGATTATCGCGTGCGGCGGAAGCTGGATGGTGAATAAGGCTATGGTTGCAGCGGGTGATTTTGCGGGAATTGAGAAGCTGACGAGAGAGGCTGTTGAGACGATGCTTGGCTTTGAGCTTAAGCATGTTGGAATTAATGCACAGGATGAGAATGAGGCAGATGATGTGGCTACCTCTCTGAATAAGATGTTTGGTTTTGAGAAAAAGGCAGGCAATAGCTCCATCTTTGCCGGGACTGGCTTCGAGATTATGAAGAAGCCATATCTGGGGGCGAATGGACATATTGCAGTTCAGACAAATTATATTCACAGAGCGATCTATCATCTGGAGAAGAGAGGCTTTGCATTTGATATGGACACAGCAAAATATGACGCAAAGGGCAATATGAAGGCAGTTTACTTTAAGGGTGAATTTGGCGGCTTTGCAATTCATCTGGTACAGCGCTAAAAAATGGAAGTTTTTTGGTGAAAAGCTAGATAATATATGAAAACGGAGGAATTTATAAAATGGCGAAAAAAGTGATTACTATGGGTGAGATCATGTTAAGATTATCCACTCCAAACAGCGAGAAATTCATTCAGGCAGATGAATTTGATGTATGCTATGGTGGAGGCGAGGCAAATGTTGCGGTTTCTCTTGCTAATTATGGACATGATGCAGAGTTTGTGACAGCAGTTCCCGACAATGAGATTGGTGAGTGTGCGGTAGCAGCTTTGAGAAAATATAATGTTGGCACAAAGAATATCGCAAAGTGCGGCGAGAGGCTTGGAATCTATTTCTTGGAGTCTGGTTCTTCCATGAGACCTTCTAAGGTTGTCTATGACAGAGCACATTCTTCAATCTCTACCGCAAAGCCAGAGGATTTTGATTTTGATGCGATCTTTGAGGGAGCTGATTGGTTCCATTTCACAGGAATCACACCTGCGGTATCTGATACAGCAGCAGTGTTGACAGAGGAAGCATTAAAAGCAGCGAAGAGACATAATGTAAAGGTATCTGTTGACTTAAACTTCCGCAAGAAATTATGGTCCTCCGAGAAAGCACAGAAGGTTATGAAAAATCTGATGCAGTATGTAGATGTGTGCATTGGAAATGAAGAGGATGCTGAGCTTGTGCTTGGTTATAAGCCGGGCAACACAGATGTCACCAGCGGTGATCTGGAGCTTGCAGGTTATAAGTCCATCTTTGAGCAGATGGTTGCAGACTATAATTTTGAGTACTGCATCTCCTCCCTGCGCGTGAGCCATTCCGCATCAGATAACGGCTGGTCTGCTTGTATCTATTCCAGAGATACTAAGGAATTTTATCATTCCAAGACTTACAGCATCCATCCGATCGTTGACCGTGTGGGCGGCGGAGATTCCTTCGCAGGCGGTACTATCTGTGGATTCCTTGATGAAAAAGATTTCAAGGCAGCTTTGGAGTTTGGTGTAGCAGCATCCGCATTAAAGCATACGATTCCGGGAGACTTTAACTTAGTATCCAGAAAAGAAGTGGAGACATTGGCAGGTGGAGATGCTTCCGGCCGTGTACAGAGATAAAGGCATATCGGTTAGATAGATGAGTAAAGGCAGCCTCGGAATATTTTCGAGGCTGTTTTTCGCATATGTGGTCAGATCCGCTCATATCTGGCGTGCAATGTACATAGATAAGATAGAAAAACAGGAGTGAATAGAGAGAGGAGTGATTGATATGGAACATACCATTAAGATTATAGGATACTCAAGAATGTCAGCGGTGCCTGATAAAATACGCCTTAGAATTAAGATAGAGAATATGACAAAGGAATACTGTGAGGCGATGGAGTATGCAGAAAAAGCACAGCATGAGATGATTGAGGTGGTAAAGCGCGCAAATCTTGCAGAATCAGAGCTTAAAACGCTTTCTTGGGGAATTACGGCAGAATATTCTTATCATACAAATGAGAGAAATGAACAGATGAAGGTATTTGATGGATATCGTTATAGGCATAGCTTTGTGATAGAGCTTGGCATGGATCACAAGGTGGCAGGTGGAATATTAAATGAGATTGTGCAGAGCAGCTTGACGCCAGAGATCGGTTTGGAATATGTGGTGTCTAATCCTGAGACATATAAGGATAAGCTGTTGGAGGATGCTGTGGCGGATTCCAAGCATCAGGCGGAAGTGATTGCCCGTGCCGCCGATACAAGGCTTGGTCAGGTTGTGTCGATTGCATATACAAACCGGAATGGAGAGATCATGAGAGGTACAGAGAATCAACTGGCTGTTCCGGCTTTTTTATGTGCAAGGAAGATAGATATGCCAGATTTGACTCCTGCAGAGGTGGAGCTATCTGCGTCAGTAGCAGTGGAGTGGGAATTGCTATAAAGAAAATAAGGTCTAAATCCTGTCTATTCACATAAAATAGAGATAAAAAGAACGCTTTTCAAGGGCAGGGCAGAAGTATGGCGGCAGAATCTTATTTTATGTATAGAAAGGATGGTATGGAGGGAAGGGACGAGGATACATTGTCCCTCGATCCTTTTTTTACAGAGGAAAATATGGTGTGGCTCGACAAATCTGACAGACAGGTAAGAGAAGGTAAGGTGGTTGTGAAAGCGATGGAAGAATTGGAGGCCATGGAGCTTGAGTAGAATTACTTTTTCTGAAAATGCATGGGAGGAGTATCTGTTTTGGCAGATTCAGGATAAGCGCACCCTGAAAAAAATTAATGCACTGCTTAAGGCGATTCAGAAAAGCCCCTTTACAGGGGCGGGAAAGCCTGAGGCATTAAAAGGAATTAACAATGGAAAGTGGAGCCGGCGCATTAACGACAAGGATAGACTTGTGTATCAGCTAGAACAAGATTTGATAATAGTGATACAGTGCATGGGACATTATGATGATAGATAGAAAAGAAACGAGTGATAGATTACATAAGGCGGATTTGTTTTTATTTATGGGACAATCCAATATGGCAGGAAGAGGGGAGAGCTGTGAGCGATTCCCAGACCCGGCGCCACCTCTCAAGAAGGGCGCCGGGTATGAATATAGAGCGGTGACAGATCCAGACAACCTGATACCGATAAAAGAACCGTTTGGGCGTGACGAGAATCGAGCGGAGGGCATTGACGATGGAGATAGAAAGACAGGCTCTATGGTGACGGCGTTTGTTAATTCCTATTATCAGTGTACAGGGGTGCCGATAATAGGAGTTTCTGCCTCAAAGGGAGGTTCTTCCATTCTTCAGTGGCAGCCGGATAAGAAATTCTTTGCGGATGTAAAGGAACGTTTAAGTTCCTGCAGGAGATATCTAAGAAATGAAGAAATATCCATTTTACATACTTGCTTGTTATGGTGTCAGGGAGAGACAGACGGGGATAAGGGCATGACGGGAAGGATGTATCAGCATTATTTTATGCAATTTTGGGAGGAGCTAAAATTGCAGGGGATAGAGCACTGCTTTTTCATATTAATCGGGAATTATAATGGCTCAGAGGAAATCAGCTATCAAGAGATCCAGACTATCCAGAGAAAATTGACAGAAACAGTTCCAGAGATCATACTTGCAGATGAAAGCTTTCCAGCAATGAAAGAGCGCGGATTGATGAAAGATTCCTTTCACTATTATCAAAAAGCTTACAATGAAGTGGGAACAAATGCTGGCAGGAAGGTAGCACATATTTTATATGGGAAATAAGCAAAAAGAGAAATTCCAATTGATCCGAATCATAGGATCAGAACAGAGGAAGTCCTTATCTTATTTGATGTAAAACTGCTATATGTGACAAATAGCAGTTGTTTGTGTTATGTTCTGGTAGTATAATGTTTGTTAGAATATTTAATAAGGAGGGTTCTACATGGAAATAAGTAAGTTTTATTCTATCAGTTATGAGGAATATGATGATGGTAAGGGAGTGGAGGATCTGTTGAAAAAGATATTGGATGATCCAGATCTTCCTGATTTGAAGGAGCTTGTTATCGGCAGTTGGGGAAATGCGTGGGAGGATGATTGCCAAGAGTTAATTGATGGAATTGTGAAAAATGCAGAGCGGTTTTCTAATATTGAGAGCCTGTTTTTCGGGGATATGGGCTATGAGGATTGTGAGGTGTCATGGATTATTCAGGGTGATTATAGCAAGCTTTGGGATGCTTTGCCACAGCTTAAGAAATTTACCGTTAAGGGAGGCATGGATCTGAGACTTGGAAAGATTCATCATGAAAATCTAGAATCACTGACCGTTATCTGTGGTGGTCTTCCTGTGTCTGTAATAGAATCTGTACAGAATGCTAGGCTTCCAAAGCTGAAAAAATTGATGCTTTATATTGGAAGTGATGAGTATGGATTTGACGGAGATGTAGACGCTATTAAGGAATTGCTTGCCGAATCGGATTTTCCAGAGCTTACGTATCTGGGAATTACGAACAGTGAGATTCAAGATGAGTTAATAGAAGTGGTTCTTAACAGTAAATATATGGGACAGATAAGCACGCTGGATCTATCTATGGGAACTTTGACGGATAAGGGAGGCAGTCTGCTTCTGGAAAAAATTCCTGAGTGGAAAAATATTAAAAAGCTGGACTTGCATTATCATTATCTATCAGATGAGATGGCAGAAAAGCTGGAAGGACTCCCAATTGAGGTAGATGTCTCAGAAGGGAATGGACTTTGTGAGGATGAGGATTATTATTGCATGCACGCCATGCTGACAGAATGAGGCGGGCAATATTGCTTGGAAATCCTGATACAAAGAGAACAATTTATCTGGAGAGGGCGGCAGAGAAAGAGGGGCTGTCCTTTTTTCTGATAGACTGGAGGAATTGGAGAGAGCATCTTGACAGATTTTCTGGAAAAGAGTTATTTGTAAAGATCGATCCCCCTCTCTGGACAAGCTGTTCTCTTGATACTCTTGATAGCTTGACAGGCGATTATATAGATACTCTGTGGGCACTGGATAAAATGATACAGGAGCGAGGGATAGAATTTTTCAATGCTCCTGCTACGATAATAGAGCTGCTTGATAAGTTGGTATGTAAGAGAAGGCTTCTTAAGGCAGGTATATCTGTGACAGAATCTCTGGTAGATGCGTATGTATCTGAAAAGAATGGATTTACTGTAGAGCAGCTTTTTGAGCAAATGAAGAAGAGAAGGATCTATCAGGTGTTCATTAAGCCGGTAAATGGTTCTGGAGCCGCTGGAGTGTCCGCCTTGCGCATACAACCGCGCACTGGCAGGATGGTATTTTATACTTGTGCACTGATTCATGAGAATGGAGAGCTTGTCAACACAAAGAGGCTGCGACGATTTTCAGAGCCAGAGGAGATTCTTCCTTTATTGGAGCATCTGCTGAGGATGGACTGTATTGTGGAACGATGGTACGCCAAGGAGGAATATCAAGGCTATTCATATGATTTACGAGCAGTGTTTCAGGAGGGCGAGCTGGATTTTTTGCTGGGAAGGCTCTCTAGTGGTCCTGTGACGAATCTGCATCTGAATAATCATCCAGTGGAATATAAAAAGCTGGGGCTTTCTGAGAAAAAGATTGATGAGATTATATTGCTTTGTCAGAGATGTGTGGAGTGCTATCCGGGGCTTCGGAGCGTTGGCATTGATATTTTGTTGGAAAAGGGCAGTCAAGTTCCAAGAGTGATAGAGATGAATTCTCAGGGAGATCTGATTTATCAGGATATTTATAATAAAAATAAAATTTACCGCCATCAGGCGAAAATAATGAAAGCATGCTGTCTGTGATTTTATGTGGCACCGCTTTGTAATATGTACAGTTAGGAGAAAATTTTCAATCTTTCATTCCTAAGTTTGTGTCTGCGCTGCATCCACAAACTGGAAAGAGATAAAAGCAGCGCAGAAATGAGGTAATCTATGAGTGAAGAGGGAATGAGATCTGCGGAGCAGGAAGTGCCTGTGCGATTGTTTGCAGGTTCCCGGACGAATAAGAAGCCTTCTGTGGATATGGCGCAGGTGGTAGGCAAGAAAGATATTCTTTTTATCTGTCTTGATACATTGCGCTATGATGTGGCGGTTGAGGAGGAGGAAGCAGGGCGCACACCGGTTTTCAATCAGTTTGGAAAATGGAAAAAATGTCAGGCGCCGGGAAATTTTACCTACCCATCTCATCATGCCATGTTCGCAGGCTTTTTGCCATGTGGATTTGATGCGAAAAATGTTACAGATCGAGAGCTTTTGTTCTTTCCAAAGGCAATTGGACTTGGGAAAAAAGAACCAGAAGGAGCATTTGCTTTTTCTGGCAGCACGATTATGGAGGGGCTGGAAAAGGAAGGATATGATACATGGTGTGTGGGCGGTGTGGCTTTTTTTGATAAGCGATCAGATCTGGGAAGGGTATTTCCGGGATATTTTAAGAAGAGTTTCTGGCATCCTTCTTTTGGCTGTCCAGTGAAGGACAGCACAAAAAATCAGGTCGATTTTATTTTAAGAAAAATAGCGGATGCTGATCAAGAAAAGCATATCTTTCTTTATCTCAATGTAGATGCCATCCACTACCCTAATTATTTTTATCAGGAGGGTGCTTCTGGTGACAGCTTGTCAAGTCATGCCGCAGCGCTGCGGTATGTGGATCAGGAGATGGGAAGGCTGTTTGAGGGCTGGAGAGCACAAAGGGGAGATGCTTTTGTGATATGTTGTTCGGATCATGGGACTTGTTATGGGGAGGATGAATGTCAATTTCATGGCATTAATCATCCGGTGGTCAACACAATTCCGTATAAGCATTTTTTTATTTCCGCGGGTAGATGGGAGTAAGTATGAATCCGTATGTTCAATATATGTATAGTTATCCGCATAAAACGGCGTATCGTCCTCTCAGTGGACCTTCACTTTCGGAGTATGCCCCACTTCTAAAAGGGGAGGGACATGGGCTGTATCTCCATATTCCTTTTTGCCAGACAAAGTGTGGCTATTGTAATCTATTTTCTGTGACTGGGCAGACGCAGGAGAGAATAGATCGATATCTTGCAGCAGTAGAACAACAGAGCAGGCAGTATCATGAAGTTTTAAAGCCATATCAGTCTGTATTTTCTTCTCTAGATATTGGTGGTGGCACACCACTTCTTTTGACAGAGAGACAGCTTGAGCGAGTGTTTGGCAGCTTGAACCAGTACTTTCAATTTAGCGAGGATCAGAGGACAGGGGTGGAGACAGCCCCAAATCAGACGACAAGGGAGAAGCTTGCCATCTTAAAACAGGCAGGTGTCTCTAGGATCAGCATGGGGATACAAAGCTTTTCTGACAAAGAGCTTGGAGCACTTCGAAGACAGCATAATGCAAAGCAGGCGAGAGAGGCCTTGACGCTCATTCAGTCCTTTGATTTTTCATGTGTCAATGTAGATTTTATCTACGGGATACCGGGACAGACAGTGGATAGTTTACTTGCTTCGTTAAAGGAAGCGATAAGTTTTGAGCCAGATGAGATATTTATTTACCCATTATATGTAAAGCATGGGGCTGGGCTTGAGCGGGAGGGAGTGGTGCCGGAGCCAGAGAAAGCCCTTATCCAATATCGGGTTGCTAGGGATTTCCTGAAAGAAGCAGGATTTCGTCAGGATTCAATGCGGAGATTTGTGAAGGGCAGTGAAGAGAGGCGGTTTTCTGAATGTGGATATGGTACTTCTTTGGCTCTGGGATGCGGCGGAAGAAGCTATCTTGGGAGATTGCATTTTTGCAGTCCCTATGCCATCACAAAAAAGGAGTGTCTTCTGCGGCTCGATGAGTATGAGCAGACGGAAGATTATACAAAGATTACACACGGAATCCTTCTGTCAGAGGAGGAGCTTAAAAGGCGCTATGTGATAAGGCATCTGCTGATTCGTCCCGGATTAGACCTGTCGCGTTATTATAATACGTTTGGCAGTCAGGTTATGGAAGATTTTTCGCTGTTATGTGACTGGGAGAAGGATGGATATCTTTGGCGGGGAGAGTATCTGTCTCTGACAGACAAGGGCTTGGAGCTTTCCGATTATCTTGGGCCGCAGCTGATCTCACCAGAGATTGTGACAGCGATGGCTGAATGGGAGGAGCTTTATGGAAAAACATATGATTCTCTACCGCGGCAGTCTGAAAAGCTGTAATTATCGCTGTTCTTACTGCCCATTTTCCAAACATCCCATGTCTGAGAGAGCACTGGAAAAGGATCGGGAGCAGTGGGAAGCTTTTGTTGGAAGTTATCAAGAGAGAGCAGAGGAGATGATGCTTGGCGCGCTGATGGTAGTTCCCTATGGGGAAGCGATGATACATCCTTGGTATCCTGAAGGGCTTGCGCGTATAAGTAGCCTTCCGGGGACAGATGCCGTGGGTGCTCAGACGAATCTGAGCTTTTCTGTCAGTGAGCTCCTTACATGTTACCAGATGGCTGGGGGCAAGGTGGATAAGCTGAGACTTTGGGCAACCTTTCACCCAGAGATGACGAGGGTGGAGGAGTTTGCAAAAAAATGTAGAGAGATTAGAAATGCAGGAATCCATATCTGTGCAGGAGGTGTTGGGGTGCCAGAAAATCTGGAGATCTTAGCACAATTAAGAAAAGAGCTTCCTGATGATGTCTACCTTTGGATCAATAAAATGGATGGCTTGCGGCGTGCGTACACAGAAAAAGAGATAGAGGCATTTTTAGATATTGATCCGTATTTTGTGGAGGAGCTTGCGCTTGTTCCAGCAGATGTGTCAATGTGTCAAGGGCGTCTTTTTGTGGAGGGTGATGGAAGGATGCACACCTGCAATATAGGTACGGTTTTGGACAAGCGCTGGGAGGAACTTGGTGAAAAGATAGATGGTGACACGATGGAAGATTATTTTCCAGAGCCTAAATGTGGCAGAAAGTACTGCACCTGTTATCTTGCGTATGCTGGGAGAAAGGATTTTAAGAAAAGGAATCTGTTTGGTGAATATCCGTTGTTTCGGATATTATTTTAGAGAAAACCCTTGCAAATCAGGGATGTTTGGTATATAATACAGAAAATGCACGATGATGAAAGCTACGATTCCTTATTCTTTTCAGAGAGCCGGCGGCTGGTGTGAGCAGGTAGAAGGCGGGGTCTTTCCACTTTCGGAGTGACCGGGGAAACTCGGAGGCTGGTAGTCTTTACTCTACTGTCGAGAGGTCAGCATACGCTGGCAATTTGGGTGGCAACGCGGAGATACCTTCCGTCCCATATAGTGGGATGGAGGGTTTTTTTTATGCGCAGGGGCGCGTAAGGAAATTAGCAGCAGAGCTGCAAGCGCCCCGCGCGGCGAGTAGGGGAAGATGCCCTTCCCCTACTCGATTACACAGTGGCGCACAGAGAAATTAGCAGCAGAAGCTGCAAGCGCCCCGCACGGCGAGTAGGGGAAGATACCCCCTCCCCCACTTGATTACGCAGGGGTGCGTAAGGAAATTAGCAGCAGAAGCTGCAAGTGCACTGTACAATCTTATACAATAGAGATATGCCATAGAAGCAGCGCATAATAATTGGTGAAGGAATATGTAAGGAAACTGCTTATGCAAAGTGTAGAGAAGAAATGGAGGAAATTATTATGTTGGATTTAAAATTTGTCAGAGAGAACCCAGAGATTGTAAAACAAAATATCAGAAATAAGTTTCAAGATAGTAAGCTGCCCCTTGTGGATGAGGTGATCGCTCTTGATGTGAAGAGCCGTGAAGCAAAGCAGGAGGCGGACCGCTTGCGCGCAGATAGAAATAAGATATCTAAGCAGATTGGCGGTCTGATGGCGCAGGGTAAGAAGGAAGAGGCAGAGCAGATGAAGGCACAGGTCACAAAGGATTCTGAGCGTCTTACAGATCTTGAGGCACAGGAGACAGAGCTTCAGGAAAAGATTAAAAAGATTATGATGACCATTCCAAATATTATTGACCCAAGTGTTCCAATTGGTAAGGATGACAGTGAAAATGTGGAGGTACAGAAATATGGAGAGCCTGTAGTGCCAGATTTTGAGATTCCTTATCACACGGAGATTATGGAGAGGTTTAACGGCATTGATCTTGACGGCGCGAGAAAGGTTGCCGGAAATGGTTTTTATTATCTGATGGGAGATATTGCTAGGCTTCATTCAGCGGTGATTTCTTATGCGAGAGATTTTATGATCGACAGAGGTTTTACTTACTGTGTGCCGCCATTTATGATCCGCAGCGATGTGGTGACAGGTGTGATGAGCTTTGCGGAGATGGATGCCATGATGTACAAGATTGAAGGAGAGGATCTGTATCTGATCGGCACAAGTGAGCACTCTATGATAGGGAAATTTATAGATACCATTATCCCGGAGGAGAAGCTGCCGCAGACGCTCACCAGCTATTCTCCATGTTTCCGCAAGGAAAAGGGTGCACATGGACTTGAGGAGAGAGGAGTATACCGTATCCATCAATTTGAAAAGCAGGAGATGATCGTGGTTTGTAAGCCCAAGGACAGCATGATGTGGTTTGATAAGCTATGGCAGAATACCGTGGATCTGTTCCGCTCTCTGGATATTCCTGTCCGCACGCTGGAGTGCTGTTCGGGAGATCTGGCGGATCTGAAGGTGAAATCTATTGATGTGGAGGCATGGTCGCCGCGCCAGAAGAAATATTTTGAGGTGGGAAGCTGTTCCAATCTGGGTGATGCGCAGGCAAGGCGTTTAAAGATACGTGTTGTTGGGGAAGATGGGAAATATTTTGCTCACACCTTAAACAATACTGTGGTTGCACCGCCTCGCATGTTAATTGCTTTTCTGGAGAATAATCTAAATCAAGATGGAAGTGTGAAAATTCCAGAGGTGCTTAGACCGTATATGGGCGGAATGACAGAAATAAAATAAAACAGTCAGGATGGGAGGATGTCATGATAGCAGGGATTCTGTTGCTGTTTAATGCAGTATTTTTGGGATTTTTGTACCGGTTATATTATCTGCCTTCCCAGAAGGAACAACGATCGGCACTTGGTGTTGTGATGACAGAGGAGGGGCTCTTAAACAGTGAGACCATATGTATTGCAAGACAGTACAAGGTTGCGGTAAAAAATGCCTTTTTTGTGGCAATAGGAGAACTTCTTCTGTCCGCATTGGCTGTCTGGCTATATGGGACGACCGGAGGAGTGCTGGAGATCTTTTCGATCTTACTTATATGGAACCAGTTTTTCTATTTATATCAGAAATACCACAGGAAAATGATTTTGCTTAAGCTTGATAATCAGTGGAACAATGATACAAAAAAGCGAACTTGTTTTATCCGGGAGCATATAGGGGTCCACAAGCTGGAGCTTGCCAATGATTTGGTGTTTGTGCCATTGTTCCTTATACCATTTCGAGCATTTTTCTACCCTGCGACAAAAGAATATCTGCAAGGAAATTTGTGGCATGGGCTGATATATGTGCTTCCTTTTATCCTTTTATTGTTGCTGTTGGCTGTATATTATAAGGGTCTTATGGACAGAAACCTGATTTTTATGTTTGCCTGTGTGGAGACAGCGGCAATGTATGCATTTCAGTGGAAGCTTTTAGTTGCAAAAATAGAGATTTCTTCTGCAGCTTTTATGTATTTGCTTCTGATTTTGTTGGGAATGATTGCTCTGCTGCCCTATCAGAGAGATGTAAAAATAGATGAACAGCTATATGGGAGGGAGTTTCCTCTCAGCATGTTCTCAGAGGGAGAGGAACATTGGCTATATGGTTATTATAGAGATAAAAATAGGAAGGTGAAGTGGGGGAAAAAGCCAGAGGGCTGGCTTCCGGGACTCAATCATTCCCATATTGGGGTAAAGATTCTGCTGTTGTTATTTCAGATGGTTTTATATAGTGCAGCGGTAGTCTTTATTTGGCATCTATTTTGAGCCATTCGTTTGTTGTTGCAAGTTGTTTATGAAAAATTCATAATTTCCTTCTTGAAAAAATTGAGATATGTGTTATAGTAATTATAGAACAAATATGTAAAAGGCGTTCTGGAAAAGGAGGAAATGTTATGAATATAAGTAAATTTACCCAGAAGTCTCTGGAGGCCGTGAATGGTATGGAGAAGCTTGCCTATGAGTACGGCAATCAAGAGATAGAGGAAGAACATTTATTATATAGCCTGCTTACGCAGGAGGAAAGTCTGATATTAAAGCTTGTTGAGAAGATGGAGATTCACAGAGAGTATTTTTTGAATCGTGTAAAGTCCGATTTGGAGAAGCGCGTGAAGGTGTCTGGCGGACAGCTTTATATTGGGGCTATGCTGAATAAGGTTTTGATCTCTGCGGAGGATGAGGCAAAGCAGATGGGGGATGAGTATGTTTCAGTGGAGCATCTTTTTCTGTCTTTGTTAAAGAATCCTAATCCTGCGCTCAAGGAGCTGTTTCGGGAGTTCGGCATTACTAGAGAGCGGTTTTTGCAGGCTCTCTACACTGTTAGGGGCAACCAGAAGGTGACGAGCGATAACCCAGAGGCGACATATGATACTTTAGAGAAGTATGGGCAGGATCTTGTGGAGAAGGCAAGAGAACAAAAACTTGATCCAGTTATTGGGCGAGACGCGGAGATTCGTAATGTCATTCGGATTCTCTCGCGAAAGACAAAGAATAATCCCGTTCTTATCGGGGAGCCGGGTGTTGGTAAGACAGCAGCGGTGGAAGGTCTGGCACAGCGTATTGTCAGAGGAGATGTGCCGGAGGGGCTTAAGAATAAGAGAATATTTGCGCTTGATATGGGAGCTTTGGTGGCTGGTGCTAAGTACCGCGGTGAGTTTGAGGAACGACTTAAGGCTGTACTTGAGGAGGTCAGAAAGAGCGAGGGTGAGATCATTCTCTTTATTGATGAGCTGCATCTGATTGTCGGTGCGGGGAAGACGGATGGTGCGATGGATGCAGGAAATATGCTAAAGCCTATGCTTGCGCGCGGAGAGCTGCATTGTATTGGAGCTACCACACTGGACGAGTACAGAAAATATATTGAGAAGGACCCAGCTCTTGAGAGAAGATTTCAACCTGTGATGGTGGATGAGCCGACAGTGGAGGATACCATCTCGATCTTAAGAGGGCTTAAGGATCGCTATGAGGTATTTCATGGTGTAAAGATAACGGATGCGGCGCTTGTGGCGTCAGCAACATTGTCACATCGTTATATTTCGGACCGTTTTCTGCCGGATAAAGCGATTGATCTGGTAGATGAGGCGTGTGCGCTAATTAAGACGGAGCTGGATTCTATGCCGGCAGAGCTTGACGAGTTGTCGCGAAGGATTATGCAGCTTGAGATTGAGGAGGCGGCGCTTAAGAAGGAGACCGATCGGTTAAGTCAGGACAGGTTGACATCTTTGCAAAAGGAGCTTGCTGAGCAGAGAGATGAGTTTAACAGCAAAAAGGCGCAGTGGGATAATGAAAAGACCTCTGTGGAGAGTCTGCAGAAACTGCGTGAGGAGATAGAGAATTTAAATAATGAGATAGCAAAAGCGCAGAGGGAATATGATCTGAATAAGGCCGCTGAGCTTCAATATGGCAAGCTTCCCGCCCTACAAAAGCAGCTTGCCAGCGAGGAGGAGCAGATGCGGAATAAGGAGCTGTCCCTAGTTCGCGAGGCGGTGACAGAGGATGAGATTTCCCGCATTATTTCCAGATGGACGGGTATTCCGGTGGCAAAGCTGACAGAGAGTGAGAGGAGCAAGACACTTCATCTGGAGGATGAGCTGCACAAGAGAGTAGTTGGGCAGGACGAGGGTGTCACCCGTGTGACTGAGGCGATTTTGCGCTCCAAGGCGGGCATCAAAGATCCCGGCAAGCCGATAGGTTCTTTTCTGTTTTTGGGCCCTACAGGTGTGGGCAAGACAGAGCTTGCCAAGGCTCTTGCGACAAGCTTGTTTGATGATGAACAGAATATGGTGCGCATTGATATGAGCGAGTATATGGAGAAATATTCTGTGTCGAGACTGATTGGGGCGCCTCCCGGATATGTGGGTTATGAAGAGGGTGGACAGCTCACGGAGGCCGTTAGAAGAAAGCCATATTCCGTTGTGCTGTTTGACGAGATAGAGAAGGCACATCCCGATGTGTTCAATATTCTGCTTCAGGTTCTGGATGATGGAAGGATCACGGACTCACAGGGCAGATGTGTGGATTTTAAAAACACGATTTTAATTATGACGTCTAATATCGGTTCCTCCTATCTATTGGAGGGGATTGATGAGCAGGGAGAGATCAAGAAGGAATATGCCGATATGGTACTTCAGGATCTGAGAAATCATTTTCGCCCAGAATTTTTAAACCGTCTGGATGAGACAATTATGTTTAAACCACTTACAAAGGAGAATGTCAGCGCGATTATCTCTCTTTTGATGAAGGAGCTAAACCAGAGACTCTCGGAGAGAGAGGTCAATATTGAGCTTTCTGAGAGAGCAGAGAAATATATAGTGGATGAGGCATACGATCCAGTGTATGGAGCAAGGCCACTGAAACGATACCTGCAAAAGACGGTGGAGACATTGTGTGCAAAGCTGATACTCGGCGGAGAGGTAAGGTCTGGTGACACCATTGTGATCGAGGAACAAGGTGGGGCGTTGACGGCGCACTTAAAAGAAAAATAAATCTTAGATAAATTGATTGAGATTGTGCTGGTAGCTATAATCGATGGAGAGGAGCTTTTCTGTAAGCTCCTTTTTATTGATCTGGAGAGAGAGACAAAGATCGTCCAGAGTACTATAATGGTCTCGGAGCTGTGTGTTGATGTAGCTTAAAAGTATAACAGGATCGTTTGGCAATTCTGTGTGTGACATAATCGTTCCTTTCTGTACAGACTTTTATATAAAAAGAATCATCGTTTTGAACATATATTAGCATAGGCGATACAGATTTGCAAGCTGGACAAAGAAAAAAGAGTATGATAGAATCAGGTACAATAATACGAGAGAGGTGGCAGAAAATGAGGGCAGAGACAATAAAGCGAAGTGGTATGCTTTTGTTGACAGCGTTTATCTGGGGAATTGCATTTGTGGCGCAGAGTGTGGGGATGGAGCATGTACAGCCATTTACCTTTAATGCCGTGCGGTGTATATTGGGAGGTTTGGTGCTGATACCGTGCATTGTGCTGAAAAAAAGAAAGGGAGAAGATAAGGAAATAAAGAGCAGTGCAGATCGAAAGACATTATTTGTGGGAGGGATCTTGTGTGGAATGGCTCTGTGTGCGGGAAGTAGCTTACAACAGATTGGAATCTCACTTTATAGTGCGGATACAAATGTAGGAAAGGCAGGATTTATCACAGCGCTTTATATTATTTTGGTGCCGTTGATCGGGATAATTAGAAAGAAAAAGGTAGGGCTTTTTGTATGGCTTGGAGTGCTGCTTTCTTTGATCGGATTTTATTTTTTATGTGTAAAGCAAGGCTTTTCGGTGGAGAGGGCGGATTGGATTGTGCTGGCAGGCTCTGTGGCGTTTTCTTTTCATATTTTAATTATTGATTCTTATACTGGACAGGCGGAGGGAATCAAGCTGTCATGCATCCAGTTTTTTACCTGCGGGGTTCTTTGTCTCTTTCTTATGTTGTTGGTGGAGCAGCCCACATGGAGGGCTATCTGGGCGGCGAGAATACCGATCTTATATGCAGGAGTGATGTCCTGCGGTGTGGCATATACATTTCAGATTATCGGACAAAGAAATATGAATCCCACAGTTGCTTCATTAATTCTTAGCTTGGAGTCTGTATTTTCTGCACTTGCGGGATGGGTATTGTTAAAACAGGGATTGAGCACAAGAGAGTTAATGGGGTGTATGCTGGTATTTGGAGCGATTATATTGGCTCAGCTTCCTGCCGATAAGCTTCTTAGCAAAAGAAAGATAAAAGAAGGAAAGGAAGTTCTGTGATACATATTTTTTAGAAGGTGTGTGATCTAGGGGGATCATAAGAAAAGAATGTCATCTCTTAGCCTTGCATATATTAAACATAAGAAGCAAGAAGAAGGCGTATGTGGATGAAAAAGGCATGGATTATCGGCATACTGATGCTGATTGTGGGGGCAGTGTGCATAAAGGCGAGGCCGCTGCCTGCAGTCAGCGATAAAGTGCAAGAAGCAAAGAAGATAGCGTTGACTTTTGACGACGGTCCACACCAGAAGTATACAAAGGTTCTTCTGGATGGGTTGAGGGAACGAAATGTGACTGCTACCTTCTTTTTAATTGGAGAGAGCATTGAGGGAAAGGAGGAGTTAGTAAAGCAGATGAAAGAGGATGCTGGAGTAATAATAAACATAACATTAGTATATGGTTTATTCAAAAGTGGTAACTTCTTCATATATTTTATAGTTTATATGTTATTATATATTTTTTGTATTATTTGCCGGGGAGTTCCGTCCGATGAACTGCCTGTGGTCCTCCGTCACCCCGCTCTCGCTTAGTGAAAAACGCAGCGGACGCTAAGCTCGAAACTACCTCGCTAAGCGCCAGCGTTTTTCAATAGGTTCCTTGAGAACCACAGGCAGTTCACCGGACTGTTTTTTCTGTAAGGCAAAATACGTTGTAATTTTACTTTACATATATAGGATTGATAAATCGTTTTTGTTGTCTACTATAAGAAAAATTGATAATCTATGAATACAAGCGAAGACAAAGCCCCTGTTGTTTATAGTGGGGTTTTTGACCCACATGGTAGTCGTCAAATGATTGTAGGCGGTCATTTAGATTGTATGGGAATAAAATAGACATAGATATTGAAAAACGCTGGTATTTATTCTGACTTTATTTGTCTGCTAAAGCAGACAGATAGAAGTTAGCGAGTTTATAAGCTTCGTATCTGTTACGTTTTTTATTAAGCAGAAGTGGTGTAACAAAAGAAACAGCGTGTTTTGCCTAACTGATCAAAATAGTCCGGCGAACTGCCTATGGTCCTCAAGGAACCTATTGAAAAACGCCGGCGCTTAGCGAGGTAGTTTCGAGCTTAGCGTCCGCTGCGTTTTTCACTAAGCGGGAGCGGGGTGACGGAGGACCATAGGCAGTTCGCCGGACGGACCTTTCCCGAAAATGATACGGCAGATAAAATATAAAGTATACAAGAAGGTATAAATTGGTGTAATTATAAGGAGGAAGCAGGTATTAAGACAGGCTGGGTTATCATAAAATAAAGAGCATGGACGGGAGGTGATAGAATGGATTTTATTAATAAAGAAGATTTAGAACGAATGAAGCAGGTGGATGTCAGAACAGTAGATCCAGAAACATTGGTTGATATAACGGATGTGAAGATAGACGAGTCACTGCCAAAAGAACAGCGCTTTGCAGATTTTTTGAGGCAGATCAAAAATCCATATTGCTTTCGCTGTGGAAAAACAGTGGTAAAGCTTAATTTTGCTGATACAGATACGACGTTGGAGGATTGTTTGAAGCGATACTTGAGATCTCTGTAGAGAGGAGGCAGGTGCTGCGATGGAGACGATTGCCTTATATATGCGCCTTTCCAGCGAGGACGCTTGTTCTGGGGAGAGTGAGAGTATCACCAACCAGCGTGATCTGCTCTATCATTTTATTAGAAGCCGCAGGGAATTTGACTGTTGCAAGATTCTGGAATTTTGTGATGACGGGTACAGTGGAATGAATTTTTGTCGCCCTGATGTGCAGAAGATGCTCTCTCTCGCAGGAAAGAAAGTAAACTGTATTATAGTCAAGGATTTTTCTCGCTTTGGAAGAAATCTCATTGAGGTCGGTGATTATCTAGATCAGATTTTTCCGTCGCTTGGAGTACGTTTTATCGCGGTAAATGAGGGATATGACAGCCGTGAGCACGGAGGCTCTATCGGCTTGGAGGTATCATTGAAAGCGATGATCTATGAGATGTACAGCCGTGATATTTCTGATAAAATCCGAAGCGTTCAGAGAGCAAAAATGCAGAGAGGGGAATATCTGGGTGGGATTGCCTTTTATGGGTATCAGCGGTCACAGACGGTAAAAAACCATCTGGAGATTGATAAGAATGTGGCGAGTGTGGTACGTCAGATTTTTCACATGGCAGCAGATGGCATAACGCCTTCTCGGATCGCAACTGTGCTAAATCAAGAGCATATACCATCTCCGCTAATGTACCGCAGGCGACATCACACAGATGGGATGAGAGGGTGGAGGACAGCCGGGGACATAACTTATTGGACAAGAGATTCTGTCAGGCGAATAATCAGCGATGAGCGATACACGGGATGCTTGGTTGGCTGTAAGAGAACGGTGACAGATCTGCCATCCAAACGGACACAGCTTGTTCCAAAAGAAAGGTGGATTGTGGTGGAGGATACTCAGGAAGCTATTGTTTCTAAGGAAATCTTTGCTCAGGCACAGATGGTGCTAAGAAAAATGACACACAATAGAGTGTTAAGCAAGCCCAATCAGAAATTCCGTGGTCTGATAAAATGTGCTTACTGTGGCAGAACACTGGAACGTATCGCTTGCAGAGAAGCATATTATCTCTGCCCCACGGCGAGAACGCTTCCTGATTATATCTGCAAAAGTATTTCTCTAAAAGAATATAGATTAGAACAGATCTTGACCACCATTATGCAAAAGTACATACAGCTTTCCAGTGTTTCTTATATAGGAGAGAATAACATGGATGATCTGTATAAAAAGATAAAGAATTGTCAGATGGCGATCAGCCGCTATAAAACTTTGCAGATAATAGCATTTGAACAATATGCAGAGAAACAGATTGACAAGCAGGAATATCTTGTGCAAAAGAATGTGGCGGCGGTGCGGCAGAAGGAGGCTACAGAACAGTTGGAAGAATGGAACAAAAGGCTGGAAGAGCTTTGGGAGAAGCAGAAAAAAACAGAAAGGGAAAGAAAAAAGGAAGTTTTAAAGAATGGACTGACAAGAGAATTTCTGACAGAACTCCTACAGAGAATCCTTGTAAAAGAAAGCGGAAATTTAGAAATTTTTTGGATGATAGCAGACTGTAATTGACAGGAAATCTTTTGCATATAGTTCAAGAATTTGGTACAATATACCATATACAAAAGGAGGTGCATAGCCATGAAGGTTGTTATTATCGGCGGTGTAGCTGCAGGGACAAAGGTGGCTGCAAAGTTGAAGAGGGAGAATCCTCAGGATGAAATTGTTATCTATACAAAGGGAAAGGATATTTCTTATGCTGGATGTGGCCTGCCATATTATATCGGCGGTTCCATTGAGACAGAGGGGGAGCTGATTGTCAATACTCCGACAAAGTTTATGAAACTTACGGGAACCACGGTACATACGGAGAGTGAAGTGGTAGCGGTTGATCCAAGTAAGAAAACCATCTCTGTAAGGAATGAGGAACTTGAAACAGTAAACTATGATAAATTGGTGATTGCTGTGGGAGCGGAGAGCGCTGTTCCACCCGTGGAGGGGACAGGACTTCCCGGTGTATTTTCCGTGCGCACGCCAAAGGATGCCATCGATGCCAGACAGTATGCGAAAGAGCACAACTGTAAGAGAGCTGTGGTGATCGGTGGTGGATTTATTGGCATTGAGGTTGCAGAAAATCTGATGGCAAGGGGAATGTCTGTCACCGTGTTAGATATGGCCTCTCAGTTAATGCCAAATATCTTCGATGTGGAGATGGCAGATTATATAAGAAGGCAGCTTCAGAAAAGAGGAATTTCTATACTTACCAAAACAGCGCTGCATGAGATTTCTGGTGTGGATAAAGTTGAGGAGGTAAAAACCAGCGCAGGAAGCTTGCCGACGGATATGGTCATTCTTGCGGCGGGTATACGCCCGGCAACGAAATTCCTTGTAGACAGTGGACTTGAGATGGAGAGGGGCTGTATTCTCACAGATGAATATCAGAGAACAAATATACCCGATATATATGCGGTGGGTGATTGTGCTCTTGTAAAAAACCGCATTACCGGCGAGAGACAGTGGTCCGCGATGGGATCCACTGCAAATATAGCAGGCAGGGCATTGGCTTTAAATATAGCAGGCGAGGAGATCGCTTACAGGGGATGTCTGGGTACAGGTGTGGTAAAGCTTGCCTCTGACTTAAATGCTGCAAGGACAGGATTGACGGAGGCTCAGGCTAAGGCAGCAGGATTTCAGGTAATTTCTGTTGTGTGTATCACAGATGACAAAGCACATTATTATCCAGACTCAGATATGTTTATCACAAAGCTGATTGCCGACGCAGATACACATAAGCTGCTTGGCATGCAGGTGATTGGAGCTGGAGCTGTGGATAAGATGGCAGATGTTGCTGTGACGGGAATCTCCATGGGAGGCAGGGCAGAAGATTTTCTTATCATGGATTTTGCATATGCGCCTCCTTTCTCCACGGCGATTCATCCCTTTGCTGCCGCTTGTGGAATACTGGTAAATAAATTAACGGGACGAATACAATCCTTTACTCCTGCTGAGTATGCTGCTGGTGCTGCACAGGAATATCGCTTGATTGACGCACATCCATCTGCTGTACTGCCCGGAGGGGAGTGGTTTGATCTCACAAAAGCAGAAGAATTTTCCTCAAAGTACAGCAAGGAGGAAAAGCTGCTGTTAGTCTGTGCAAAGGGAAAGAGAGGGTATTTGACACAAAATAAGCTTCGTGCGCTCGGCTTTACCAATACACGTGTTTTGGAGGGAGGTGCCACCTTTAATGTTATAAAGAGGAAAATGCCCACAGAAGGAAAGCTGTCTCCTGAGGAGATCAAGCGTGTGAAGAGTTTGGGCTGCCTTCAGGATAAGCGTTATGAAGATATATTTAATGTTCGTGTTATCACAAGGAATGGAAAGATCACTGCTGAGGAGCACCGTGCTATCGCTGAGGCGGCGGAGCGTTTTGGCAGCGGGGAGATCACTATGACAACTCGATTGACTATGGAGATTCAGGGGGTGTCTTATGCCAATATCGATCCGCTGATTGCATATCTTGCTGAAAAACATTTAGAGACAGGCGGCACAGGCTCGCTTGTGCGCCCAGTGGTATCCTGCAAGGGAACTACCTGTCAGTATGGTTTGATTGATACCTTTGATCTTAGTGAAAAAATACATAAACGTTTTTACGAAGGATACCACCATGTGACCTTGCCACATAAATTTAAGATCGCTGTGGGAGGCTGCCCCAATAATTGCGTGAAGCCAGATTTAAATGATCTGGGTATTATTGGGCAGCGCGTGCCGCTTTTTGATTATTCGAAGTGTAAGGGATGTAAGAAGTGTCAGGTGGAGACCTCCTGTCCGATAAAGGTAGCTAAGGTTGAGAATGGTATGCTCAAGGTGGAGGCGGATGTCTGCAATGGATGTGGGCGCTGCAGAGGAAAATGTCCATTTGGTGTTACTGAGGAGTATAGAGAAGGTTACAAAATATATATTGGAGGAAGATGGGGAAAGAAGATTGCAAATGGGCGTCCACTGGAGAAGCTATTTACCAGCGAGGAGGAAGTGCTTGATACAATAGAGCGGGCGATTCTGTTCTTCAGGGATGAGGGAATCACAGGAGAACGTTTTGCGGACACAGTGAATCGCCTAGGCTTTGCATATGTGCAGGAGAAGCTTTTATATGCGACAATAGATAAAACAGCAGTGCTGGAAAAGAAAGTGAAAGGCGGAGCTACTTGCTAAATTTAAATTAAGAAAAGAGAACAGTTTTCTGAGTTGGAGAACTGTTCTTTTTTCATGTGCGGTCATGTGCAGAGGAAATATGCCGCTTTGAGTACACAGAACGTGCGTGTCATCACAAAAAACTGCTTTGACATGGAGGATGTTTTGATTTGTATGCCTGCTAAGGCAGGCAGATGGGAGTTAGTATGTATGATGTAACACAAGCAGATGGTCATTTGATTGGCAATCATACTTACACGCACATCCAGCTTGGCAAAGTGGGAAAGGATACCGGGTGTGCAGAGATCTGGAAGACTAACACAGCGATCTTTGATATTACAGAAGAACTGCCCTGCTTTGTTCGCCCTCCTTTTGGGGATTGGAATGAAGATCTGAATTGTATGGTAGATATGAATGTGGTGCTGTGGGATCTGGACCCGCTGGACTGGAAATATAAGGATACGAATCGGGTGAGGGATTATGTGGTCAACCATGTGCAGGACGGTGATATTATTCTGTTGCACGATGTGTATAAATCCTCTGTGGAGGCAGCATTGCAGATTGTGGATATATTGACGGAAGAAGGTTATGAATTTGTCACAGTGGAGGAACTTATATTTGACTGAAACATGGTGTGTCAAGACGTTGACTTGTCCGGCTGAGGATTCTATAATAGAGATAGGAACGATCCGCAGGCAGATAAAGTGGATTTTGTTTGGAAGTGAAGATTAGGAAGAGGAGAATGATAAGATATATGAAGCAGGCGGAATATTGTATTGTACTGTCGTTGGATGCCGTGGGGGCAAGGGATTTTGAGCTTTTAAAAGAGCAGCCAAATATAAAGGAGATTCTTGTGGACGCTTCTTATTCTACAGAGGTTTTGTCTGTATATCCCAGCATCACCTATCCTGCTCACACTAGCATAGTGACAGGGCAGTATCCCAATGTACATGGAATTATTAATAATACGAAGCTGCAGCCTTGTATGGAGAAGCCAGATTGGTTCTGGAAGAGAAAGGCAGTAAAAAGGAAGACTTTTTATGAGGAGGCAGAGAAGCAAGGTATAAGGACAGCAGCTCTTTTGTGGCCTGTGACAGGAGGGGCACGCATCTCTTATAATCTTCCCGAGGTTCTGCCTAATCGTCCATGGCAGAATCAGATTTCTGTTTCCATGTTAAATGGGACGATTCCATATGAGTTGGAGTTAAATAAGAGGTTTGGCTCAATGCGAAAGGGAGTGAGCCAGCCATATCTTGATAATTTTGTACATGCTTCTATGCTTTATACGATAAAGACCTACCACCCACAGCTTATGCTTGTGCATATGACTGATGTGGACACGAACCGCCATCTGTATGGAGTGGACTCTAAGGAGGCGAGGGAGGCGCTGATAAGGCATGATCAGAGAATTGGAGAGCTGGTTGAGCTGCTGAAGATGGAAGGGATCTATGAGAAGACAGCACTGTTTATCCTCGGTGATCACAGTCAGGTAGACGCAGAATGGGTGCTCTATCCAAATTTCTGGCTGAGAGAGAAGGGGCTGATTCAGATGAAGGATGATAAAATTAAGAGCTTTCAGGCGTATGCGCATAATTGTGATGGTTCTTGTTATATCTATGCGGCAAAGGGACTTGACAAGGCGGAGAGAGAAAAGATTGTGCAGGCTGTGTTGGAACTGAAGGAATGTTTTCCTTGGGCGATTAAGCGGATCTATAGCAGGCGGGAGGCAGAACAGATGGGAGCGGACGGAAGCTGTGCCTGTATGCTGGAGGCCGGTGAGGGATGGTATTTTCTTGATGAGATGGAGACTCTTACGGCAAAGGCTGAGGTTGGATGTGGCAGGCCGCACATGATGAAGGGAATTCACGGCTATCATCCTGATTTGCCGGATTATCAGACAATCTTTATCGCTTCCGGGTGCGGAATACAAAAAGGAGTGCAGATTGGCAGGATGTCTTTGGTGGATGAAGGGCCAACCATCGCAGCATTTTTGGGGCTGTCTTTGGGAGAGACGGCTGGCAGAGTTCTGGATATTCTTGACGCGGGGGAAAGCCTATGCTAAACTGAAATGTAATAGTGAGGATGGGGTAAAGTATGAAGGCAAAGATCAGTAAACTGTCAAAAGGGATTTTTGAAAATAGTGTTCCAGAGCTGGAATTATCCGTCGGAAGTATTGAGGGTGCCATCTGTACAGATGGCATCCTGTCTGGCAGCTTTCTGATTCGGAGCTTGAGCGGGCAGGAGGCAAGGGGGCTTCTCTATACAGATGCAGGACGCATTGTTCTTAAAGAGACCTCCTTTATCGGAAAACAGGCAGAAATTCATTATGAAATTCATGGCAATGGCATGGCGGCCGGGGAGGAGTTTAAGGGTTGTATTTATATTGTGAGCGATGGCGGAGAGCTTAAGCTCCCCTGTAGGATACAGGTGGAAGCACCATTTGCCATGACTTCTATGGGAAAGATTCGGAATCTGTTTCATTTTGCTAATCTAGTTCGTAATCATTATGAGGAGGCGAAGAGATTATTTTTGTCCTCTGATTTTGCGGATATATTTCTGGTGACAAATCCACATGCTTGTGCGGTGTATGAGATATTGAAGGACAGTGTCTGCACAGATACGGCGATGGAAGAATTCTTGGTCTCCGTTCATAAAAAGTCCAGAGTCATGCTTACAATCGGGGAAGATCGACAGGAGTATCCTGAGTTTGAGCATACTGTGGGGAATACGATCACTTTATCAAAGAGTGGTTGGGGGTATCTTTCTATTGAGATCAAGGTTGACGGAGATTTTATTAAGCTTGAGCGGAATACATTGACCAGCGGTGATTTTTCAGGCAGTATTTATCCTCTTTTTTACACCATTGAGGAAGATAAGGTTCATGCGGGGAAAAATTTTGGCAGGATTTTTATTGTCACGCCATATCAGGAGCTTTGTGTCGAGATTTATGTGGAAAAGTACAGAGATTCTGTGAAGCGTGTCAAGACATTAGAGCGGCAAAGATTTAGGAAGGAGCTTAAGAAAGGGCTTTGTAAGCTTGCGGAGGAATATTTTTCCTTCCGCTTACACAAGATGAACACGGAAGCGTGGTGCAAGCGTTCTCTTAAGCTGATAGAGCGCTTGATAAATCAACCAGATGCTCCATTATTTTTGGAGTTATTGCAGATTCACCTTATTCTTACGCAGAAGAAGAATAAGGAGGCAGGTTTTTTGGTGCAGCACATCGAGGACAGAGTGCTTAGAGTGAAGGATCGCCAGCCGGAGCTTTATGCATATTATCTCTATGTCAAGGTGCTGTATCTTCGGGATGACAGAGAGTTGAAGGAGACACTGCTCACGGTTCGACGCCTGTATGAGGGAGGAAAGGATTCATGGCAGATTCTTTGGATTCTTATGTATCTGGACGAGGAATATGCACAGAATCAGAGCCTAAAGCTAGTCAGGTTAAAGGAACAGTATGCGAAAGGGGCGAGAAGCCCGTTTCTGTACTATGAGGCATGTGCTGTTATCAATGAGCAGCCAGAGCTTATCCGCATCTTAAATGGGTTTGAGCTTCAGGCGGTCTGGTGGGGTGTGCAGCATGGTGCAATTTCAGAAAAAGCAGGCCTTGTGATAGCTGAGCAGAGCCAGCTTGAGAAAAATGGGAGCTTGGTTTTGTACCGTATTTTGGAGCTGCTGTATGAAAGGTACAAAAATAAGCTGATATTGGAGAGTCTTCTTTCTCTTTTTATTCGGGATAAGAGAGTGGAGAAGCGATATTTTCGATGGTATGAGGAAGGAATTTCTTCTCAGTGTGGAATTGCAGGATTATATGAGATATACCTTGACACCTTCCCGGATCATTCAAGAGAGCAGATCCCAAAGCTTGCAGCAATGTATTTTTCCTTTGATAATAGTTTAAATGATAAGACAAAGGAAAAGTTATATGAAAATCTGCTTCGAAATGATCCAGAGAATGGTTCTATATTGAAAAATCATAGGGCAGCTATTGAACAGTTTGCCTTGACTCAGGCTGCCAAGGGGAATATCAACCGCAAGCTTGCTTATATATATAAAAAAGTGATAAAGACGTCCTTGTTAAATCAGGAGATGGCAAAGCATTATCCTGAGATTTTGTTGTCCGCTTGGGTACAGGCAGAGGGCAAGAAGGGGAGGATTATTGTTCGTTATAAGGAATGTACAAAAGAATTGTCTGTGCCGATAGAGAATGGTGGGGCGTGTGTACCTCTCTACACGGAGGAAGCTGCAGTGCTCTATGAAGATGAGAGAAGGAGGCGTTTCTTGATATTGCCTGTTCATCAGGAAATAACCTCTGTTCGAAATTGTAGAAGTATGGAGCCAGTTCCGCTGTTTCATGAGGAGGCAATGATTCGAAGCTGCTATGAACTGGACAGTGGAGATGTTCTTCTGTGGCTTCATATCTGCGAGAAGGAGGGAATGTATCGGGCAGAAGGTGTGGATATTGAATTGTACACACAGACGTTGGCGTCGCCTTTTGTCAGACAATACTACAAAAACCAGCTTAGCCAGAGAATTATAGAGTATTATATGGAGAATTATGACGGGGATAAGCTGGAGGAGCAGTTAAAACAGCTTGATATGGATGGCTTGTTGGTAAGGGAGCGCTTACATCTTGTGGAGCTGATGATAGCAAGAGCGATGTATGAGGAGGCATATCGGGCGCTGAGGAGATATGGCTATGAAGGGATAGCAGTCAACCGCCTGATGAAGCTATGCATCTATCTTCTCTGGGCGAAGGAGAGAGAGAAGGAAGAATTTCTTCTGGAAATGTGTGCCAGTGTATTTTTCAGGGGGAAATATGATGAGATGATCTTGAATTATCTGTTAAAATATTATAACAGTACCACAAAGCATATGTTATTTCTATGGCATGCAGCCATTGATTTTTCGATAGATGCCACGGAGCTTGAGGAACGCCTGCTGGCACAGATGCTATTTTCTGGCAGCAGCATGAGTTATCTGATGGAGGTTTTTGAGGTATATTATAAGAAAGGTGTCAATCAGATGTTGATTGGCGCGTGTCTGGCACAGCAGGCACATGGATATTTTGTAAATAATCAGGTGGTGAGTGACAGGCTTTTCTATTTTATTGAGCAGGAATATATACAACATAGAAAAGAGGTGCCAGATATTTGCAGGTTAGCACTCCTTCGGTTCTATTCTGAGCAGGAGATGCTCTCAGCAGTGCAGATAAAGCTTGCCAAGGTTCTGATGGATGAGTTTCTGGAGGAGAATAAGTGCTTTGGATTTTATAAGAAGTTTGAGAGATATATGGAGCTTGTGCCATATCTGCGTGATAAGACCATTATAGAATATCAGAGCCGAACAGAGGATGCGGTGGAGATTCATTATATGCTGGATACGGGTATCTCTGGCAAGAAGGTATATGAGATAAGGCGGATGGAGCGATCCTATGCGGCGTTTTACGTGATGGAATTTACTTTATTTTATGGCGAGCGCCTGCGGTACTATATTGCAGAGTGCGGGCAGGATGGCGAGCGTCTTACGAAGAAGGATACCCTGTTGATGGACAGCTTTGACACGGCGAGCAGTGAGAGCCGTTATCGCCTGCTAAATGATATCTGTGCGTGTGTGGAGCTTAGAGATACTGTCACCTTAAAGGAGCTGATGCAGTCCTATGCAGAGAAGAAAACACTTGCGGAGAAGGGATTTGCAATCTTGTAGGTTTGGCTTTTCGATCTCACTGAAGGAAAAAGGAATAGAATACAGCATGGGGGCATAGAAGGATGCAGAAGGGATATTGGACAGCCGGTGTGGACATTGGCAGTGAGATAACACAGGTCAGTTATATGACAGATGGGATGACAGAGCCGGAGACATTGGAGACATTGTTTGCGACGGAGGAGAATCTATCTTACCTTAAGGATTGTCTGCTTGCCATACCGGGTCTGACTGTCCCCGCAGATATAAGCAGCATCGATCTGGTACTTTCAGATTTTACGCTTGAGCGGGCGGAGGAGGTAGAGAGAGCATGCATAGAGCTTGGCATTGAGGAGGATGCCATTCATCTTCAGGGCAGAGAGGAGGCATGCATCTATTTTGCTCTTAATCAGGAGCGGAACTTGTGGAACAATGATGTGGTGTTCTTTGATTTCTCACGGGATGGGTGTGTCTATCGCAGTCTTCATGTACAGAGGGGAAGTACAAGCATAACCGCCGAGCTTACGGTGGAGAAGCTTGATGAGATGAATTATGAGAAGCCATCCGATGAGACATTTTTGCGCCTTGCGAAGGAGCGGCTGGACAGAAGGCTGATCAGCGCAGTGTATCTGATTGGGGAGGGCTTTTTTGGAGAGGACTGGGACAAGCAGAGCCTACCCTACCTTTGTAATAGAAGGCGCGTTTTTAAAGGGCTGAATCTCTATACCAGAGCTGCTTCATACGCAGCGTATGACCGCATCCATGCCCGTGCCTTTGATCAGGTTCAGTTGTTGTGCAAAAACCGTCTGAGGGCGTCAGTGATACTTCCAGTGAAGGTGAAAGGAGAGAGGCGGCTTTTGTATCTGGCAAAGGCTGGCATGAGCTGGTATGAGGCGAGAGCTTTGATAGAGGCAATACCAGATGCTTTGTCTGAGATAGAGTTGGTTCTTCGCTCATTAAAGGGTGAGGAGAAGACAGAGATCATCTCATTGGAGAGCTTTCCTAAGAGGGAGAGGCGCATGACACGGCTGGAGATTCGTCTTGCCTTTATAAATGACAGACACGGTGTGATTTTTGTGCGGGATCTGGGGTTTGGAAGTATGGAGAAGGCAAGTGATGTATGTGTTAGAAAGGATATTTTGATCGAGTAGTGCACAGATAACAGGTAAAAGGGGGCGGAGAAGAATGGGTGGATTGTTGCTTTGTAGTAGCAGAAGAGGAGAGAAGCCCTACATAATAGCAGAGAGCGGAGAGGAGATCTGGTCTTTGGAGGAGCTGTGCTATTATCTATATCAGAATATCTATCATGTGACAGAAGATTTTTTTTCACCAGAGCTACTTACATACCTCAGATCAGAGCTTGCTCTTTTGGAGCTTGCAGATAATCTGTCGACATGTATAAACAGCAATCGCAGCTTTGCCGAGATGATTATGATGGTCTGTGAGGCGGCAAATTATTATGATAAGGAGGAGCTTCTCTTTCTAAAAGATAAATTGTATACTTTTGTGGCATTAAGCCGCCCAGAGCGGTTAAAGCTGCTGGCGGATTCTTATATGGAAAAACAGCGCTATGCACAGGCGATAAAGCGATATGAGGATCTTTTATCAGACAGAAGGAGGGAGACATGTGACGTTAATTTTGTGGGAAAGGTTCACCATAATATGGCAGTAGCCTATGCAAGGATGCTGATGTATCATGAGGCGGAGGAGCATTTTAAGAAGGCATGTGAGCTTTTGTCGTCACCGGACAGTATAAGAAAAGAGCTTCTTTTGTTATATTATCTTTCAGGAGATGCCGTACAGTACAAAGAGATCTCTGCCAGCTTTTCAGAGGAACAGAGAAAGCAGATAGAGGAAGAATGGATACAGATCAGAGGCTCAGCCGAGGTGGGTGAGGGGAGAAGAGAAGCAGTGATTGAGAATTGGAAGCAGGAATATCGCAGGCAGATGTCCTGAATATAAATGGGAGAAATAGATGGGTTTATTTGGCTGGTTAAAGAAAAGAAAACAAGAGAAGCTTAAGAACAAACAGACAATCGGGGAATACCTTGATGATATGGAGCGCCCAGCGCTGGTTGTGCCAGTGCCATACCGCGTCACCACATCGGAGGAGGCAAGAGGTTTTGTGGAAAATGCACTGAGCCAGATCTGTATTGCCAATAAAGCTGTGGAAGATGCAAAGGATGAATATGAGGGTGTCACCAATTCTTTGAGGGATGTGCAGATTATCGCTGCGATACCAGAGGAGGCAAAGGCAGAGCTTGCCACTGCGGCAGAGCGAATCCGTGAGTTAAGCGCGGAGAGAGCAAATTTTCAGAAGTCTCCCAACAAGATACCTGAGGAACAATATCTTAAGATGGAGAGCTATGGAGAGAATATCCGCGATATGATGAAGCGTCTGGATGATGATGAAAAGTATGCGGTGGTTGTGGAGAATGATATGCATGCGCTGGAGGGAGAGAAGAGCGAGATACGCTATGAGATAGATGAGGCGCAGGACAAACTTGAATTGTACAAGCGCTTGATGGGATGGGTGGTTGGAGCACTCGGCGCGGTAGTTGTATTTACAGTGATCAATATAGCTATGCTGGAGGGGCAATATGATATGTGGATCTATGGGATGCTTGCCAGCATCGGTATTGCTCTGGCTGGTATCTTTGCCAAGCAGCAGGAGGAGCGCCGAGAGATGCATTTTCAGGAGAGAAAGCTCAACCGTGCCATCAGCCTGCTTAATAAGGTGAAGGTGCGGTATGTCAACATTCGAAATAGCATTGATTATCAACATATGAAATATGGTGTACAGAGTGCTTATGAGTTAAATCATATCTGGGGACTATATCTTGAGATGAAGCGGGAGAGGGAGATGTACCGCAATAGTTCAAGGGAACTTCACGATGCAGAGACACATCTAATATCTATCCTTTCTGATTTTCAGTTGTTGGATCCGCGCATATGGGTGCATAGAAGTGAAGCGCTTTTGGATGACAGGGAGATGGTGGAGGTGCGCCATGATCTGAATGTAAGACGACAGAAGCTGAGAAAAAATATGGAATATAACAGACAGGTTGCAGAAAATACAAATCAGAGCATTAAGGAATTTGCAAAGATGAATGAAGGATTTGCAGAAGAGATTATGAGTGTGGTAAGCTTGAGAAAAGTGTGAGATTAGTACTTGACAAAGCAATTTTTTCCTTATATTATGTATCATATACAAACAATAGTATAACACGACATGTTAGGAAGAAGAGGAGTACTTGTGTACCGCCATCAGAGAGGGGGATTCACCGGCTGAAAGATCCCTTGGGTGTGGGCAGAAGGAAGGTAGCTTTGGAGCAGGGCAGTTGAACATATGGGAGCAGAGCCATACAGTAGACTGTCACGGCGCCCGCCGTTATTGGGTAATAAGGCTGTGAAGATTTTTTGTTCACAGTGAAGAAGGTGGTACCGCGCAATAACGCCCTTTGTCTGGAAACAGGCAGAGGGTTTTTTTGTGCGCAGGGGAAGTAACCTCTCGGTTGTATAGCCCCATATAGGAAAATGCTATTAAGGGGTGATTGTGTGCAAGTTATACCAAGGAGAAGATGTCAGTTTCATTGACACATACTTATATAGAGAAAATGGTAAAGGAGAATTATGATGAAGGAGCTTGAGAAAACTTATAACCCAGCGGAGATTGAGCCAAGATTGTATGATAAGTGGATGGAGAAGAACTATTTTCATGCAGAGGTAGACAGGAGTAAGAAGCCATTTACTATTGTGATGCCGCCGCCGAATATTACCGGGCAGCTTCATATGGGACATGCGCTGGATAATACGATGCAGGATATTTTAATTCGCTACAAGAGAATGCAAGGGTACAATGCTCTGTGGCAGCCGGGGACAGATCACGCAAGCATTGCGACAGAGGTAAAGGTGATAGAAGCGCTGAAGGAACAGGGAATTGATAAGGAAGAGCTTGGCAGAGAGGGCTTTCTTTCTAAGGCTTGGGAGTGGCGCGAGGAGTATGGCGGGCGTATTATCAATCAGCTTAAGAAGATGGGTTCCTCCGCTGACTGGGACAGAGAGCGCTTTACTATGGATGAAGGATGTTCTAAAGCTGTGGAGGATGTCTTTATTAAATTATATGAGAAGGGCTGGATCTACAAAGGGTCGCGCATTGTCAACTGGTGTCCACTGTGTCAGACATCCATTTCTGATGCGGAGGTGGAGCATGAGGAGCAGGATGGATTCTTCTGGCATATAAAGTATCCGGTGAAAGACAGTGAAGGAGAGTATGTGGAGATCGCCACCACCAGACCAGAGACAATGCTTGGAGATACAGCAGTGGCAGTTCATCCTGAGGATGAGAGATATAAACATCTGGTGGGAAAGACATTGATCTTGCCTATTGTCGGCAGGGAGATTCCAGTAGTTGCTGATTCATATGTTGATAAGGAATTTGGTACGGGCTGCGTAAAGATTACGCCGGCACACGATCCAAATGATTTTGAGGTGGGAAGGCGTCATCATTTGGAGGAAATTCATATAATGAATGATGATGCTACGATCAATCATAATGGCGGCAAGTATAAAGGGATGGATCGCTATCAGGCGAGAAAGGCGATTGTAAAGGAGCTTGAGGAGACCGGGCTGCTGGTTAAGGTGGTACCTCACAGCCACAATGTCGGCACACATGATCGCTGTGGCACCACAGTGGAGCCCATGATAAAACAGCAGTGGTTTGTCAAGATGGATGAGATGATAAAACCTGCGGTTGAAGCGGTAAAAAATGGAGAAGTGCAGCTTTTGCCAGAACGTATGGAGAAAATCTATTTTAACTGGACGGATAATATCCGTGATTGGTGTATTTCCAGACAGCTATGGTGGGGGCACAGAATTCCCGCGTACTATTGTGATGATTGTGGGGAGATAACTGTGGCGAAAAAGAAGCCGGAGTGCTGTCCGAAGTGTGGATGTACACATATCACGCAAGATCCAGATACCTTGGATACATGGTTTTCTTCTGCACTGTGGCCATTTTCGACCCTTGGATGGCCGGAGAAGACAGAGGATCTGGATTATTTTTATCCGACGGACGTGTTGGTGACAGGGTATGATATTATTTTTTTCTGGGTAATCCGTATGATATTTTCTGGTTTTGAACAGATGGGAAAAGCGCCTTTTCACACAGTGCTGTTTCACGGGCTTGTGAGAGATTCCGAAGGCCGCAAGATGAGCAAATCTCTTGGCAACGGGATCGATCCGCTGGAGGTAATTGAAAAATATGGTGCTGATGCGCTGCGCATGATGCTTATCACCGGAAATGCACCGGGAAATGATATGCGTTTTTACTGGGAGAGAGTGGAGGCCAGCAGAAATTTTGCCAACAAAGTGTGGAATGCGTCAAGATTTATTATGATGAATCTGGAAAAGGCAGATACTAGGGAGGTAGCGGAGACACATCTGACAGATGCGGATAGATGGATCCTTTCTAAAGCAAATACTCTTGCCAAGGATGTCACAGAAAATATGGATCGGTATGAGCTTGGCATTGCCATGCAGAAGGTTTATGATTTTGTGTGGGAAGAATTTTGTGATTGGTATATTGAGATGGTAAAACCGCGTCTGTATAATGAGGAAGATCAGACGAAGGCGGCGGCACTCTGGACATTAAAGACAGTACTTATTCAGTCCCTAAAGCTTTTGCATCCGTTTATGCCGTTCGTCACGGAGGAGATCTTTTGCAATCTACAGGATGAGGAGGAATCTATTATGATTTCTTCATGGCCGATATATAAAGAAGAGTGGCATTATGATGCAGAGGAGATCTCAGTCGAGACAATCAAAGAAGCAGTAAGAGGAATCCGCAATGTGCGCGCAGAATTGAACGTACCGCCCAGCAGAAAGGCAAAGGTATATGTAGTTTCAGAGGATAGTGAGATCCAAGATATTTTTGAGAAGGGAAGGGTATTTTTTGCTTCTCTTGGCTATGCCAGTGATGTTGTGATACAGAAAGGAACAGAGGGAATTGCGGAAGATGCAGTGTCCGCTGTGATTCACAAGGCTGTGATCTATATTCCTCTGGAAGAGCTTGTGGATATAAGTAAGGAGCTTGAGCGCTTGACAAAAGAGAGAGAGCAGCTTACAAAAGAGCTTGCGCGTGCTCATGGCATGCTTAACAATGAACGATTTATCAGCAAGGCGCCGGAAGCGAAGGTAAAGGAAGAGAAAGAGAAACTTGCAAGATATGAGCAAATGATGAAGCAGGTGGAAGAGCGGATCGAGCAGATAAATAAAAGAATAAAATAAAAGTATATATAGAAAGAATAGAAGGATAGAGCTGCCGCAATAATTTGCGGCAGTTTTTTTGAAACTTTTTCTCTGGTGAGACCGTCTAATAAGTAGAATGGAGAGAAAGGAGAAGGAATGTGAGAGGGAACATAAGAAGGCATGTGGAACAGGAGCTTTTGGATAATTATAAGAAGTATTATCGGATTGCTTATTCCTATGTTAAGAATGAGGCAGATGCTCTGGATATTGTGCAGGAGAGTGCCTATAAGGCAATAAAGGGGTGCGGGAAACTGAAGGAGGCAGCTCTTGCAGATACATGGATTTATCGGATAGTGATCAATACGGCGCTGGACTTCTTGAGAAAAGAGCAGAGGAATGTAGAGTTTTTGGATAACAGCGAGGAGCAGAGCGTGATGGAGGAGGGATATGGCAGAGCAGATATTATGGCCACGCTTTCCACGCTTCCGGCAAAAGATAGCAGTGTGCTAATTCTGAGATATTTTGAGAGCTTTAAGCTGGAACAGATTGCCGAGATAACAGGAGAGAGCTTGAGCACGGTGAAGTCAAGGCTATATCGGGCACAGGAAAAGCTTAGGCTTAAGATACAATAAGGGACAGAAAGGAAGGAGATTATGAATCAGAATAGGATGGAAGAGATGAAAAAAGATTATAATTCCTATCCAGTGCCAGAGGAGGCGCTAGAGAGAATACAGGCAGGCATAATACAGGCGAAAAAGGAGGAAAGTCAGATGAGGAGAAAAGGATATATGAGAACGGGAAAGATAGCAGGATTTACAGCGGCAGCAGCGATGGCAGCGATCGTGTTTTTGGCAAACAGCAATGAGCATGTGGCGAGGGCGATGGAGCAGATACCTGTGATTGGGGCGATCACAAGAGTGGTGACATTTCGCAATTATACAGACAACAAGGGAGGCTTTGAGGCGAATGTGGATGTTCCGCAGATTTCTGATGAAAATGTGGAAAATCAGGAAAGTGTGCTTGGTATAAATAGGACAATAGAGGAATACGCCGATCAGCTAATCACCATGTATGAGGAAGAGTTGCGTGAATTTAATGGAGAAGGACATTATACACTGAATTCTTCCTATGAGGTGATACGAGATGATGAGCGATATCTTTCAATACGGATTAACAGCCTTATCATTATGGCAAGTGGAAATCAGTTTGTCAAGATCTTTAATATTGATAAAAATACAGGAGAGATACTGACATTAGCGGATTTGCCCGGAGGGGAGGAGAGTGCAGAGGCGATCAGTGAGAATATTAAAGAGCAGATGCAGGAGAGAATGGCAGCCGATGAGACGAAAACCTATTTTATTTTTTCCGTGGAAGATCCATCTGGATTTGATAAGGTGACAGCGGAAAACAATTTCTACTTGAATGAAAAGAATGAAATTGTGATTGTTTTTGACGAGTATCAGGTGGCTCCGGGCTATATGGGAGTGGTGGAGTTCACTATTCCACAGGATGTGGCTTCTTTTGAATAATTGTTGTAGAAAAGGGAAAGGAAACTCGAAACAAGGGGCTGGCGGTTAATACCGAACGCAGTCCCTTGTTGTGCGTGTAGACATGTAAAAAAATTAACAGCGAAAGTAGAACGTACTCTGCGCGGTGAGTTGGGGAAATGAACGTTCCCCTACTCGATTATAATAAATAGAGTAGTTATGTATTGAAAAGATCTGAATACTGTCCAAAATACTTTGTATGCTGTCTTGATCATTGTACAATTCCTTGTATGCTGTCTCCAAATCTGGCAACCATTCTATATCAGTTGGGTAGGAGAGAAAGCATATGGTGGCATTTTCTTGTTTGACTCGTTTGACAGGGCCGATGGATTCCTGCTGTTTATATTGCTCTTCTGTGCCAGTATGAATAGTAAAAAGTCTTCCAAGCGTGTTGTCGGCAGTGTGATTGAGTTTTTCATAAAATGTCACAGAGCTGTTCGCATTGACTAGATAATAATATTTTCCCTCCCAAGAGGTAGGAATGGTGAGTGTGAGGGTATCTGTGACAATGGTTTGTCTGCCGCCCTGCTGCCATATTCCATTTTCGTCCATTGGATAGCCGTCTGGGGTCACTGCATCAGAGATGCAATTTTTTCCCTTGACGTAGATCCACGAGCCATCAGAAAGCTCTATCCAGCCAGCCTGTTCTGCCATTGCGCCATTTGGATAGAAATAATTGATAGTTCCAGTCTCTTCGTTTGTATAAAGTCCAGTGATCATGTATCCATGTTCATTAAAGAAATACCATGACTGGTCGATGTATTCATATTCATTTTGAGGGTAGGTGCCGTCGGTGCGCTCAAACCACCAGCCTGCATTGTCTTGTATCCATTTTCCGTCGCTTCCCGGATAGATGGCAGATTCCTGCCATTTGCCGTCGGCGTCCAAATAAAAAGCTAGATAATTTGGCGTTGTACCTATTTTGTCAACTATCCAGCTATCTTTTACCTTATGGCCGGAAGCATCATAATAATACCAACTGCCGCCTTCTGCAGTCCAGCCTTCCATGGCCATTGCTGGCAGGCAAGAAAACTCTAGCATGGCAACGGTAATGAAAAGGGAAGTTCTCACTTTATTTTTTTTCATTCTATATCCTCCCGTATGATAGAAATGATTTTGTATATAATATTCTGATTATAGCACTTTTTTTAACAAAGAATAATAGTACTGTTATACTAGAGTGAACAATTATGGAGATGGGGTATAGAAATTGTATTATCTAATATACCAGATTTTATAACTTCTGGCTAAATGAGAGTTCGTTTGTCATTTTTAGAAGAGGTCCGTACAGCCAGATCGCCGGGCGGACCTTTCCCGAAAATGATACAACAAACAAATTAAAGTATTTTAAATGCTATTGAGAAAAGGTAAAAAGATGTTTCGTGATGAGTGGTCCAAGAATGTGATTTACACATACGTCATAACATGATATACTGGACTGTGGTAAAGATCGCCATATATGGTAGATGCTTTGCCACAAAGGGGTTTATGCAGGAAGAATGAAGGAGGACGAACAAATGGTAAGAGCGATCGTTGGAGCGAATTGGGGCGACGAGGGAAAAGGAAAGATTACGGATATGCTCGCTAAAGAGTCGGATATTATTATCCGTTTTCAAGGAGGGAGCAACGCAGGGCACACAATTATTAACGATTATGGTAAATTTGCGCTGCATCTGCTTCCTTCTGGCGTGTTCTATAGCCATACAACAAGCATTATCGGCAATGGAGTGGCGTTGAATATTCCATATCTATTAAAGGAGATCCACGAGCTGGAGAGCAAGGGTGTGCCGACGCCGAAGATTCTGGTGTCTGACCGGGCACAGATTATGATGCCATACCATATTCTTCTGGATACCTACGAGGAAGCAAGGCTTGCAGGAAAGTCCTTTGGTTCCACAAAGTCTGGTATTGCGCCGTTCTACTCAGATAAATATGCCAAAATTGGCTTTCAGGTAAGTGAATTGTTTGACGAAGAATACCTAAAGGAGAAGGTAGAGCGCGTCTGTGAATTAAAGAATGTATTATTAGAGCATCTATACCATCAACCGAAGCTTAATCCAGATGAGGTATATAAGACGCTGTTAGAATATAGAGATATGATAAAGCCTTATGTCTGTGATGTTTCTGCTTATCTTTATCATGCGAGGAAGGAAGGGAAGAATATTCTTTTGGAGGGACAGCTTGGTTCCTTGAAGGATCCTGACCATGGCATCTATCCTATGGTGACATCATCTTCCACGCTGGCAGCATATGGCGCGATCGGCGCAGGAATCCCGCCATATGAGATTAAGAATATCACGGCGGTTGTAAAGGCATATTCTAGTGCTGTGGGTGCTGGAGCATTTGTGTCGGAGATATTTGGAGAAGAGGCAGATGAGCTGAGAAGGCGCGGCGGTGACGGTGGAGAGTTTGGTGCGACTACAGGACGACCAAGGCGTATGGGCTGGTTTGATGCAGTTGCGACACGTTATGGCTGCAGAGTGCAGGGGGCTACGGAGGTAGTGCTCACCGTTTTGGATGTATTAGGATATCTGGACGAGCTTCCTATCTGTGTGGGATATGAAATTGACGGGAAAGTGACAAAGGATTTCCCAACAACAGTGGAGCTTATGAAGGCGAAGCCCGTGTACAAAAAGTTGCCCGGCTGGAAGTCTGAGATTCGCGGCATAAGAAATTATGAGGAGCTTCCGCAGGCATGTAAGGATTATATTGATGAGATAGAGCGCGAGATCGGTGTGCCGATCACAATGGTTTCTAATGGACCGGGAAGAGATGAGATTATAAAAAGGCAGTAGGGAGCGGCTGATAGTATGAGATTTGAGAAATATTTTGATCATACCATGTTAAAACCGGATGCTTCTGAGGAAGAGATTTTACAATTATGCACAGAGGCATTACAATATGAATTCGCTTCTGTGTGTGTCAATCCCTGTCGTACTGCCCTTGTAGCAAGAGTGCTTAAGGGCAGCACGGTGAAGGTGTGCACAGTGATAGGCTTTCCTCTGGGTGCATCGCCCACACTGGTGAAAGTATGTGAGACAGAAAAGGCGGTGAAGGATGGCGCACAGGAGATCGATATGGTGCTTCATATAGGTGCGCTAAAGGATCATGCCTATAAGGAGGTCCTCACAGATATAGAGGAAGTGAAAAGAGCTTGTGGCGGGGCATTGTTGAAGGTTATTATCGAGACATGTCTTTTGACAGATGAGGAGAAGGTAAGGGCGTGTGAGCTGGCTGTGGAGGCAGGGGCGGATTATGTAAAAACCTCTACCGGATTTTCGTCAGGTGGAGCCACTGTGGAGGATGTTGCGCTGATGAGACGTACTGTCGGCGAGAGGGCAGGAGTGAAAGCGTCGGGAGGAATCCGTGACTTGCAGACTGCTAAGGCTATGATAGAAGCAGGTGCAGATCGTCTTGGAACTAGTGCCACTGTTCAGATAGTTAAGAGTGTTATATCATAAGATCATAATATGCACAGGGAGAGAGCGATGAAAGACATAACAACAATAGTGTTTGATATTGGTAATGTCCTTGCTGGCTTTGACTGGAGGGCATATCTTAAGACGTTTGGATTCTCGGAGGAGACACAGAAGAGGATAGCTGAGGCGACCTTTTTGGGTGAGAATTGGAGAGAGGTAGACAGAGGTGTAAAGACAGATAAGGAGATTTATAAAAATTGTCTATGCGAGATCCCTGATCTAGAAAAGGAGCTTTCTCTTGTGTGGGAGGGACGTACCAGTATAGTAAAAGAATATGAATATGCTTCAGGATGGATACAATTATTGAAGGAGAGAGGATACCGGGTGTATATTCTGTCAAACTATGGAGAGACAACCTTTGCGGAGGCAAGGAAGACATTTTCTTTTCTTCAGTATCCTGATGGAATGGTAATATCTTATGAGATCAAACATATAAAGCCAGAGCGCGAGATCTACGAAGTGTTGATAGAGCGGTATCACATTATACCAGAGCAGGCATTATTTATTGATGATCTGGCTGTTAATATAGAAGCGGCACAGAAGATGGGCTTTCAGACAATCTTATTTACCTCGAAGGAAGAGGTAGAGCAGGTGCTGAATGGCTTGCCTGTTATTTCTTGAGATCTTTGTACGTCTGGTCTTGATGCTTATAAAATCAGCATAGCCCGCTGCTTTTGCTATCTTGGTTCTGCTTGGCGGAACATATGGCACTGTGGGCGGGCTATGTTATATTTTATTCAAATAATATGGTTTCTTCTCCCATTTCCTTTTTTTTCTCTGCTTCTTCTGCTTGTAGCTCTGAGTTAATATCCATATACAGCACAAAAACATCACTGACGGTTTTTCCGTATTCTTGTGCAATCTGCTCCATCACAGGTTTTAGAAGGTCAAGCTGTATGGATATAGGGACTGCCTGACGGTCTACCTTTTTTAATACTTCATCTGCATAGTGGTTGATGCGCTCTGTAATTTTAATTTTTTCATTTCTTGTCATTTTCGTCCTCGTTTCTGCACTGCTTTTTGCGTATAAAACAATTTTGTGACAAGCAGCGCGCAGACACAAATTGCCATGTGAAATTATGATTTCACACAAACTCCCATCTGCCTGCTTTAGCAGGCATACAAATCAGGATGTGAAATTTTTATTTCATAATTAGCTCCTTTCTGATTCAATGTTGTTTATCAGTGTATCATATTTTCGTGTAAAAAACTATGGGTAACGATTCCATCAGATAAAAAGTCTAAATTTTTGTTGTATTGTCTGAAAGATAGCGATACAATAAAAGAAGGACAAATTGGAATAGGGGGGAATTTTTATGAAACAGAAGAATAAACAAATAAATACCCAAAAGAAGATAGCAGATGAAATTCTTCAACAAATTGGTGGAAGCGTTATTTTGGTGTTAATCATTATAGCAGCCGTCGCTATCTTGATGGTGGGAAGGCTGGTCGTAACATCAAAGGAGAAGGAGCTGACGCAGGAGTCTAACGCAGCAGCAAATCAGATCACTGGATTTTTGGAGCAGTATACAAAGAGTGTGGAGCAGCTCGCTGTCAATCCTGAGATCAAAGATGTTATGAGAAAGACAAAAGCGGGCGATGATATTCGACAGACTGAGAAGATGGATACTGTTATGGAGAATTTAATTCAGATCGCTGGCACTGATACAGAAAATGTGATGGCGGTGTGGATCTCTGATTTAGATGCCAGTGTATTGACACAGTCAGATGGTTATACCAGTGAAGAGGGTTGGGATATTACAGGGCGCGGATGGTATGGTTGCATTGAGACAGAACAAACCATTCTCACAGAGCCGTATATTGATTCTTCAACTGGAAAAATGATCTTAAGTGCTGCTGCCCCAGTTGTGGACGAGGCGACAGGAGAGGTTCTTGGAGCAGTGGGCATGGATATCTCGCTGGATCATATAACTAAGATTATGAGTGAATATAAGGTTGGCAACAAGGGATATCTTTTATTGTTATCAGAGAGCGGAACATTTCTTTATCATCCACAGAGTGATATTATTCAAAAAAATATAAAGGATATAAAGATCTCTCAAAATGTCATCGATGCGGTTACGTCCGATGACAATATGTTTTTAAAATATAAGGCAGATGGCAGAACAAAATATGGTTTTTGGCAGCATGCAGGGGATACAGGCTATATTGTGCTCAGCAGTATGTCTGCATCAGAGTATTATGCTGTGTTGGTTGCGATGGTGATCGCATTGTGTGTTATTTTTACAGCAGGTATTGCACTAATAGTAGTAAGGATGAAAAAGAGTGCAAGGAGTTTGACAAAGCCGATATTGGAGCTGAATCGTATAGCCCAGCAGCTCGCTGACGGAAATTTGGATGTCGATCTTAATATTACCAGCAAAAATGAGATTGGGGAGCTGGGTAATTCCTTTCAAAAGACAGTGAATCGGTTAAAACAGTATATAGTATACATTGATGAGACGGCAGAGGTGTTGGCGCAAATAGCAGACGGGAGGCTCAGTGTTCATCTAAAGAATGATTATGTTGGTGAGTTTCAAAAGATAAAGACAGCATTGTTAAATATCTCAGAATCTATGAATGAGGTTATGGTTGGAATTAATGATAGCGCGGAGAGAGTGTCGATTGGTGCCAGTGAGCTTGCCACAGCTTCTCAGATGCTGGCAGAAGGAGCAGAACAGCAGGCAGCGTCGATAGAACAGATTGCAGCGACGACGAATACAGTTGCTGATCAAGTGGAAAACAGCCGCAGAAAGGCGGAGGCTTCTGCCAAAGCGACAACGCATGCTTCTGCAATGATTGAAGAAAATCAGGAAAAGATGAAGCAGATGACAGATGCCATGAATAAAATTCATCAGACTTCCCAGCAGGTGGTTGGAATTATCCAGACCATCGAGGATATTGCATCACAGACGAATCTATTGTCATTAAATGCTTCTATTGAGGCAGCACGTGCCGGTGATGCAGGAAGGGGATTTGCGGTGGTCGCTGATGAGATTGGAAAATTGGCATTAGAAAGCTCGAAGGCGGCGAGCACAACTAAGGAATTGATCGAGATTTCAATAGAGGAGATCGGTAAAGGAAATACAATTGCATTAGGTGCCATGGACTCGTTAAAGGAGTCGGTAGGCGCAGTGGGTAATGTCAATGTATTGATTCAGGAAACGGCAGAAAATGCTGTTGTTCAAGCGGAAAATATGAAGCAGCTTCGCGCGGGAATAGAGGAGATCACTCACGGAGTACATGATAATTCTGCAGCATCTCAAGAAACCTCGGCAACGTCAGAAGAATTGGCTTCGCAGGCAGAGATTTTAAATAAGATGGTTCAGAAATTTGAGCTTTGCCAATAAAAAAGTTCGTTGTATCTTTTGAAGAATCTGTGTATAATAAGCTTAAATAAAACGTTACAAGGGAGAAGTTTGATATGATTCGGGTAGCCAGTATCGCGGTATTTTTGGTTTTATATTTTTTGATTGGGATTCCAGCATGGGGAGTTTTGTGGATAGTTGGAAAGTTCGACGAGGAAAAGAAGCAGAGAATGGCACTCTCCATGGTTCAGGGAGGGTTTCGCTGTATTCTTAAACTTTGTTCTGCCACCAAGACGACAGTGATAGGAAGAGAGAGGATTCCAAGGGATCAGGCGGTGCTGTATGTGGGGAATCACAGAAGTTTTTTTGACATCTTGATTATCTATACCTTAGTTCCAGACTTAACAGGGTTTGTGGCAAAGAAGGAGATGGAGAAGATACCATTTTTAAGTACGTGGATGAAGCTGGTAAATTGCCTGTTTCTGGATAGAGATGATATGAAACAGGGACTTAAGATGGTTTTGGATGGCATCAATAAGCTAAAGTCCGGCATATCAATCTGCATTTTCCCGGAGGGTACCAGAAATTCGGGAAAGGACGAGACAGAGCTTATGCCATTTAAGGAGGGAAGTCTTAAGATGGCTGAGAAGGCAGGCTGTCTGATTATCCCAGTAGCCATGAATCATAATTCCGCCATCTTTGAAGATCAGGCTCCAAAGGTGAAGCCTGTTCACACAGTGATAGAATTTGGAGAGCCAATCGATCCAAAGGCGCTGAGCAAAGAGGAGAGAAAGTTTCTGGGAGCATATACTAGAGAGCAGATAACAGAGATGTTAAAGAAAAATCAAGCGCTGGTGACACAGCGTTCGCGATAGTTGATTATCATTTTTTTGATTCTTTAAGTATACTGTGGATAGTGTGAAATAAATATTCAAATCCTGATTTATATGCCTGCTAAAGCAGGCGTATGGGAGTTAATGTGTACGTATACAAGATTCGAGCAGTTCTGTATGATAAAGTCAGGATTGCTCGGATTAACAATTTATGGCTATTTTATAAAGTTTTCGCAGGCTGAGAGATTATGGGAGGAGATTAAGTACAGTAAGAGGTTGAAGATATAGTATTAAATAATATTATATATTTAAAAGTAACAGGGATTTCTTGAATACTTTATAAAATTTTTTAAACATTCACTTGTAAATCGCACATCATAGCAAGAAGATGGTAAAAGTCGTATCAAAGATAAAAATTAAATCAGGGAAGTATTTATAAATGGGGTTTATTCAGGAAGGGAAAAATGGATAATATATTTATTACAAATTTAACAATCAAAAAAGTCAGGCATCTAAAAAACATAATTATTCCGTTGTCAGAAAAACAAATGAAACATTTAATTCTGACAGGCAAAAATGGAAGTGGAAAAACAAGTATTGTTGAGGCTCTGGCAAAGTATCTGAGTAAAATATTTACTGGGGAAAGAGAAACGGCTTTTAGAAACTGTCAAAATGAATTGGACATAAAGCTTAATAATAAAATAGATACTATTCCTAGATTGGCCGAAAAAAATCATTATATTTTAGCGTATTATGGGGCAGCCAGAGTATTTCAGGCAGATCAGCCAAAGCAGATTGAGAAAGTACAGTTACGAGATTATTATGATCTCACAGAATTTCCTCGTAAAGAATTTGTAAAATATTTATTAGATTTGAAAATGACAGAGATGCTGGCGAGAAATAAAAATAAAACAGAGAAAGCAGACGAGATTCAGGAATGGTTTGAAAAATTAGAGCAGCTTTTAAAGAAAATTTTTGATGATGAGACTGTAATACTAGAATTCGATGAAGATACTTTTGAGTTTCATATTATGCAGCAAGGGAAAGAACCTTTTGGTTTTAATACATTATCAAGTGGATATCAAGCAGTGTTTGATATTATATTAGATATTATGATGCGGATGCAATGCCAGACACAACGCTCATTTGTCTTCAAGATTCCGGGGATTGTAATAATAGATGAAATTGATGCACACTTGCATTTAGAGTTACAAAAAAATATTCTGCCGTACTTGACAACATTTTTTCCGAATATACAGTTTATTGTGACCTCTCATTCCCCTTTTATATTAAACAGCATAAAAGATGCTGTGATATATGATTTGGAGAATAAGATATTGGTAGAGCATGGACTAAATGATGTGCCATATGATGGAATTGTGGAGGGTTATTTTAGGGCTGATAAACTGTCAGATACTTTGAAGGAAAAATATACAAAATATAGATATCTGGTGAAAAAGAAAAAATTGTCTGATGAAGAATTGAATGAAATTGCGGAATTGGAGCTCTATTTAGATGAAATTCCAGACTATCTTGCCATTGGAATTGCAACAGAATACAAACGAATGAAGCTTGAGTTTATGAATAGAGAGGATATAGATGGTTAAAGTAGTACGCTCTTTTCCGGCACCGGAATCATTAGCTGAAGAAGCAAAAAAAGTAAATGGCAAATGTGATAAGCCTGATGTGATTGAAAGATTAAAGAAGGATTTTCACAATAAATGTTATATTTGTGAAATGAAAGAACTACAAGATCCAAATGTGGAACATTTGCTGCCACATAAAAAAGGAAAATTTCTGAACAGAAAATTTGATTGGGAAAATCTTTTTTGGTCTTGTGGGCATTGTAATAGTGTAAAAAATAGAGATAAATATGATGTGGGGATAATGGATTGCTGTAAGCAGGATCCAGAACAATATCTGACTTTTCAACTGAAAAGTGATAGAGTGGTTGTCATTGTAATAAAGTTAGAGTGTGAGATATATAGAAGGACAGCAGAATTAATAACAGAAACATTTTCTTTAAAAAATACAGGAATGAGGACATATGCCAGCGATGAACGACTACGGCTACTTTAGAGGGAAATGAATGTTTTGTATAAGCAACTTGAAAAATTGCATAATAGTCCTGATTCTAAATGTGTTGTACGAACTATTGGCAGCTTGCTTAGGCGGGAATCTGCATTTGCGGCATTTAAAAGATGTTATGTGCGTGAACATGCGGACGAATATCCACAGCTGCAGAAATATTTATATCCCCCAGATTTAAATTAGCATTGAGTCTAATTGATTGTGCTTAAAATTTGAATATAAGAAGAGCAAAAGTGTTTTCAGAAGATAGTGATTCTATAGTGAAATTTTCAGTAGAGGAAAGGCCTTCGGATATTGAGTCGGAAGCCTTTCTTTTAGTCTGGAGAACCATTGTCTTTGTTAAAAACCAGCAGCAAACCTGATAAAATCTATAAACCAGTGCATTCCTATTGCCATTTGCAGATTTTTTCTTTTCATTAATATTGCCATTGGTAAATTAAAAAGCAAACCATTTAATATGCACATACCAAGTGCAAAGAAAGGTGATTTGATAAATTGATCGGGGTAATGAAGCAGTTCATGTGGAACGATCAATATAATATAGATAAACACATGAAAAAAGTGTTTCTTAACCCTGTCACCAAGTATATAATAAGAATAGGCCAATAAAAAGAAGCGGAATATCACTTCCTCGGCTATTGCAGGTTTTAAGGCAAAAATAGCAGAGTGAATCAGATTGTGAATATGTATTTGGCGACTAAAGGAAAAATACATTACATTCAGAAATGCAAGCGGAACAGCAATGAATGTACCTAACACGAAATAACGTATACTTTCTGAAAGACTTATATGAATGGAGGTGTTATCTATATTTGCCTGTTCATATAATTGACAAGCAGCATAAAATGTAACCATAACACAAATGCTTGTCGTAATAATATCTGCTGTTCTAGGGTCTCGAAACAAGGAAACCAGACACACTGCTCCGAGAAGCACAGCGGTAATTGCTTGTCTCCACTTGAAAATCCGCGTCTTCACAATATAGTACAGTGCCAATAACATAATTAAAATTTCTGTCCAGTTCCAAATTCTGGACATGTAAGTATAATAATGTGGAGTAAATCTAAGTGGTAATAAAATACCCACTATGTACAGCAAGATAAAAATACCAAGAAAGACACAATATCTCCATCCGACAAAATAATTCTTTATTGGTGATGCCATGCAATACCTCCATTTTTTATTCGAACAATTCTTGACAGGGTTTTATTTGAATTTTATTTTGTCATCTCATAAAAATGATATAGTTTTTCTTCTTCGTCATTGATATCTTTATACATTCTTTTTTCTACTAATAGAAATCCTGCTTTTTCAACTACTTTCCATGAGGATACATTTTCCTCTCTCACGGTCGCTATTATTTTATTTCTAGTATAATGTTGTAAAAAATATTTCGTATATGCCTGAACCGCCTCAACGGCATAACCTTGGTTTCTATACTGTGTTCCAATAAAATAGGTAATACCTATTTCCTGTAGATCCTCATAATAGGAGCACCCAATCGAACCAATTACTGTGGGCTCATGCTTTAAGGCTATCGTATAAGCCAGATAATCCATATTAGGAGTATCTCTGATGGCAAAGCTTTTTGCCTCGTCTATCCATTGTGTGATCCATCTACTGCAGTTTATATCAAAACCACAATCGTTTAAGCTTCCATCTGCCGCCATAGCAACAAAAGGTGTTTTATCTTCAATTGTTACATCTCGAATGAGCAATCTCTGTGTTTCAATTTGCATAAACATAACCTCGTATTATATATTTCCCCGCCATGAATTTTTTATAAAATAGGTATCTGACATGTATAAAACAGGACGATAACAGCCCATATATGTATTATAACATATAAATTATAATATACAAATTATAATTATGGAATAAGAAAAGAATCTATTTATGATAAATGATTATATAGTAAGTAGTAGATTGAAAAATCATGCTGATGCATCTATTTTTTAGTAGGAAATTTGACCAGAGCCTTAAATATGCCTTGAGCACAGTTGGAAATGTTAGATTGCCGACACGTGTCATCACAGTAAACTGTTCTGACATGGGCGATTAGATGGAAGAGAAATGATAAAACCATATGAAAAATAAGAATCTATACAGGATATATGAAAAAAGTTTCCACACAGCGGCTGCCATGTGGAAACTTTTTTGCTAATTGGATCGCACTTCTTTCCAGAGATTATTATAAAGTTCTTCTGCCTCCTCGCCTAGATAGTGGAAGGTCTCGCATTTCGACAATATAGCAGCGTCTGGAAATACAGCGGGATTTTCCTGATACTGTGCGTCGAGAAGGGCTTTGGCAGCTTTGTTGGGTGTGGCGTAAGTGATATATTCGAAGTTCATCACAGCGATCTCTGGGCGGCACAAAAAGTTTATAAATGCCTCTGCATTTTCCTTATTCTGTGCATTTTTGGGAATTACCCAGCAGTCCAGCCAGACGTTGCTTCCCTCCTTTGGAATGACGTATGCGAGTTCTTCATTGGTTGACTGACAGTACAGCACCTCGCCGGAATAGATAACGCCTAAGGCCGCCTCCCCGCCGATCATTTTATCTCTCACCTGATCAACCCCATAGCCCTGAAGAAGAGGGCGCTGGTTTATCAATAGATCTTTTGCCTCATTAAGCTGTGTCTCGTCTGTTGAATTAAGAGAGTAACCGAGGTATTTTAAGGTTACGCCAAAAGCATCACGAACACTGTCCTGCATTAAGATGCTATCCTTGTAGCGCTCATCCCAGAGGACAGCCCAACTGTCAGGCACCTCATCCACCATTGTAGTGTTGTAGAGGATGCCTACTGTTCCCCAGCAGTATGGAACACTGTATTTATTTTCTGGGTCAAATTCCTTTGCGGATGCAAGCTGCGCTTCGTCTATATTGCTGTAATTGGGAATATTATCAAAATTAATCTCGGAGATCAGATCATTTTCTATCATCTTCTGGATCATATAGTCGGAAGGACAGACCAGATCGTAGGAGATAGCTCCGGCCTCAATTACTGGATACATAATTTCATTTGTCTCAAATTCATCATAGGACACTTGGATTCCAGTTTCCTTCTCAAACATAGTGATTACCTCTGGATCGATATATTCTGCCCAGTTATAGATATAGAGGCTTTCCTTGGGCTCTGAGTTGGAATTGCAGCCAGTAAGCAGAGCAAGAGCAGCTGTGCAGGCAGAAATAGCAAGCAGCAGAGGCTTGCGGTGTTTTTTTTGATTGCGTAGTTTCATGTAAATTCCTCCTGTTACGTGTGTATTTCACTCTGCCGTTTCTCTTTTTGTTTGGACGGCAGAAAATTTATGGCTATCAATAGTAGTAGCACCGAGAGGAACAAAAGTGTGGAGAGCGCATACATCTCTGGTTTTATTCCCTTTTTTACCTCAGAGTAAATTTTGGTGCTCAGAGTATTGATGCCTCTGCCCTTTGTAAAATAGGTGATAATAAAGTCGTCAAGCGACATAGTAAAGGACAGAAGAAAGCCTGATAGTATGCCCGGCATGATATCAGGAAGGATAACTTTAAAAAATGCATAGAGTGGGGTTGCACCGAGATCCAGTGCAGCCTCATAGGACGCGTTTCCTGTTTGTCGGACTCTTGGCATAACGCTGAGTATAACATACGGAACATTAAAAGCGATATGTCCAATTAGTACTGTGGTAAAGCCAAGATCGATGCCAAAGGCAATAAAAGCAAGCATCAGAGAAATTCCTGTCACAATCTCTGCGTTAAGCAAGGGAATGTTCGTTATTCCCATAATCACAGATTGTGAGAGCTTTGACATGCGGTTAATTCCAATACAGGCAGCCGTTCCAAGCACTGTGGCGATCAGAGCAGACAAAAATGAGAGAATCAATGTCAGATACAATGCTTCCATAATTGCCTCGTTCTGAAAGAGCTGAACATACCATTTCAAGGTAAAGCCGCCCCATTTTGCCCTTGACTTTGAAGCATTAAAGGATAATACCATCAGTGTGACAATTGGAGCGTACAATATAATAAAGATAAGACACAGATAAAATTTGCGCAGAAACTGTCTTGTCATAGCACGGCTCCTTTCGTACCATCAAATTTAAAGGTGAAGAGCATATTGATCAGGATAAATGCCATCAGCACCAGAGAGAGCCCGGAGCCAAGATGCCAGTTATATGCTGTTGTAAACTCCTGCTCGATAATATTTCCAATTAAATAGATCTTGCCGCCCCCTAGTAGATTGGAGATCACAAAAGTGGTGAGAGCAGGAATAAAAACCATGGTAATTCCACTGACAACGCCGGGAAGGCTTAAGGGAAAAATCACGCGCAGAAAAGTCTGCACAGAATTTGCTCCAAGATCTCTCGCCGCATGAATAACATTATCATCTATTTTAATCAATACATTGTAGATAGGAAGTACCATAAAAGGCAGAAAATTATATACCATACCGAAAATTATTGCATAGGGTGTATTGATTATATTCTGTTTGGGAAGGTGCAGAGAAGAGAGGATGGTATTTAATACTCCATTTTTCTCCAATAGTGTCTGCCATGCAAGGGTACGCAGCAAAAAATTCATCCACATGGGCAGAATAAAAATAAATACAATAAAGCTGTGTTGACTGACGCTCATGCTCTTTAAGATCATCGCAAGAGGATATGCCATAATAAGGCAGATCGCCGTGCTTGCCAGAGAGAGAAGGAGCGAGAGCCATAATGCTTTGGCATGTTCCAAGGAAGTGATCGCCAGCACATTGTCCAAGGTGAAGGCGCCCGTTTTATCCGTCAATCCATAATAAAAAATCATGCAGAGAGGAATAATGGTAAATGCTACCATCCAAAAAAGATATGGACCAGTGATCAGATATTTCTGAAAGGCTTTTTTATTCATCTAAGGATACCGCCTCCTCATCGCTGGATTCTGGTTTGTGCATAATCTGTATATCAAACGGATCGACGTGGATGCCGACTTTACTGCCAACCGGAAACATATCTGTACTGTGTACCAGCCATTCATGTCCATTTGCCATAACATCCATCTCATAGTGCACGCCCTTAAAGATCAGGCCAGTAACTCGGCCTTGTATGGTGCCATCCTCTGGCTTTACCAGATCGATATCCTCCGGTCGAATCACGACATCCACCGGCTGGTTGTTGCCAAAACCAGTATCAACACAGGCAAAGCGCGCACCCAGAATCTCTACTAGCTTATCTTCAATCATGGTGGCAGATAAGATATTACTCTCCCCAATAAAATCAGCGACAAACGAATTTTCTGGTTCATTGTAGATTTTTTCTGGCGTTCCCATCTGCTGAATATAGCCTTGGTTCATAACGACAATTGTGTCAGACATTGTGAGAGCTTCCTCTTGATCATGTGTCACGTAGATAAATGTGATGCCAAGCTCGTTTTTAAGTCGTATAAGCTCATATTGCATATTTTGGCGAAGCTTTAAATCCAGTGCCCCCAGAGGCTCGTCGAGCAGAAGAACCTTTGGCTCATTTACAATAGCTCTGGCGATGGCGATGCGCTGCTGCTGGCCGCCGCTCAAGGAATCAGGAGTGCGGTTTTCATAGCCTTCCAAATTGACAAGCTTTAGGGCATACTTAATCTTGTCCTTGATATAGCTCTGTGACTTTTTCTTAATCTTCAGCCCAAAAGCAATATTTTCTGCGATGGTCATATGGCTAAACAGAGCATATTTTTGAAATACTGTGTTTAGCGCGCGTTTATTCGGCGGCATGTCCGTGATATCCTTGCCGTCAAAAATAACACTTCCCTTGTCAGGTTTTTCAAAGCCACCCAGAATACGGAGTGTTGTTGTCTTGCCGCAGCCGCTGGGACCCAACAGTGTGACAAATTCATTCTTATGGATGGAGAGATCCAACTCATCAAGCACCAGATTGCCATCATAGGATTTGCTGATATGTACCAGCTCAATTAGGTTATCACTGTTCATAAAGTGGTAGGTACCTCCTGTGTATAGTTTAAAAGCTCGGCGGAGTTGTCACCCATAAGAGTACGGCGCCGGTTTTACTAGTGATGTAGTGTTTTTTTGATGGGACAAAGTAGAAGGATTCTCCTTTTTTCGCGCGGTGAGTGACTGTACCGATATGGATCGTCACACTGCCTTGAAGGAGATAGCCAAATTCTTCTCCCTCATGCGGATTATCGGGATAGGTGGAGCCTCCTGCCTGCAAGGTGAGAAGAATGGGTTCCATCATATTTTTCTGTGCATTTGGAATAATCCACTCAATTTTATTTAAAAGTTCAGTATCTGATTTTTCAAAATAATCTGCTTTTTTAAACACTACCTGCTCATCGGACGAGACAGTAAAAAAGTCGTTGATGTTTGTGCCAAGGCACTGCAGGATGTCAACTAAAGTAGCGATGGAGGGGGAGGTCAGATCACGCTCAAGCTGCGAGATAAATCCCTTGGAAAGCTCAGAGCGGTCGGCGAGTTCCTCCTGCGTCAGTCCCTTTAGAATCCTTAGTTCTTTAATTCTTGATCCAATTTCCATGTGCGTTCACCCATAATAAACATGAAGTTTAGTAATATTAAACATCTTAATTATACACATATTGCGTAAATTGTCAATGCCTGTAGAGAGAATTTTTTCAAATGAAGAATTATTTAAGGATAATTCCAGTTTTTTACATTACAATATGAATGGATAGTTTCTTGTAGGTTTTTATAGCGTATCTGTTGTTTCAATTTTTTGTATCATTTTCTGGGAGGTTCCGTCCGGCGAACTGCCTGTGGTCCTCCGTCACCCCGCTTGCGCTTAGTGAAAA
>CAJUOO010000007.1 GCA_910588535.1 uncultured Lachnospiraceae bacterium | reverse complement strand
TCCCTGACAGGAGAATTTTAAAATCAGACACAAGTTTTAGTACCTGTTCCAATTCCGTTTGTCCTTTCAGGTAATATTCTATCTCTCTCCGCTTTTGTCCATCTGGGATTTCTTCAAGTGGTACATATAACAGCCTTTTTACGTCACTTCTTTTTAAATAATGAACCCGATGTTTTGTTTCCCAGCGGATTCCTTTCATTTTACTGTTATACAAGGAAATCTGGCCCGTATATCCTTCTTCTTTGATCTGGTTGAATATTTCCATATACCCATATCCGCTTAAAAGTAGTTCTTTGATTCTTGGTACGTATGGATCCAGTTTGCATGGTCTGGAATCGATAGGAGGTTTTGTCATACTCAGATATCTTATAACTGTAGGACGGGCTATCTGAAGTATTTTTGCTATTTCCGTATTATTTTTACCAGCTCTTTTTAACCCTTGGGCTTCTTTAATTACCTCCCATTTTCTCAAACCTGTTTCTATTTTCCTGCGTTCACGTATATTTAATACTTCTTTTTCCGATATCGGAGCAGGTGACAGATCCGCAATCCTAACCTTGTCTTTCATCCTGCGTTTCAGATATTCCAGTATATCTTCCGTTAAATTTTTTAATATATGGAATCTGTCCACAATCTGTTTCGCGTTTGGCAGGGCTTCACTTATGGCAGCTTTATAAGTCCTTGAAAAGTCTCTTGTAACAGTTTCTACATTCTTAAACTTTCTAAGGATTTCCACCACTTCCGGCTGTTGTCTGGAAGAAACCACCTCCAGCCTTTTTCTGGTATCATTGTCAACCAGGATAGAAAAATATAGTTTTCGTTTGCAATGCGAAAAATCATCTATGGATATATTTTTCACCTCATAATTGATGGCAGGGACTGCTTTTTTTTAATAATTCTCAAAATCGTATTATTAGAGACAGATACGTGGCTGCCGGAAATCTGTTTTTCCGCATCTAAAGAGCTGTTTTTCATACCTATTTGATAGATATAATCATCCAGCCGATTTGTTCTTAATGAATTCTTGTCCGCAAAGGGGATTGGATAAGAGAATGTCTAATGGGAGCATTTTACATTTGTACAAAAAAACTTGGGTACGGTAATAATAAATTTTACCTGGTAATTCTGTATTGGAAGATCGGAAATCGTTCTGGTATATTTACTATGAACCGAATGACTTTCCGTGCCGCAATATTTACATTTGACTATCATACAATCAATATCGCAATATAAATATAGTGTTTTGTCGGATTTTTCTATTTTTCGTATAACTAAATTTGTATCCAGTTCTTTTAATAGTTCATTTAATTCCATATCATTCACCCATTTTATAATAACATAATAAAACGAGTTATTCAACTAACTTGACAAAGAGCCACATTTTTTTACTTATCCTCATTATCTTATATCCGAATGATTCTTACTATATTCTTTGAGCTTTTAGGATCTCTTGATAATCTGCTTTACTTGCCTATACCAGATATAGGCAAATATGGCTGTCTATCTTAATGACCTACCTTACTTACCTACTCCGCATATAGATAAAATACAACGATCCTACTTAGTTGTCATAATAAAATCATCCTATCAAAATATAAGAAACAGAGATAAAACGCAGACAAACAGTACGACTAAAATAAACATTTATAAAACATGCTCATCAACTATCTTTCATAAAAAACTATAAAATCAACCCATTCTTAGACGAAACAGCATCAAAACTTAAATAAAAGGAAATATACCCTATCGCTCACAATAAGAGCTCAGAGAATTGCCTGTGGTCCTCAAGGAACCTATTGAAAAACGTTGGTACTTAGCGAGGTAGTTCACGAGCTTAGTATCCACTACGTTTTTCACTAAGCGGGAGCGGGGTGACGGAGGACCACAGGCAATTCTCTGAGCGAACCATTCTCAAAAATGACAAACAAAGTCGATAACAAAAATACTGCCAATTTCTGTTCACAGAGAAAATCATATACAATTTTTCTGAATTTTATTTTCTTTTACTGAAAAATATGCTATAATCCATATAGATCAATATTATTTTATCTTTGCAAAAAAGGAGGTTTTTTCATGAGATATTTAAGAGCACCGCTTGAAGTTGAAGCTACTTTATATGAATTAAACAAAGGAATGGAAGATGGTTTTGAGCTTTGGACTGATATTATCACACGAAGCTGCATCAACAATCAAAAGCTCATCCGCGTCACCCGCGAAAACGGTTCCATCGTTTGTCCTTATATTGAAAACCGACGTGGACGCTCCTATATTCAGGATGGTGACTATATTATTACAGAGATGGATGGAAACCGACATGTGTGCAATGGATCCAGCTTTCCAAACCGCTTCACTCCCATAGAATCCACCAACTCATAAATTGAGTAGAGGAATTATCATCTCTCCTACTCGCCACGGTTTTGTGCACTGCCGCCTTTGCGACATATTTTTCCTACACGAGACTGTGTAATCGAAATTGTGCAATCGAATAAAGAAGATTACGTGCCCTGCCCGCCATGCAGGGCATGTACAACGTTCACCACTAATTTCCTTACGTACTCCAACACATAAAAAGAAGTCCGTCCAGACAGTTTTACGCTGTCTGAACGGGCTTTTTCTAATCCAATGATATTCGATCAGCAATTTCCTCCACTGACATTCCTCTTGTAAATTCATAAGTGCCTGCCCTGACATATCTTGTTTTTTCAATCTCCCACAATCGATTCAGAAGCTCATCAGAGCTTTCCACCACTCCTGCTTCCTCCAGCAATCTAACTATTGTATCTGAAGACATTCCCTTCTCAATATGGATGATAACTGTTGTCTCATCTGCACCCTCCTCAACTCTTACCGCCTCTGAGGATTCGTTTTCGCTTTCAGTGACAGACGGCACTTCACCCAAAGTTTCCACAGGCTCCATCCCTTCCATGCCCGTGACTGTTTCTCCCTGACTTGCTGTCTCCTTCTCAGTTATGTCAGGACTCGTAGACTCTGCCGGCATTGTGGAACTCTCTGGAGTTTTCGTGGTTGGTTCCTCTGTGTCCGTTTCTTTTTCTGCGCTTACCATTTCCATACCAAGCTCTCTGGCTCGCGCCATAATCTGCTCATCCGTGAGTCCTGTCTGCTGTCGATTTAACATCAACGAGATTGACAATATTACAGTGGCAAATAAAACACCCACTCCAAAGCCCTTCAAATAATATTTCAGCTTCATCCTATTACTCCCTGAATAGATCGATCACCAGCTTTACCTCACCGGTCCCCAGCCCCAGCTCTTTGGCAATCTCAAGAACGGTTCTGCCCTCCCGGTATAGCTTTAGGATTCTCTCATTATTATTGGTGACATCCTCTGATTCACTGTCAAGCAACATCTGAAGCTCCTCTGGCTGTATCTCCTCTGAAACGAAACGTGCTTTGTCTGTTAATGTCTCCTCTGATACTTCCGTTTCCTCCTTTAGGCGCTTTACAGTCTTCACCATATTCTGCACCTCGCGCACTGTATCCTTGAGCTCCTTATCCTTACCATCTAGCATACTGTAAAGGAACATAACCTCATTATGGCTCTTGTTAATTTCCTCCAGCACAGTATCAGAATAATCATGTACAGACATTATTTTTTCATTAGAAAGCTTTTCAAGCTCACGCTCTGCCCTTCCCGCAATATCCTCCGTCATGTCCTCCAAGATATTCCTCACCGTCTCCCTTGTCTGGTTCTCAAGTGCTGTCTTTGAATCTTCTCCAAGCACCAGTTGCCTTGCTGCTTCCCTAAGCCTCTCCTCAGAAGCCTTCTCTGATATAAAATAGCTCACCGCAATAGCTGCTATCCCTATTAATATCAAAACTACCTCTATCGCTGTCATAAACAGTTCTCCTAGATCTTTACATCAAAGCTTCCACTGTGCACCGCTTTAAGCATCACAGAACCCTCATCCTCTTCTTCCTCTTCTTCCTGCTTTGCACGGTTCTTTCCCTGCTGCTTGAAATAAGTGCCATTGCCCTTTTCCTTCGCATCATACCGGTTCTCTTTTTTTTCAGTATTATCGTATTTGCGCACCTGTCTGGCACCCTTCTCCGTCTCCCTGTGCATCTGAACCTGTATATTGCTCTGATCAATCAGAGGCTTCTGATCCTGATTCTGCTTCATCTGCCCTATATCTTGTGAACGCTGCACGACTCCCTGCACTTCTACCGGTCTGATTGCCATATTCCTTCACCTCTATTTCTATGCTGCTCCCTGTTATTGCACTGTAAGCTATAAAGATACTCTCTTAATCTCGTGCCAATCCTTTACAAATTTACAGAACTGATACTCTGTGGATGTGATGGTAAATTCTCCCGCAATCATTAGCTTGACTCCAGAATATACCGTTTTCCTCGCCTTTATGCAGGCTCCCTCCGTCATCTCCGTCTGCTCATGGCAGGCAGACAACTCCTTTTCTGTCGCGGCGATTGTCTTTCGAATCGCCTCATAGTCTACCGCTGCCTTCTGCAAGATAGCCATACGATCTGGCGTAAGCTTTCCCATCGCCTTCTTTGCCTTCATCGCCTCAATAATCTGGCGGATCCTCTTTTCCTCAGCCGCATACTTCTTGCTCTTCTCCTCCAAGACCTTAATCCGCTCCTGAAGCTGTGGATCACTGCCAACCTCCAAGGATGTAGCACTTCCCATGGACGATCCTATCGTCATGGACTCAATCAGCCTTCCAGCTCTCACATAGCCCCCGACAATAAGCCCCTTCTTTCCAGCGACATGAATCTCTTCCCTCGCCGAAACATTGCTGTGCATAATTGCATCTGCCTCAATGGATGCGCCGGACATCACCACAGCACTTTCTATAAAACGGCACAGTATATTCCCCCGCGCCTTTAGATTTCCTTTTGTCATCCCCTGAATACCACGACGAATTATAATCTTTCCGCCAGCCGTAATATTCGCTGCCTCCACCACGCCGTCAATCTCCACATCACCAGTGGCATAGATAGAAAATCCCGTCCTCACATTTCCATGAATCATCACATCGCCGTCATAATCAATATCACCTGTCGAAGTATCCACATCCCCTTTTATCTCGTAGAGATTCGATACGACAACCTTTCCATCCACATCAAGGAAAACGTGCCCATTCACCCCACTGATCAACTGTGTGTCATTATTCTTTAAAAAGGTATTTTTGCCCGCCATCAGCCTCTTTGACACAACCGGACGCGGTTTTACCTCTGCCCCACATACATCTCTGCCAGCCACGCCCATCACCTCAGGCTCCAAAGTGGCAAGCAACATACCCTCCTTCACTCCATTGATATTCTCCAGCTTGTGGAAATCAACGGAACCATCCTCATTCAGCTTCGGCCTCGCGTTGAGATCCAAGCTAAAATGATACGTAATCTTTGCATCAGAGCCCTCTTTGACCATCGTCCCCTCTGCAATAATATAATCCTTACAATACTCTCTTTCTTTGACAAAGGCATCTACAGACTGCTCGATCAGTCCATATTTGACTCCCTGAAATTCTATACTTCTCAAAATTTCTGCCTTTTCCATCTGCTTTGCATTACTGCTGGGCGGATAAAAACGAGCTGTCGCTGTCATTTTATCCTGTCCCATCGTAACATACATTTCCTCCTGAACTGGAAGAATGGATTCCATAAGCAGCCTTATCTCTACCTCCTGTCCGTCTTTCACTGCCTTATTTAACTCAGGAATAGGATATCCCGATATCCTCTGTCTCATAAGGTAATTCATAATTTCTTCAAAACGAATCGGAGCCCCCTCACCGACAGCCGGATATAATTTCATATAAGTCCCACCCGGTTTTATCACTAGCTGAAAGTAACCGTTTCTATCCATATTTATACCCATGCCTTTCCCGCATAAGCCCCTCCACACAAGAACAGGCCCAACTACATTAATATCTTATGCGTCATTAACTTCCCTGTTAAATTCCATATAAAATACCAAATTGTTCTCCCAGCTTTACCTTCATTTTCTGCAATGCCTTTGTGTGAAGCTGGGAAATTCTCGATTCTGATACTTCCATTATAGCGCTTATTTCCTTTAAGGTTAGTTCCTCATAATAATACAACAAAACAACCTTCTTTTCCTTCTCCGTCAATATCTGAAGCACTTCCTCTAATATTCTCTTTAGTTCCTCCTTCTCGACAACCTCCTCAGGACTGTGAAACCGTGCTGGCTGGCTGGCATCCGTGCGTACCTCTGTTCCCTGTTCCAGACATTCATCGAGAGAGATAAGTCCCGACGCTTGGCTCTGTCCCTCCCAGCTATAAAATTCATCCACTGAGATTCCAAGCTCCGCAGCTACCTCCTCGTCCGTGGCAGGGCGTCCAAGCTCCTTCTCAAGCTTTGAGAGAGCTGCGTCCATCCGCTTCTGCTTCTGTCTTAAGGTCCGAGGAATCCAATCCATCTTCCTTATCTGATCCAAAATAGCTCCACGGATGCGAAGACTTGCATACGTCTCAAATTTTATCCCTTTTCCATAATCAAATTTATCTATCGCATCGATCAACCCAAATATTCCATAGCTGACCAGATCATCATATTCCACATTATAACCCAGATACATGCTGAGCCTTCCGGCGATAATCTTTACCAAGGGAGCATATTCTACAATCAGCTCCTCCCTCAATTCTGCCGTTTTCGTCTTCGTATAAGACTCCCAGAGTCTGTTCTTCTGATTTTCGTCCAACCTTACGCACCTCCGGGCGGATTACTGATAAGACATGCCAAGCCTACAGGGTAAATTCCTCTTCCTCGGCAGCCTCCTCCATCATTGTCGCTTCCTCCTGCAAAGACTCTTCTCTCTCTCTTTCCTCTTCCTCCTGCTGTTTCTTTAAGCGTTCCTCCTCTCGAAGCCTCTCCTCCTCTTCTTCCTGAACCTTTTTCACAATACGGTAAATAATGCCTCTGGCAATACCCCCCAGAAAATAAAATATAACCAATACTGCAAGAAGTGTAAGAAGTGCTTCCTGTGTCGGATAACGCTTATATATACAAATTAAGCAGGCTAATATTCCCGCTGTCAATGTCACAACAGCAGGAATCGCATTTACCTTTTTCATTCCCGCAATCCCCACTATATCGTCTTTAAAGGTTTTCCGACTGCCTTGATAAGCAGTGAACCATCTGCCGAAAAAAACTCTATGGTGCGCCCATAGTTAAGTCCTGTATCCTGCGCAATAATAGGAATCCTGAAGGCTGCGAGATGCTTCTTCACAGCCTCCACATTCCTGTCGCCCACTCTTCCCAAACTATCTGCCGACGCATTAAATGCAAACATCTGTGCGCCTCCTGCAATCTTTGCCTTCATCCGGCTTTGATTTGCTCCTAGCTTTATCATCTCCCGTATCAGCAGAGCAATACCTGTATCCGCATATTTTGCAGGATTTCTGTCTCGGCTTATCTGCGTGCTGTCAGGCAGCATAATATGTGCCATACCACTGACCTTTGTAACGGAGTCATACAGACAGATTCCTACACATGAACCCAAACCCAATGTAGTAAGAGAATCCGGCTCTTTACAAACCTTTAAATCTGCCATCCCAACTTTAACTACATTTCCCATATACCATCACCTACATTCCCAGAGCAGATAAAATCTTACCATAAGATTCCAACTCTGGAATGAGAATGAAATAGCCATTCACATCAAAATCATCGCCAAAATCCGTCTGTATCAGTAAAACCTCATCTCCTACCTTACCAAATTCAATAGCTGGAACACTGATAATCGCTGCTGCCATGTCCACCGCTGTATATGGGATTGACATATCTATACTCATATTTAATAAAGAAGAGAGTGCTGTCAGATAAGAACCAGAGATAATATTCCCAAGCTCCCCAATCACTGACATCTCCATATCGCCAAATTCGTCCCCTACTTCCATTCCGCTCCCCGCGAGCATCTGTTCAATCAGGAACACTGTCGATTTTTTATCCATCATGAACATCATCATTCCCTTAATATCGCCGGACAATGTCACAAGAACTGCGACCATCAAATCCTCTTCATTTCCGATAGTGGATGACAGATTCGGAAAATCCACCAACGCCACTCTGGGCACTTTCATATCAATTTTTGCATTCACTAACTTTGCAAGCGCTGTCGTTGCGTTCCCGGCGCCTATATTACCAATCTCCCGCAGCACGTCTAATTGCATATCATCCATATTAAACCTCGCTTCTGCCAGATGGCATATGATGTCATTCCTTTTCAGTAATCAGACTTTCAACATTCACAATAGAAATCAAAGTCTCACCATATTTTCCAATCATGGCTATGTACTGCATACGGCTGTCGTTGCTGTCCACCGTCGTTTTCTCCACATGCTCCTCATCAAGAGAAACCACTTCGCTGACAGAGTCCACGATAATGCCGACAGAATTAGACTTATCTGTCTTAATTATAATTATGCGGAAATCCTTTGTCTCAGGAATCTCCTCCAAGCCAAATTTAAGTCTTAAGCTGATAACTGGTATAATCTCCCCGCGCAGATTGATCACGCCCTTATAATAATGCGGAGCCTTCGGCACTCTGGTGATCTTCATCATCCTGATAATATTATCTACATACTTAATCTGGATACCATATTGCTCATTACCAATCTTAGTCACAATAAACTGCGTGACCTCCAGCTTTTTCTCTCCCTCCAGACTGTACTTCTGTTCTTCCATGCCCTTCACCCCCGTTTACAATAATGCGCTCACATCCAGAATCAGCGCAACCTCGCCGTCTCCAAGTATCGTGGCACCGCTGAGAAGCTTATTGTTGTTCAGATGCTTGCCTAGAGACTTAATAACAATTTCCTGCTGTCCAATCAACTGATCTACCACAAGTCCTGCCTGCTTATCACCCTTCTGAATAATAACAACAATCATATTCTCAGATTCGCGCTCCTTCTCCACATCAAGCACTTCCCTAAGACGAATGATTGGAATGACATTATCGCGAAGATTGATAACCTCCTTGCCCCTGACATACTTGATATCACTGACCATAATATCCTCAAGGGTCTGTATTGTGCTCAACGGAATCGCATACTTCTCATCTCCCAGTGTCACCATCAACGCCTGAATAATAGCCAATGTCAACGGCAGACGAATGATAAAGGTGCTTCCTTGACCAAGCTCCGTTCGCACCTCTATATCTCCACCAAGTCCCTCTATCTTTGTCTTCACGACATCCAGACCTACACCTCTGCCAGAAACATCAGATATTTTCTCTGCCGTGGAAAAGCTTGGACGGAACAAAAGGTCGATAATTGCCTTGTCATCCATATTGTTGGCCTGTTCTTTGGTAATTGTACCCTTCTCGATCGCCTTCTCCCTCACACGCTCCACATCAATTCCGTTTCCATCATCACGCACCTCTATCACGACATTATTTCCATCCTGATATGCATCGAGGAAAATCGATCCTGCCTCCGGCTTTCCACGCTCCAAGCGCTGCTCCTTTGACTCAATTCCATGATCTGCAGAATTTCTCAATATATGCATAAGAGGATCGCCAATCTCATCTATAACTGTACGATCAAGCTCCGTGTCCTCTCCTGTCATATAAAGCTCCATCTTCTTGTCAAGCTTCTTGCTCAGATCGCGCACCATACGAGGGAACCTGCTGACAACACTTTCAATTGGCACCATTCTAACCTTCATCACTGATTCGTGAAGACTGGTTGTAATCCCCTCCAGATACTCCACCTGCTCGCGAATCTGCTGTGCTGCATCCTCCTTGTCGCTGTCGCTCACTGACACAATTCCATTCTTCGCTGTAATAAGCTCACTGACCAGATTCATCAACACGTCCAGCTTGTCAATATCCACACGGACAGAACGGTTGACCACTGGCTTCCCTCCGGGCTGCTTTGGAGCGGCTGCTCCGGCAGCCGGCTTACCGGCAGAATCCTTCACCACCTCTGGCTGCTTCTCCTCCACAACAGCAATTGGCTTCTCCTCCGGCTGTTTTTCTTTCTCTTCTGGCTTCTCCTCCGGCTGCTTCTCTCTCTCTTCCTCTGGAGACAAGGTAATCTCCTCGCCAACCACAGACTTTATCTCTGATACATTCAACACGGAATCTAACACTGCCTTCATTGGCTCCTTAGATACCACAAACATGCTAAAGCTCCAGTCAAACTTCTCATCCTCGATATCTTGCACGCTTGGCTCTGAGCGTATCACTTCTCCAACAGACTCAATATTCTTAAATACCAGAAATGCTCTTGCAGATTTTAAGATACAGCTCTCGTCAATCTGAACAGTCATGGCATAAAAATGCATTCCCTTGCCTATCGCTTCCCTTGCCGCATGCATCTCAAAATCCTTCAGATCCACCGCATGATAATCTTCTCTTCTTGGCGCGTCGCTTCTTATCTCCTTCTTCACCACAGGCGCAGCTTCCTTCACAGGCTCTGCCTCCCCCTTTAACATAGAATTAAGGCGTGAGATAATAGGTTCATTGTCATTCGTCCCCTCATCCGCAGTTTCAGTGATGCAGGTCAGATATTCCTCCAACGCATCAAGACATTGAAATACAATGTCCACAAGCTCTGCAGATACCACCATCTTTCCAGAACGCACTTCCGAAAACACATTTTCCATATCATGTGTCAGGCGCTGCATACGCTTATAGCCCATCGTTCCTGCCATACCTTTTAGAGAGTGTGCGGCGCGGAATATCTCGTTGATCGTCTCGTTGTTTGTTGGATCCTTCTCCAGCACCAGAACTTGACTGTTCAAGCTTTCCAGATGCTCTTTTGTCTCATCAATAAAAATCTCTAAATACTGACTCACATCCATACTACTGTACACCTACTTTCTTTGTTATTGTATTGGCTATCTCCGTCACTGGCAGCACCTCGTCTGTCAATCGCGCGCGCGCCACCATCTTGGGCATCCCATATACAACACAGGTAGCCTCATCCTGAGCTATCACATATACTTTTTTCTTCGCTTTCAGCGCCTTAATCCCCTCCGTGCCATCTGCACCCATGCCTGTGAGCACTACACACACAATTTCATCAAACCTTGAATCTACCAAGGACTCATACATCAGATTGGCACAAGGCTTCAGTGCATCCCTCGGAGGCTCATCTGACACAATAATTCTCGGAGCTCCCTTTGCACCTGCGACCTTCAGATGCTTTCCTCCGGGTGCTATGTAGACCGTTCCCTTTTCCAACAACTCCCCATCTTCTGCTTCCTTCACACGCACCTTGCTTATCTCATTCAGGCGATCGGCGAGAGAGGAAGTGAATCCCGCTGGCATATGCTGTACAAGCACCATAGGCGCATCTAACTCCTTAGGAAGATATGGGATTACTGACTGCAGCGTCTTTGGCCCTCCTGTAGAGCAGGCAAGTGCGATAAGCTTATTCCCTGTCCCCTTGCTAAACACAAGCTTTTCAGCTAACGGAGGCGCTGTCAAGGCAGAAGACTTCGAGGCAGAAAGTACAGGTCTCACCTCCGGCCTTTTTGGAATAACAGGCGTCCGTGCCTGTGTGGCGACATCAAGAATCTCAAGCAAATGCTCTCGGAACATATTTCCTCTTGCCTGAACAAGATTATCCGGCTTCTTAATAAAATCAAAAGCTCCATGCTCCAGCGCTGTCAATGTCTCCGTCGCACTCTCATCCGCCCTCGTGCTGCATATCACTACCTTTGGCTTAACTTCCTTGTGCTTTTCCAGCTCCACCAAAAGCTCCAGCCCTGTCATCTTTGGCATATAGATATCCAAAAGCACCGCGTCATAGAGTGTGGGAGTTTCAAGGAGCATCTTAAGCCCCTCCTCGCCATTGACCGCTACATCCTTCACAATAAATCGGGGATCAGAATTAATTGAATCTGATAACACCCTTCTCATCAAAGCAGAATCATCAATTACCAGTATATTCTTTTTCATGCCATCAACCCTTTTCGTTCTCTCTGAAATGTCCTTCCTCTCAGCTTATCATTTTCTATTATATCATATATTTTACTAAAATAGGTCTTTATTTTTTCTTTTTTTTTAGAAATTTCACTAAAACCGACTTTTATCTGCCCTTTTAAATAAATCGAAAAAAACCTGACTAATTCCCTTTCTTCTCTTCGTCTCTTTCGCAGAGCCTTCTACAAGGCGCTCCGCCAGACGTTTAAAAGCATGGGCCGCTTTTGAATTTTCGTACAGCATAGAGACTGGCTTCTGCTGCATCACAGCCTTCATCACATAAGAATCATTGGGAATATAGCCAAGAAAATTAAGTCTCATATCAAGAAATTTTTCAGCCACCAGCTCAAGCTTATTATATACAATTTTTCCCTCCACCACATTATCCGCCTTGTTGGCAAGCAGATGGATAGTTGTATATTTCCTGTCAAAATTTTCGCTTCTCGCCAGTGCCTTAAGAAGCGCATAAGAATCTGTTATAGATGTAGGCTCTGGTGTTGTCACCAACAAAACCTCTCCGCTTGATTTTACAAATTCGATCACCGTATCTGATATCCCAGCCCCGGTGTCCACGATAATAACATCCGCCATAGCCTCCAATCTAGCAAGTTTTGAAGAAAGAAACCTCACATTTTCCTTTGTCAGATTGGAGAGTTCTGCAATCCCGGAACCACCTGATACAAACTTGATCCCCATCGGTCCATCAACTATAATCTCCTCTATCTGTTTTCCATGGAATATAACATCAGAAAGATTATACTTAGGGACAGCGCCAAACATAACCTCCACATTGGCAAGCCCGAAATCAGCATCAAAAATAATTACTCTTTGTCCTAACTTTTGAATTTGAACAGCCAAATTAACCGAAACGGAGGATTTTCCCACGCCACCTTTGCCGCTTGTCACCGTGATCATGCGCGCGCCAGTGCCTGTCGTCTCTGCTTCTTGTGCCCTCACAATATTCCGAAGCTTCTCCGCCTGATCCATATTAACCGACACCCCCCAGTAATGATTTCGCAATACTCTGGACGTCAATCAGATTAATATCATCAGGTACGTTTTGTCCATAAGTAGTATATGATATTTTCCCGTCTGTCAGGATAGCTATATTAAGAATATTTCCCAAGGCACTTGTCTCATCAAGCTTGGTAAAGATAATTCGGTAGGATCCCAGCTTTGAATAAGTATCACAGATTTTCTCCAGATCACGGAATTTTGTTGTCACGCTCAAAACCAGACATATCTCTTTCTCAAATCCATCTATCTCATCAACTGTTTCAATAAGATGGAAAAGCTCATCACACTGCTCCACATTCTTATGAGAGCGCCCTGCCGTGTCGACAAAAATCAAATCACACTCTTTTAAACGCTCTATTCCATCCCTTAAATCCTCCTCCGAGTAGATCACATCCAGAGGAATATCAAGAATACTTGCATATGTGCGAAGCTGTTCCACAGCGGCAACTCGATAAGTATCTGCTGTCAAGAGGGCAATTCTCGCCTTTCTCACCAGCTTCATATCTGAGGCAAGCTTCGCTATCGTCGTTGTCTTTCCCACTCCTGTCGGGCCGATAAAGAAAAAGATCTTCTTTTTGCCCTCCTCCACAGAAAATTCATCTGGCTCTCCCAGCTTAAGAATAATCTTTTGATACACAGCAGAGAGCACATTATCAAGAGAAGACTCTTTTTTCAGATGCTTCTCCACTTCACTGATAATCTGATTTGCGTACTGCTCCTCCACTTCATTATTGATAAGCTGCTGATAGATAAGCTTTAAAAAATGTATGTTCTCATTTTCCTCTTCCTCCTCAGATTCCTTTGGAATCTCCACGGGAATCTCTTTTGTGAGTTTCTCCTTCATCTGCTGCTCTAAAAGGGACTGAATATTGTTCAGCCTATCCTCAAAAACTTCCTTCTCTACCGCAGAAGGCTGCTTAATTATAGCTATATCCTCAGATGGCTGTTCACTTGCAGGAGAAACAGGCACATATATCTCCTTCTTCTCCTCAAGCGCAGCTGTCACCTCGACCATATTCTTCTTAAAAAATTTAAAAAGCCCCTTTTTCTTCGTTGTGCGGATATTCATAATCACCGCGTCATTTCCCATCTCATCTCTGGCCGCAAGAATCGCCTCTTCCTCGGTGCTTCCCTGAAATTTTTTTATAATCATGCACACGTCACCATCCCTACTGATTGCAATTCAACATTGGATTCTACCTCATTATAGGAAACTACTACCAGATCCTTGAAGTAATCCTGCGTAAGGCGCTTAAAATAAGCCCTCACAATCGGAGAGGTAATCACAATAGGACTCTTGCCCAGACTCTCCAGTTTTCCAACCTGCTCCTCCACCGACTTCATAATGGCTCTCGTCTTCTCCGGCGTCAGAGTAAGGTACGCTCCCTGCTCCGTCTGCTTCACAGAATTCATAATCTCCTGCTCCGCCTTTGGGTCTAACGTCACCACGCTGGTCGTCTCATTAGCAGGAAAATACTTGCTGGAAATCGCCCTCTTAAGGCTCTGTCTAACATATTCTGTTAATACATCTGTATCTCTTGTCACAGCCGCATGATCTGCCAGCGTCTCAAATATTGTCACCAGATCACGGATAGATATTCCCTCGCTGAGAAGATTTTGCAGTACCTTCTGAATCTCACCGATATTAAGTAGCTTCGGCACAAGCTCATCCACCAAGGTAGGATTGTTCTCCTTAACATTATTGACAAGGCTCTGCACATCCTGTCTGGTCAACAGCTCTGCCAGATGGGTCTTGATAACCTCCGTCAGATGGGTCGCAATAATAGAAGGCGGATCCACCACCGTGTAGCCCAATGACTCTGCTCTCTCTCTCTGACTTTCCGTAATCCACACGGCAGGCAGATGGAACGATGGCTCAAAGGTAGGAATACCCGTAATCTCCTCCTCCACATATCCCGGATTCATCGCCATATAGTGATCAAATAGAATCTCGCCATCACTCACTTGGATTCCCTTGATCTTTATAATATATTGATTTGGATTTAACTGAATATTATCACGCAGACGGATCATTGGCACAACTGTACCAAGCTCCAGCGCGATATGTCGTCTGATCATAACAACACGGTCGAGAAGATCACCGCCCTGATTTGTATCCGCCAGAGGAATAATACCATAACCAAACTCCAGCTCAATCGAATCCACCTGAAGAAGAGAGACAACACTCTCCGGCTTACGAATCTCTTCCGCCTCAAGCTCCGACGCGGCAGCCTCCTCCTCGATAGCCTCAACCCCATCTTTGTTCGAGATCATATTGCCGACAAGCACAAGAATTCCGCCCAGCGGAATAAATATATACCATGATAAAGGCGTCACAACTCCGAAGAAAATCAAGGTTCCGCCAACCATATACATAACCTTTGGGATAGCAAACAGCTCCCCAAATATCTGCTCTCCTATCTCCTGATCCTGTGCCGCCTTCGTCACGATAATACCACTTGACAGAGAGATAAGCAAAGAAGGGATCTGGCTTACCAGTCCATCACCGATGGTGAGAATGGTATACGTCTCAAGTGCATCTCCTATTGACATTCCTCTCATCAAAACTGCCATCGCAATTCCACCGATAATATTTACTGCTGTGATAAGTAAACCCGCCGTGGCATCTCCCTTAACATACTTCATGGCACCATCCATAGCACCATAAAAGCTTGATTCCTTCTGCAGCTTTTCACGCCTCTTTATCGCTTCCGTGTCTGTGATTGCACCAGTATTCAGATCAGCATCAATAGCCATCTGCTTACCGGGCATAGCGTCCAGCGTAAATCTTGCTGTTACCTCAGCGACACGCTCAGAACCTTTATTGATAACCGAGAACTGTATAATGATAATGATAATAAATATTATTACACCAATTACAAGATTGTTGCCTCCCACAAATCGACCAAAGGTGCTAACTACGTTACCCGGCTCTCCTGTTGTAAGGATCAGCTTAGTGGAAGCAGCATTAAGACCAATTCGAAATATGGTCGTAAATAAAAGAACCGTTGGAAAAGCGGACATATCCAACGTTTCTTTGGCAAACAACGCATTGAACACAACCACCAGCGCAGTTGCCATATTTACCGCCAACATAATATCAAGCAAAATCGCCGGCAGTGGAACAATCAGGAAAATAATGGCTGACAATAAATAAAGTCCTATCGCAATATCTGCTCTTTTCAACTGTCAACACCTCCCAATTCTTGCTATATTTCTAGCTTCTAACTCTATATTATCCATGATATTCTTTATTCTTAACCTTATATACAAACGCCAGCACCTCAGCAACTGCCTGATACAGCTCCGGCGGAATCTCCGCACCGATATCCACATTATAATAAAGTGCTCTTGCGAGCGGCTTATTTTCCACAATCTCAATGTCATGCTCCTTAGCGGCATCCTTAATCTTTTGTGCCAGATAATCTTCACCCTTCGCCAACACGACCGGCGCTCTCGACATTCCCGGCTCATATTTCAATGCCACCGCAAAATGCGTGGGGTTTGTGATAACTACGTCCGCCTGCGGAACACTCTGCATCATTCTTCTCTGGGATACCTCAAGCATCTTCCTTCGAATCTTCGACTTGATGACCGGATCTCCTTCTGCATTTTTAAACTCATCCTTGACCTCCTGCTTGGTCATCTTCATGTCCTCTTTAAACTTATGTTTCTGATACACATAGTCCAAAAGTCCGATAACCAGCATTACAGCACTTAGCTTCAGTCCAAGATCAAGCACCATATCTCCAATAAAGACAATACAGTCCATCACTCCGACCTGATAAAAATGAAAAAGAAAGATAAATCTATCCTTCAGCAGATTGTAGGCATCAATACCAATTACAATAATAATGGCAACTGACTTTGCAAGCTCCACCAGCGCACGAGTAGAAAATATTCTTTTTATGCCATTTACTGGATTTAACTTGCTGAATTTCGGCTGTAGAGGTTTTGTCGTCACCTTCCACTTTACCTGAACCACATCGACGATAAATGATACCAATACACCGATCGCGAACAACGGCAGCAAAATCAATAAAATCTTTAACACAAATTGTACTACAATGGTGTGAACACCGTCCACAGTAAAATTCTGGTTAGAATGTGAGGTCAGATCCCCAATCTTTCCATAAGATAGATAAAATCCCTCCAGAAGCCCCTGTCCAATAGAGGGAATAAATATTCTCAGAATCAGAAACAGCATGATCAGCATAATGGCATCGCCCAAGCTCTTACTTTTGGCCACCTGCCCCTCGCTTCTCGCATCTGACAGCTTTTTGGCTGTGGCGGGCTCCGTTTTTTCTCCGCCGGGTCCGTCTTTTGCCATTACATCATCCCCTTAATTGTTTGACTTACCATCATCCTCATCGTGCTAAACAAAAAATCTGCCATGGTTGGAAGACTTCTCGCCAACAAAAACATAACCCCCAGCCCGACAAGCACCTTAATCTGGATACCAACTGCAAACATATTCATCTGTGGTGATACCTTTGCAAGCAGTGCAAGAATAACGTTCAATATCAATGTCACCGCAAAAATAGGGAGCATCAACCGCAACCCTATTGAGAAATAATCTGCAAAAAATCCAAGTATTGTATCATACACTCCTTCCAGCTTAATGCCTCCTATTGGTATCACCTGAAAGGAATCCACCAATGCCTGAAGAAGAAACAGATGCATATCTGTAATTACCATAAAAATTAAGAGCAGATAATTATAGAGATTTCCTGACGCACTGACCTGTGTGCGAGTGGTTGGATCAAACATGCTCGCCATGGACATACCTATCTCCATATCTATCATTCTGCCTGCAAAAAATATGGCAGAGAAACACAGATATGCAGAAAATCCTATTAAAATCCCCGCTGCGCTCTCCGCCAAAATCAACAGAGAGAATTCTGCAACCGAATGATAGTCTGGTATCTCAACGGGCACCGCCACATAGATAAGCAGCGCTGTAAACACAGAGAACCCCAGCTTTGCTCTCTGAGGCGTACTGCTCATATTAAAGACTGGAGCCACATTGACAAAACTCGCGATCCGTATTAGAATCAGCAGAAATCCCTCAATATCTTGTACTGTAATCCCTGTATCTACCGTCATATCACCTTGTATAGGCTGCGAAATTCGACCACAGCGTCTCCATCAAAGAAACCATATTATTCAATATCCAGTTTCCAAACAATAACAGCCCCAAAAATACACAGAGAATCTTGGGCACAAAAGTCAATGTCTGCTCCTGAATGGATGTCACTGTCTGAAAAATACTGACACATAAGCCAATCACCAGCGAGATCAACAACAGTGGAGCTGCCGATTCAATAATTACCCACAAAGTTTCCTGTGTAATTCGAACTATAATTCCCTCTGACATAGCACCCTCAATTCTATCCTTTCTATACTATCTTACAAATGTTTTTATTAAATTCACAATAATCAAATTCCATCCATCCGCCAAAACAAAAAGCAGGATCTTAAATGGCATAGATATTGTTGTAGGCGGAAGCATCATCATACCCATGGACATCAGCACAGAAGACACTACCATATCGATAACAATAAAAGGGATATAGATAAGAAACCCTATAATAAATGCCTGGCGAAGCTCACCTAGAATAAAACTCGGCACAACCACTACCAGACTATAATTCATTGGGTCATCTTCTGCTCCCATCTCCCCAAGCTCCAGCATCATATTCAGATCCTTCTCATTTAGCTGATCCAGCATAAACTTCTTCAATGGCCGTATTCCCGCCTCAAACGCTTCCTCCTGCGTTATAGTTCCCTCTCTAAGAGGCTCGATCGCCTGCGTATTGACTTCTGAAAATACAGGTGCCATAACAAAAAAGGTCAAGAACAAAGCCAGACCTATCAGCACCTGATTGGGCGGAGCAGACTGCGTGTTCAACGCCGCCCTTGTAAAATGCAGCACAATCAAAATCCTTGTAAAGGAGGTCAACATTATCAGGATAGAAGGAGCCAGAGCAATAACGGTGAGGATAAGAATAATCTCCACACTACCTGCCAGATCCTCTTCCCCACCGCTTGTCTCTATAGAAAATCCAAATCTTGGGGAGGAGATATTTCCTGTGGAAGCTGGTCCTGTTGTAGTCGGCTCCTGCACAGACACCGCTGATACCCGTATTGTCAGAATAAGGCACAACAACAGCATCGTCACAAGGGCTGCACAGCCTTTCATTATTTTTCTTTTTTGTGATTCCATTCCTTAACCCTTTGAAAAACCTCCTGAAAGGTTTCTTGTCTACTTTCTATCTCTTTCAGCTCAAGCTCCGCCTCATCATACGACGCAAGCATGGTAATGGTATCCTTGCAGATACCAATTACCAGATACCGACCTCCTATTCGGATAATCTGTATGTACTTCGTCTGGGACAGACGGCAGGTCTCAATAATCTCAATATTCCCCCTCGACATCTGCCCCTTCTGATAACCCGCCACCAGCCTTGTGACAAACCACGCCGCCACCAGCACAACGAGAAAAATAAGCAGACTCGTTATCAAACGTATAGCCCCGTCCACATTATGCAGACCTGTGCCCAATATCATATTATCCAACAGCCTTCTTCACTGCCTCAAGCACACGATCCTTGTCAAACGGCTTAACAATAAAGTCCTTCGCACCAGACTGAATGGACTCAATAACCATCGCCTGCTGTCCCATAGCGGAACACATAATAATAGTAGCGGAAGGATCCTCCTCCTTAATCTTCTTCAGTGCCTGTATTCCATCCATCTCTGGCATGGTAATATCCATCATAACTAAATCAGGCTTTACTTCTCTGTATTTTTCCACTGCCTTCAGCCCATTCTCTGCTTCACCGGCAATGACATACCCATTCTTGGATAGAATGTCTTTAATCATCATTCTCATAAACGCTGCATCATCACAGATCAAAATGTTCTTTGCCATAATTAACTCTCTCCTATCTTTGTTTGCTAATAATTATTTTTGTTTTTCTCATCAAGAATCTCTGTTATTCGAACTGCAAAATTTTCCTCAAGGACTACTACTTCCCCTTTCGCAACATATTTGCCGTTTACCAGCACATCAACCGGCTCACCGGCAATCTTGTTCAGCTCGATAACTGTTCCCGGAGCAAACTCCAGAACATCTTTAATCGACTTACTGGTTCTGCCAAGCTCCACCTTGACATCCAGCGGAACATCCATAATTAAGTCGATATTTTCTTTCTGTTGTACTGGTGATACATTACTTGCAAAGCCTTGGAACTGTGCCGGCTGCACATTCACATTAGGCTGCGGCGCCGGCTGCTGAGGATATGGATATGGCATACCATATGGCGGCATACCGTAACCGGGCATCTGGTATGGCGCACCATAGCCGGGGGGCATCTGCCCCATTCCCTGCATCTGGTTCATATCCATACCGGGCATACCATAACTGGGCATCTGTCCCATTCCCTGCCCCTCTCCCATATTGGGCATCGGTGCAGCCGGAGGTGGAGCTGCACTGGCTGCTGGCTGCGGTGCTGGCTGTGGCTCTGGCTGCGGTGCGGAAGATGAAGAATCACTGCCTCCAAGCGCACCCTCCATAAACATATCATAAAGCTTCTTGGCAAAATCTAACGGATAAAGCTGCATAATCTCACTATTTACCAGATCACCGATCGTCATCTGAAAGGAGACCTTGACGAATTCTGTCATCTGAAAAGCTGAGCCAGTCAATGCAATATCATCGTTAAAATCCACCAATGTCGCCTTGGGCGGCAGAATATCAACTTTCTTGTTAATCATGGAGGAGAGGGAAGTGGAGGAGCTACCCATCATCTGATTCATTGCCTCACTAATTGCACTTAGTTGAAGCTCTCCTAACTCACCGTCCGTGTGCGTCCCATCTCCGCCCATCATAAGATCTGTGATAACCATAACGTCCCTATCTTTAAGAATCAGGACATTCTCACCATCAAGACCCTCTTTATAACCAAGCTGTAAAGCGACACATGGCCTCGCCTTAAAATCTGCCGCCATATCCCCCCAGGTACTATAAGCGACTGTGGGTGTTGTGATGCTGACCGGCTGCCCTACCAGCGCATTTAATGTGGTGGCTGCTGTCCCCATCGAGATATTGGATATCTCTCCAATCGCATCCTTTTCTACATCTGACAGGATGTCTCCCCTATTCATATCCAAAGCCGCCGCGTTATCTTCTGCTGGCGCTGCTCCTGAATCTGCAGTATCATCCATAACACCGTTCAGCAAAGCATTTATTTCTTCCTGCGATAACATTCCGTCCATTGGTTTTACTCCTCTCTAATTATTGATGTGACACGAACCGCATATTTGTCTGATGCTGTTCCAGGGAGTGCCTTAAACTTCCGTATCTTTCCGACATATACATCCAATTCCTCGTCAATTTTCGTACCTACCTTTATTATATCACCTTTTTGCAGATTTACAAAGTCATTTACAGAAATTGAACTTTTTCCCAGCAACACACTGAGCGGAACCTCCGCTCTCTCAAGCATATCCTCCATCGCCGCCGCATATCCATCATCATGCTCTATCAAGGAAGCGAACCAATACTTTGTATTCAGCTTATCCATAATAGGCTCTAATGTGACATATGGGAGACAGATATTCATAAGACCCTCCACATCACCGATCTTAATGCTGATGCTGATGATCGCTATTGTCTCGCCCGGTGATATAATCTGGGCAAATTGTGTATTTGTCTCGATACGTTCTAATCGGGGATCAATCGGCGCCACATTCTTCCATGGCTCCCTTAAAAGAGAAACACAGTTTGTAAAAACTCGCTCTATAATCGCCATCTCTATCTCCGAGAAATCCCTGTTCTTCTCAAGAGGAAGACCGCTTCCTCCCAGCATACGGTCTATCATCGCGTAGCCCAGATTCGGACCCCACTCAATAATTACATTACCTTTTAGGGGTGCAAAACTCACCACCCCAAGCAGCACAGGATTGGACAATGCATTGACAAACTCTGAATAGATAACTGACTCTGAGTTAATAACCTCCACCTGTACACTCTTTCTTAAATAACCAGGAAGATTCGTTGACAGCAGTCTTCCATAATGCTCAAATATATTAACCAATGTCCGAAGATGATCTTTCGAGAACTTGGTCGGACGCGCAAAATCATATACAATAATCGGCTTTTCTGGAGCATCCTTGTAATCCTCCGCGTCATACTCGCCTGAGCTTAAGGCACTTAAAAGACTGTCTATCTCTTCCTGCGATAATATCTCGCCCACGAATCCTCACCTCTTTTTCCGCTTTATTTTCCGCTTGCGGCGGAATTGTAAACTCTGTTATATTTGTGTTTCATCATCTACTGGAAGATATAATCCGCAAATGATACATCAACAATAAAATTGGAGTTATTATAAAGCTGTTTTATAGAAGCAAGAACCTCATCCTCCAAAGCAGCAACATTACTTTGTGCTTCCTCAAGAGTATGTTCAGCAACAACCTTGTAGATACGACTTCTAATCAAGCCCTCTTTCTCAAGCATTGCCTCTGCTGTTCCATATGTATTATAGTCTTCATGCTTGCTGTTCATGGAAATAGTGACCTTAAATATCATATAATGTGGCTTTCCATCTGCGCCATTCTTAAGATTTCCCTGAATCTGCTCACTAACATTATATACGGCAAGATTCTCTATCGGAAGATCCTCCACTCCTATTCCAGTCGAGTTGGACAGCTCCAGCTCAATCGCAGAGCAGATTGTCGTTATCAGATTATTCGTGTTATTCATAGCTGGAACTATCGCAAATACCAGAACAATCATCAGCACCATATTAGCCACTCCGACGGCCAATGTTATAATATTGATTAAGCTCTTCTTCATCTTCTTCTCCTTACTCTAACTCACGGTATATTCGAATCTCTACCCGTCGGTTCAGCGCACGCCCTTCTGCCGTCTCATTCGACGCTATCGGTGAATCCTCTCCGCGCCCAGAGGTCTGTATGCTTCCCCTTGGAATATTCTTTTGGTCAATTAGATAATCCATCACGGCTCGCGCCCGATAATAGGACAGATCCATATTATCCCGGAACTGGCTGGTCGAGATCGGCACATTATCCGTGTGTCCCACCACTTCTATCAACTCATCTGAATAATTAATAAGAATATCTCCTACTTTATCCAGAATATTCTTAGCCTCCCCCCTGAGAATGGCTCTTCCTGAATCAAACAGAAGTGCTCCATTCATCTGAAGCTGAACATACTGTGAGGTAAAGTCCACGTCAATCCCTGAGGTGATGTCTTGATCCTGAAGCATATCCTCGATCTCCGCCGCCATCGCCTCCGACTGCTCCAAAGCTTCCCTCTCAATCTCCGCCTTGGCTGCCTCCATGCTCTGGTCCATATCCCCCTCATTGGCCAAACCCATGCTGCTGAAATATTCACTTAACTCATTGAGCTGGCTCACACCGTTCGAGATAAGAATACCATCCCCGATCGCTGTCGCTCCTGCCGGAAATATACTGAAGCTGGACGCAAACGAGGCTGCAAGCTCTGCAAATTTATCTGCATCTACTGTTGACATAGAAAACAATAACACGAAAAAACAGAGCAGCAAATTCATCAAATCACTAAAGGTACTCATCCACGGCGCGGGGGGCGGTGGTCCCGCCATCTCTTTCTTCTGTCTTGCCAAGTTTATTCACCTCCTGCTGCCTGCTCTGAGATTCCTTCTCTCTGTGTCGGTGATAAGAAGGATTTCAGCTTCTCCTCAATAACACGTGGGTTCTCTCCAGCCTGTATAGAAAGAATACCCTCTATCATAACCTGCTTCATCTTAACCTCCAGCGCGTTGTTCGCCTTCAATTTATTTGAAATAGGTGTACATAACCAGTTCGCAATCAGGGAACCATACAAGGTAGTTAAGAGAGCAGTAGCCATATTCGGTCCTACAGAACTGATATCATCCAGTTTCTTTAACATGTTTACCAGACCAATCAGAGTACCGATCATACCCCAAGCAGGTCCCATCGAACCTAAGTTATCCCAAAAACCGATAACCTCCGCATGTCGATCCTCTGTGCAGGAAAGCTCTGTCTCCATAATACCACGCACCAATTCTGGATCTGTACCATCGACAATTAGGAGGATTCCCTTTTTAATAAATGCATCTTCCATATTATTCGCAGCCTCCTCAAGTGCGAGAAGACCTTCCTTACGTGCCACATTGGAGAGATTGATAATATTCCTGATAATCTCTGCCTCATCAAACTTTACCCCCTTGACTGCTAGCAAAAAGCCCTTCAGTCCATTGACAAAAGTTGGTATTGTGTTCGATGTAAAAATCTCTGATATGGAACCACCCATTGTAACAAACACAGAAACCAAATCATAAAAGTTACCAAAGCTGGCAACCCCATCTGGACCGGAAATAATTCCCAGTATCATAAAGATGACGCCCAAGATCAAACCAAGTATTGTAGCTATATCCATTCCTTATCCACCTGCCTGTTTATTTATGTAGAAGTTTACTTCCCTTTCTCTATGTGAAGCGGATTACCCGCTTTTTCTCCTATTCACTGTTCGGCGGCACAGAGCACGCCCGCTTATATAATATTACTAAATTTCTGACCTCTTGTCTACTTTCTTTGACAATTATTTTTTTCCCAGAGGAAAATGTCAACACTGTGTCGGGTGTTTCCTCCACTGTCTCAATCAAATCTGAGTTGATGTCTATCTTTTCACCGCTGAATTTTGTTACCTCAATCATACAATACCTACTCCCCAATCCCCCCATATCTGGGTAACACCAAAAGGGTGGCAGGTTCTGCCACCCTGACTCTAGCTTATCGTTTTAGATTAATCAATTCCTCCAGCATCGAATCTGACACTGTGATAATTCTTGAGTTCGCTTGGAACCCTCTCTGTGTTGTTATCATATCAACAAACTCCGTGGACAAATCAACATTGGACATCTCAAGCACTCCGGTGGTGAATTTTCCTCCATCCGCAGTGATATCCTCGCCGATTCCATTAAACTTACCAGAGTTCAAAGTCTCCGCATACAGATTCTCACCGATCTTCTCAAGACCAGCGGCATTGGCAAACTTTGCAACAGCAATCTGTCCTAAAATTCTCTGATCGCCGTTTGTGTAGGAAGCGACAATCTTACCATCCGTCTGAACACCAAGTCTTGACATCTCACCGGGAGCTTTTCCCTTTCCGATACCCTCGCTGTTGCCGGTCTTTGTGTCTACAGTAGATGCACTGCCGTAATTGGTAAGTCCAGACATATTCACATTAATAGGTTTCACTGCACCTAATGCATCTGCTGTTTGCCCTCCAACGAAGCCACCTGTTATTGCCGAAAAATCAAAAGATACTTCCTTCGTACCTGCCGTTCCTCCTACGCTTATCAATCCTCCCGGTTCCACAGCAGCAACATTGCCATTTGCTGGAAGAGTATCCTCACCTGTATGGAATTTTACTGTTTGTTGAGTAAATCCGGGGATATACGTATACGCACCTGTTGTAGCGTCCTTCGTTGCTTCTGCTATAACAGTTCCCTCTTTTGTCAAGCTGGCCAAGTCTATTGTATAATCGCGTTCATCTCCTGTAGCTGGTCGGTTTCCTCTTCTCACATGGAACATAGCCTGAAACTCATATCCCAAGGAATCATAAAATGACATCTGTATCGGAATATAATCATTTGGCGGATCTTTCTTAAACATATCATCTTCTTCATTAATATTTCCAAAGAAAGTTGACTCTGTAGTCGCATCTGGCGGTGTTGACATATTCTCTGATGCCATTACATGAAGTGCACTCACTCTCTCCTTCTGAATCTTTCCGTCAGAGTCCGCCTGCCAACCCATTACCGGATAGCCTGCTGAGTTTACCAGAGTACCTGCCTCATCCACATTAAAGTTACCTGCTTTTGTAAAGTAATTTGTGCCACCCTTATTTACCACAAAAAATGAATCTCCATTTATCATCAAGTCAAATGGGTTATCTGTTCTCTGAGAACCACCCTGTCCGGTAATATTCACGGCAATGGCTCCCATAGCAGCACCGAGACCTATCTGCTTTGCATTTTGTCCGCCCGCCCCGGTAGCGGCGTTGGGACCGCTTGCAGACTGTGATGTCTGATAAAAAATATCGGTAAAAGTTACTGAGCTTGATTTAAAGCCTACTGTGTTGACATTGGCTATATTGTTACCAATGACATCCATCTTTGTCTGATGAACCTTCAATCCGGAAACACCGGAAAACAATGAACGCATCATAGTGTAAAGTCCTCCTTAATAAACCGCTGTAAGCGTCCCCTCAGTCAGTCGGGGACAAAGAAGCCTCCTTATCGGTCCGGCTGTGCCATTACAGCATATCGTTTTAACGTTTCAGATTAATCAACTCCTCCAGCATCGAATCCGACACTGTGATAATTCTTGAATTGGCCTGAAACCCTCTCTGTGTTGTTATCATATCTACAAATTCCGTGGACAAGTCCACATTGGACATCTCAAGTACACCTGTGGTAAATTTTCCTCCATCTGCTGTGATATCTTCTCCAATGCCATTGAATTTGCCTGAATTTAATGTCTCTGCGTAGAGATTCTCACCGATCTTCTCAAGACCTGCCGCATTGGCAAATTTCGCCACTGCAATCTGCCCCAAAATTCTCTGATCTCCATTCGTATAAGAAGCTACAATCTTGCCGTCCGTCTGAACACCAAGCCTTGACATCTCTCCCGGAGCCTTTCCCTTGCCAACTCCCTCACTGTCTCCTGTCTTTGAGTCAATGGTGGAGGCGCTGCCATAATTGGTAAGCTGAGACAAATCTACGGTAATATCCTTTGCCGCTGGTATGGAATTACCAAAGATAATCTGCATTTGCTTTCCATTCACATTCGCTCCTGACACGCTGATTAACCCTCCCGGCTCCACTGGCGGTGTACCATTTGTGGGCTCATCTGTTGTATTAAAAGTAAGCTCTACGGCTGGAGGAGGATTCCCCACAACACCATCCAGCGCCTCTCCATCCTTCATAATACTGTCCAGCGTCATCGTGTACTGCCGTGTGCCTGCCTGAGCTGTGGCTGTGCTCTGTGTCACCTTAAACAGAATCTGGTACTCATAGCCCAGTGAATCATAGAACGACATCTGCACTGGAATATAATTGTTTGGCGCATCCTTCCGAAACATTTCATCTTCTTCATTAATATTTCCAAAGAAAGTTGACTGCGTTGTCGCTTCTGGCGGTGTTGACATATTTTCTGATGCCATCACATGAAGTGCACTCACTCTCTCCTTCTGGATCTTTCCGTCGGAGTCCGCCTGCCAACCCATCACTGGGTAGCCCGCAGAATTTACCAGAGTGCCAGCTTCATCTACATTAAAATTTCCTGCTTTTGTAAAATAATTTGTGCCGCCCTTGTTTACCACAAAGAAAGAATCCCCATTGATCATCAAATCAAAAGGATTGTCAGTTCTCTGGGAACCTCCCTGCCCGGTAATATTTACAGCGATAGCTCCCATGGCAGCACCAAGACCTATCTGCTTTGCATTCTGTCCGCCTGCCCCAGTAGCAGCATTGGGCCCGCTCGCAGACTGAGATGTCTGATAGAAAATATCAGCAAATGTAACAGAGCTTGATTTAAAGCCCACTGTATTGACATTCGCAATATTATTTCCAATGACATCCATCTTTGTCTGGTGAACTTTTAACCCAGAAACACCAGAAAACAATGAACGCATCATGGTGTTGTGACCTCCTAATTTAGCTGTTGTCCGCCTGCCCCCTCTGTCAGTCAGGGACAGAAAGCCTCCTTATCGGTCCGGCTACGTTATCACAGCTCCATCAATATTTGTAAAAACTGCTTCGTCACCATCTTCACCTGCCTTAAGACTCATGGCAGTTACTACAGTATTATTCCTGATATTCACAATAAATGCCAGTTCATCTACCATAACCAGTGACTCTCTCATTCCTTTTTCGCGCGCTTTCCCGGTTCCATCCTCCAAACGCTTTCTCTGACTCTCAGTGAGGCTGATCTCTCTCTGGGATAAACGGCTGTCTGCATGTTTAGAAAATCTCAGTCCTTCTGTCCGTTCCCCCTGTTTCTGTCTCAGGATTTCTTCAAAGGACGCTCCATGTCCTTTCTGCAAATCCAGCTTCTCTGGCTGAGAGCTTAAGTACTGATTTGCTACCTGCTGAATGGAGGGGAAATTTGGCTGAAGCTCCATATCCATCTCTCCTTATTCTGCTATCTAATTCTTTACAGAAGTATCTTCCTTTTTGTCGTCCTCTGTCTTATCATCCTCTGTCTTATCTCCATCTGACTCTTCTGGCTTATCTGGATCTACTGGCTTATTGCCGCCCTGAAGAAGCTGATTGAGATATTCCTCACTCGCCACAGTGTCTAGATCATCAATGGAATACAGCTCGCCCTTGACCGCCAGATATGCCTTGCCACCGACTAATGTCACATAATCTACCTTGCCGCCAATCAGCTTATTCTCATTATTGATAATTACCATCTCGCCCACAAGATTAAGTGCCTGCGAATTTGACATTGTCGCACTCATATTCTGCATCTCCTCCAAAGAAGAGAAAGTTGCGAGCTGAGAAATCCACTCAGTATCTGAAGTAGGATTTAATGGGTCCTGATACTTCATCTGTGCCACTAAAAGCTGTAAAAATGCATCCTTTCCAAGCTCTGAAGTGCCTTTGGTAGGCTTTGAAGTATTATCCGGCGTAGGTGTCTGAATAATCTCTCCCTTATCAACCGGGGCCCACAGATTAATATTATCTGTTACACTTGCCATGGTATGATCTCCTTTCTAAGTTTGCTCATAATTCTTATGTATTCTATGCAGTTGTGTTAATTTGGTTTCCATTCGCCAGCATCATATCACGTATCACAGCGTCACCCGGCGTTAATTCCTCCTCGGCAGCCTGCATGACATCAAAGCGAAAGCGTCTCTTCTGACCGCTTTCCTGCTGATTCTGCTCTGGATCCCTTTGACTGTCCAGATTGCGCTCAAATTCGTGGCTGGCAACTGTGACCTCCACTGCCTCCACCTTAATCCCTTGGTTATTAAGGCTTTCTCTCAGCACGACAATCTGACTTTCCAAAATTTCCTTAACAGATTCATTCTCTGTGGCAATCTGTGCCGTCACTACACCATTTTTCGCAACAACCTGAAGATTAATTTTTCCAAGATGCTCAGGATTTAACTGCATCTCAAAGGATGTTGTATCCTCATTCATCACCACACGAATACGCTCGACAAGCTGCGTCACCACAGACTGTGCCTCCGTCTCAGGAAGGGCTTCCTCCACAGCATTTGTTATCTGCGTCAGCACTGGATTTTCCATCTGCTGAAACCCCTGTTTTAAAGTACTTTCTCCCTTACCGGAGTCTGTCTCCTGACTCTCTGGCTGGGTGCTCTCCACACTCTCAGGCTTTGCGGCTTCCACCCTGATCTCAGGTGCTCTCTCTGCCCTTGGTGCTATCTCTTCCTTCTGAGTGCCAGTATTCTCCTCCTGAAGCTTTGGAAGGGCTTCCTCCACCTCGACATCGTCTGGCATTTCCTTAAGGATCTCCTCCACTTCTTTCTCAGTTAGCTTAAGCTCAGAGAACACATTCTCCTTCATACCAGCTATCTCCTGTTGTAGAGTTTTCAGTGTGTCCATAAGCTCCGGCTGAAACAACAGATCCATCGAGGACTCTGCACCTGTCAATTTTACTGCCAGTTGATCCATCAAAGCAGGATTCAACAAATCCATATCTGTAAGTCCTAAATCCATCATCAGTGCTGACAGATCCTCCTCACTGATCTGGAAGGTATTCAGAAGCAGCTCCTTGATGTCGGTGATCAATGCACCTACTATCTCCGCCACTTCCTCTGGGTCTGTCTCAGTCATCGAAAGCTTTTCCTGAGCCTTCGAACATACCGCCGACAGCTTCTCCTTTACAGTCAGCTTGGCATCCTGCTTCTCTGGTGCCGACGCGTCCTTCTGCTCTGGCTGCCTCTGCACTGTTGGCTGCTCTGAAACATTCGCATCCTTCGTGCTCGTGCTCTGCATCACCTGTCCAAAATCCGACTTACTGTCTGTCTTGGCAGGAGCAGGAACCTGAAAATCGAGAAAACCTGCTTTCTCTGTAGTATTGTTCTGAACCAATGCCATGTCGCTCTCTCCTCCTTTCTAAATATACTATCTATCTCAAGGCGCCAAAAGCAATGTGAGTTTAGCGGCAAATGTCGCATCGCTCTGTGCTAGGGCGCTCAGGACAGCTCCACGCTTCCTTGAATCCATATTATTCAATATCATCACAACTGTGTCCAGATCTCCTGTCATCTCCTGAAAGATCTTTGCCACATCCTCCGCTTCCATCGAGCTGTAGACAGCAGCAAACTCCTGTCTGCTCTCATCAAGCTGCTTCTGCTCCATAACCTGCCTGTATATAACCTCAGCCGTGGCCTTATCCATATTTTCATACCACTGCTGGAAAGAATCCATCATCTCCTTACCATTTCCAAGAACAACATCCTGATAGTACTTCTCCTTCTCGTCCTGAAATGCCTTCTGATCTATTTCGAAGGTCTTCAGTCGCTCTATCTCGCTGTTCAGCTCACCAATTGTCTCCAAATTCGCATTTCCTGCCTCCTCATACATGGCAAGCTTTGCCTCCAGCTCCTTAATATATGCATCTGCCTCCGCCAGATTGGTGTAGGCATGATTATTTTCGTCAAGAATCTCATCATCGGAGGCTGGCGGAAGTATTAAATTCACTCCCGGAACATCCTTTAACATGGGACGCAGCACCTTGCTTCCAAAGCCGCCGACATCCAGCTTAATCAATACACAAAATACCGCCAGCCAGATCAGGATGGTAAGCAGTGTAAAGATGACTGTCGCGACTCTGCCTTCGGACTCTTCCCCATTTTCATTTAATTTCTTTTCTTTCTTCTCTCTCTTATCCTTCTTTGCCATAGCCCTCTATCCTACTCCTGCCTGTTATTAAACCGGTAGCTGACCAGCTCGTCGGTTTCTTTTTTCTCTTCTCCTGCCATTTCGAGAAGATAATTTTCAAATGCCTTATCCTTGAGTGTCTCGTGAGTCTTGCGATCCACCATAAGCTCCCTCAGTCGCTCAGAGGCGGCCTCCATCTCATGTTCTGCTCGCAGAAGAACACGATTCTGCTTCTTAATAGCGTCCTCCTTTGCCTCAATCCCCACCTTCACTACCTGAATCTCTCGAAAATCCAGAGTGCCAAGCATCAGCTTCTGAAGTCCTTCCTCATAGGAGAGGCGCTCATTCTTAAGCAGATCGAGCCGTTCCTGCTCCTCCTCCACGCGGATCTTTGCCGCCGCAAACACTCCCTTTGCTTGATCCTCCAGACGATATTTTAAATCTAAAATTCCCTGCATACTGTACCGGAATTTCAGCATGGACATGCCTCCATTTTATCATATCTCGCAACTATTGCTCAAATATTGCCTTCAACGAGACCAACATTTCCTCGAATGTCACCTTCTCATCCACATCCTGCATTAAAAATGCATTAACCTCATCAATTTTTTCTATCGCGTAATCTATATTTTTGTTACTTCCTGTCTTGTAAGCCCCAATATTAATCAAATCCTCCGCATCAGCATAGGTAGCCATAACATTCTTCATTCTACCTGCAAGCTTCTTATGATCTGACTCCGCGATCTGGCTCATACATCTGGATATGCTCTGCATCACATCAATCGCCGGATAGTGATTTTTGTGTGCTAATTTTCTGGAAAGCATGATATGTCCGTCCAGAATACTTCTTGCTGTGTCTGTGATAGGCTCATTAAAGTCATCACCATCTACCAAGACAGTGTACAATCCAGTGATGGAACCTTTTCCAGAATTTCCTGCGCGCTCAAGAAGCTTTGGCATCTCTGAGTATACACTCGGCGGATATCCTCTCGACACTGGCGGCTCTCCAGAGGCAAGCCCAATCTCTCTCTGTGCCATAGAAAAACGTGTCAGGGAATCCATCATCAAAAGCACATCTTTTCCCTGATCTCTAAAATACTCTGCCAGAGCTGTCGCCGTCTTTGCCGCCTTCTTTCGGATAAGCGCTGGTTTATCAGATGTCGCCACGACAACGATGCTTCGCGCCATTCCCTCTGTGCCCAAGTCTCTCTCAATAAACTCTCGCACCTCGCGACCGCGCTCCCCTATCAGAGCGATCACATTGATGTCCGCGCGCGTATTTCTCGCAAACATTCCCATCAATGTACTTTTTCCTACACCACTTCCCGCAAAAATTCCAATTCTCTGTCCTTTTCCCACTGTCATCAGCCCATCTACCGCTTTCACTCCAAGCGGCAGAATGCTGTTAATAATCTCTCTCTTCATCGGGTCCGGCGGATCTGCCTCCGCATTGTAGAACTGCTCAACCGGCATCTCCTCTCCATCCAAGAGATTGCCAAGTCCGTCAAGAACCTGCCCCAGCATCTGATCTCCCACAGGAACCTTGAGCGGTGCGCCAGTATTCTCCACAATGGCACCCGGTCCAATGCCCTCCACATTCCCATAGGGCATCAAGAGCACCATCTTGTCCCGGAATCCAACCACCTCCGCATAGACAGTCTGCTCTCGATTCTCATTCGAGGTAATCAGACACAGATCATTGAGACTCGCGCTCGGTCCCAGAGATTCTATGGTCAACCCTACAAGCTTTACCACTCTTCCCAGCTTTCTGATATAGCTTTTATTCTCCAGATTTTTATACTTCTGTACATTTACACTCATGGAAAATCACTCCTACTGCATTGCCAGCGCCTTAATATCTGCCTTAAGGCTGTGTAGCTGGGTATCTAAGCTACAGTCAAAAACTCCTCCATCTGTCTCTATCATGCACTGCCCCTCCGCGAGAGTAGCATCCTTAATCACTTCAAGCTCCATGCTCTGTGGAACGACAAAGAATAATGTCTCCTTCTGTTCCAGCACAGCCGGATAATCCTCCTTTGACACATGAATCAAAAACTGCTTGCTTCCCTCCGCCTGCTCCAACGCATTGCGGATAAGGTGCAAAATAATATCTTTCTTCTCTATCAGAGATGCGGAGGTGACATGAGAAACTACCTCCACAATCACATCCACCAGCTCCTGCTCCATCTGGTTATATCGCTCTATGTACTCAGCCTCTCTTCTAGTTCTCTCCTCCTCAAGCTGTTCTCTCTCTCTCTCAAGCTCAGCCTGCGCTGCAAGAGAACCCTCCTGATAACCCTGTTGATAGCCCTGCTGGCTTCCCTCTTGATAGCCCTGCTCCTTAAGCGCTTCCGCCTCTGCTTCTGCCTGAGTCCTCATCTGTTCAGCCTCCGCTCTTGCACTCTGCAAAAGCTGTTCAGCCTCCGCCCTCGCCTTCTCCAACTCCTCCGCTGGGTCCGGTTGAGGCTCAACTTCAATCTGAGGTGCAGATAACCCTGCCATAAAACTTCCCGCTATCTCCTCGTCCGACATGCCGCTGTCCCTCAGCAGCTGACGGCGTATCTCCTCAAGTTTTTCTGTGATCACATCATTATAATCAATCACTCGAACTTCTTCTTCTTTTATCTGATTAGCCTTTAACAAATTAGACAACAAGCTCGTCACCTCCGCCGCGGGCGATTACAATCTCACCAGAATCCTCAAGCTTACGGATAACATTTACAATCTTCTGCTGTGCTTCCTCCACATCCTTCATGCGGACAGGTCCCATAAACTCCATGTCCTCCTGAATCATTGTGGCAAGACGCTTTGACAAGTTATTAAAGATAAGCCCCTTAACCTCCTCATTCGCACTCTTAAGCGCAACGGAGAGGTCGTTGTTGTCCACATCCCTGAGCACTCTCTGTACAGTTCTGTCGTCCAGAAGCAAAATATCCTCGAACACAAACATCTTGCGGCGAATCTCGTCTGCCAATTCTGGCTCTTCCATCTCCAGACTCTCCACAATATGCTTCTCTGTACCACGGTCAACAGAATTCAAGATATCCACGATAGCATCGACACCGCCGATAATCGTGTAATCCTGATTGACAAGAGATGCCAGTTTGCGCTCCAGCACACGCTCCACTTCCTTGATGACATCCGGTGAAGTGCGGTCCATCTGCGCGATACGCTTTGCTACATCTGCCTGTTTCTCCGGAGGCAGTGCTGAGATCACCTGAGCCGACTGCTGTGCTGACAGATAAGATAATATCAGCGCAATCGTCTGTGGATGCTCATCCTGTATAAAATTAAGAAGCTGTGCTGGCTCTGTCTTTCGAATAAATTCAAATGGACGAACCTGCAAGGAGGAGGTCAGCTTGCTGATAACAGCCATCGCCTTCTCCGACCCAAGGGCCTTCTCCAAGAGTTCCTTTGCATAGCCAATACCACCCTCTGCAATATATTGCTGTGCCAGACACACTTCATAAAATTCGTTGATAATCTCTTCCTTTGTCTGAGGCGACACACTACGTGTATTCGCGATCTCCAAGGTGAGCTGTTCAATCTCATCTTCTTTCAGATGCTTGAATATTGTAGCCGATTTTTCCGGTCCAAGGGAGATCAGCAAGATCGCCGCTTTCTGGATACCGGACAACTCTTGTTCTTGCTTTGCCATACTCCTTATCCCTCCCAGTCATCATCAAGCCAGTTGCGAAGCAGAAGAGCAACTGCCTCTGGATTCTCATCCACAAATTTCTCGATCGCTTTCCTTGCCTCTGATTTATCCTGCATATCGATATCTGCCACTGCAGGCTGTGTATTCGTTGAAGCAAGCAGAGCTTCCACAGAAAGCTCTGGCTCTGTCTCCACAACCTCTTCTGATCTCGTGCTTCTAAATACCACAAATGCAAGCAGGAGAATAATAATCAGCATCACAATCAAAGGCAGATAGTTTGTAATATCAAAGCTTGATGTGGACTCCTGAAAAAATGGAATCTCATAAGCAAGTATATGAATATCATTTCTCGCTATACCAGTTGCTCTCACAAGATTCTCATAAAGCTCATCCGGCACCTCCATCATCACAGGAGTTCCATGTTCTGCCTGAAACTGGGTAAAGTTTATCTCATCGAGCTCGCCCTGCTCCTTTAATATATCTTCATTATATACATGATAGCGTGTCAGCGTTACCGCTATGCTGGACTGATCCAGATGAACCACACCAGTCGCTCCCTTTACCTCATCCACCGTCTGGTTGACCAGATAATGCTTTTCCTCCACGCGGCTTGAACTTCCGTTTGACGCGTTTTCAAGCTGGTAATCGGTATCTTCATCGTTGCTTTCGGTGCCCGGTGTTCCTCCTGCCCCGCTTGTATTCTCCGAACTGCTCAGATAGTAATATTGAAGAAACCCTTCTTCTCTTCCATCTGGCACACTGTACTCAATTCTTGTCTGGGTGCTCTCATCAAAATCGGCATATAAGTTTGCTGCGACCTCGACATCATTCCAAACTCCCAGCTTGACAATCAATCCCTTAACCTTAGTGGAAAGCACGCTCTCCATCTGTGCCTTCACACCTACTTGATCTGATATCTGCCCAGCCAGCGAAGTATCCTCCGCCAAACTTCCCGAATAGATTACCTGAGCCAGATTATCAAGGATCACAATATGCCTTGTCGTCTCATTTCCCACCATGTAGGCTACAACACTGGCAAGATTCTCACCGGCTCCAGCCGGAAGCTCCTCTCTCAGCTCCAGTGTTATGCCAACCATCGTCTCCTCATCCTCACTTAAGATGGAAAGCTTCTCCGCTGGCACCTGAATGTCGACATAGGCGCGCCTAATATATTCATTTGCTTCCAGAATCTGCTTGATCGCCTGCTCCTTCGCCATCTTCTCCTGAAGGGCGAGCTGGCTGTCACTGGGTGGCAAAAGCCCATTCCCGCTTTCTAATACACTCGCATAGGTATACCCGCTGGAAGGAATATTATTCTCCGCCAAAAACAAGGTTGTCGACGCATACTGCTTCTTATTCACATAAAAAGTCAGTCCATCCTCCGACATCTTGTAAGTATTACTATAATCACTTCCGTCTAACAGCTTCTTAACATCGGCAGCGTCTGACGCCGTCTCACATTTGATCAATGTCACATAATTCGGCCTTGATAATGCCCATCCCAGAACACCAAATGCAACCAGAAGCACTGCTGCCACGCTGATAATTATTTTTTTCTGCTTTTTATTAAATTTATTCCAATATTCCAGTATCTGTTGCTGGATTTTCTTCACTTGTTCAGGCATGGTACAATCTCCGTTTTATAAGTTTCATTTCTTAAAGCTGTGGGCTGTGCCCTGTTACTAAATCTGAATATTCATAATTTCCTTATATGCTTCCAGAATCTTATTCTTAATCGTAACGGTATAGTTAATTGCAAGCTCTGCCTTCGTAAGTGCATTAGACAAATCATGGGCATTCTCTGCATAGCCCAGCATCATGTTGAGCTCCTCTGCATTCGCTGCCGTCTGTAAATCATTCGTCTCTGTAATAAGCTTCACTGCGGAATCAAAGAAGGCTGAGAAGGACCTGTCGTTGGAATCGGCAGTTTTCTCAAGCGTTGCCGCCAGCTTCTGGGCGGCGATACTGTCAATTGACTGTATATATGCTGACATTTTTAGTTTCCTCCCCTATTGTTCTATCTGCCTATGTCCAGCGCCTGAAGTGCCATGCTCTTCGTCGCATTGAACGCCGTAACATTCGCCTCATAAGCACGTGTCGCGTCAATAAGGTCAACCATCTCTGTCACCACATTTACATTAGGATATGTAACATAACCGTTCTCATCAGCATCAGGATGAGCAGGATCATACACCATATTCATCGGTGTCTTGGTATCCTCCACAATCTCTGTCACCTTAACTCCATTCCCTATGTATGAGTTTCGATACCCCGTCACAGAGTTAAGAATCGTGCTGAAATTGGTCGCCGGTTTCTCCATAAATACTACATTCTTCCTGCGGTATGGCTGATTGTCATCTCCTCTTGTCGTCTTTACATTCGCCGCATTCTCCGCCAATATATCCATGCGAATCCTCTGTGCAGACATTCCTGAAGCGCTGATATTCAGCCCGCTAAATATTGCCATAATCTCTATTCCTCTTCCCTTCTATCAATCTATCTACGATGTAGTCATAGCCGTTCTAAGTCTGGTAAACTCACTTGTCATCGCCCTAGTCAAAGCTTGATATCGAATCTGCTCAGATGCAAGCTCTGCCTGTTCCACCGCCATATCCACGTTACTGCCGTCCAGACGATAGCGATAATTGGACAAATCTGTATAGGTTGAATAATTCAGCTTACTAAGATTCATATCCCTAATCTTCCTGCCAATCGAGCCACTCCCCCTAAGTTCCTCCTCCAGATAGGATTCAAAACGAACATCCTTCCTCTTATAGTTAGGTGTCGCCACATTCGCCATATTATTATTGAGAACCTCATTCCTCGCCCAACTTGCATCGGCCGCTTTATCAAGAACATTAATATACCTAAAGACACCTGAATTAATCATGTAATTCCTCCCCCTGCTGTTTTTTGCCACAAATCCACACCATTATCATCCACATAGACTATTATAAATTATATCACAAAAATGGCAAGTCCAAAATATAAATTTTTACCATCTTGGTACTTATATCACATAACAAGCAGAAAGCAAAAGGAAACCTTTATTTGCCAAATCCTTTTGCTCTCCAAATCTTGTCATCCTGACCTACTGTTTTAATCTTTTCAGTTCATCAAACACCACATCGTTCAGGACCTTGATATATGTCCCTTTCATCCCTGAAGAACGGGACTCTATCACCCCCGCACTCTCAAACTTCCGCAGTGCATTTACAATCACGGAACGAGTGATTCCCACACGGTCTGCGATCTTGCTCGCAACCAAAATCCCCTCATTTCCGTCCAGCTCCTCAAAAATATGTGTGATTGCCTCAAGCTCGGAAAATGAAAGTGTGCTGATAGCAGATTTCACAATCTGCACCTTCCTCGTCTCCTCCGCCGTCTCCTCGTTCACAGACCGCATCATCTCAAGACCCACAACGGTCGTCCCATATTCACTCAAGATAATATCATCAATCTCATACTGGCTGTCAGACTTGTAGATAAACAGTGTGCCCAGCCGCTCTCCCGAAATATCAATAGGAGTGATAATCGCCTGATATTTTCTGACATTCTCCTCCGCAAAGCCCAGAGTTGCAAGATTCACATTCTCCTTCGTGGACAGCACGCTCAGCAAGCGCTCGTTAAGCATCCGGTCAATATGTCCTCCAATCACGTCATCAATCAGCTCCGTGATCTCATCCACGCCCGGACAAACACTCACTCCAAGTACCTTTCCCTTTCTGCTAATCACCAAAATATTGGAATCCAGAATCTCGCTGAGCACCTCGCAGATATCATTAAACACTACCTTATGAGAATTATTATTGTGAAGCAGCTTGTTGATCTTTCTTGTTTTATCAAGTAATTGTACGCTCATCTTGTTCCTCCCTGCGTTTCTCACATCTGTACTAAAGGAATCCGTTCATCTATTGAAATATTAGCACATTGTGCAGACAGAAACAAGAGTTTTCTCAAATAATTCATAAAATTTTCTATATTTTTTGTTTATTCGTACTATACCCGCATTGCTCATCCATGCAGGCGAGCTTATTGCCCTTCTCAAGAAGAACGCCCCCGCACTTTGGGCACCTTTCTGTCGAAGGCTTTTGCCACGACATAAAATCACATTCTGGATTTGCCTCACATCCATAGTATTTTCTGCCTTTTTTGGTCTTTTTCAGAATAATATCCTTCCCACATTTCGGGCAGGAAACGCCTATTTTTTCCAGATATGGCTTGGTATTTCTACAATCCGGAAAGCCGGGGCAGGCAAGAAATTTTCCATGTGGACCATATTTTATCACCATATTGCGGCCACATACATCACAGAGCTCCTCCGTCACCTCATCGGCGATCTCAATCTTCTCAAGCTCCTTCTGTGCCTGTTCTACTGCCTCAGCCAGATCGGGATAAAAATTTCTGACCACAGTTTTCCAGTTTATCTCACCCTCCCCCACTTTGTCAAGCAGGGATTCCATATTTGCCGTAAAATGCACATCCACTATAGCAGGAAAAGCCGTCACCATTATCTGATTCACCGCCTCCCCAAGCTCTGTCACATACAGATTTTTATTCTCTTTCACGACATAGCGCCTCGCAAGAATCGTCGTGATGGTCGGGGCGTAAGTGCTGGGTCGGCCAATGCCAAGCTCCTCCAGCATCTTCACCAAAGATGCCTCCGTGTAATGTGCGGGAGGCTGAGTAAAATGTTGTTTCTCCTCGATATCCTTAAGCGTCAGCACACTTTCCTTCGAGAGCCCATACATAAGCGCTCCCTCCTCCGACTTTTCCTCCTCATCATTGTATACAGACAAAAAGCCGTCAAATTTTTTCTTAGAGGCAGCACTCGAAAAGATATAGTCGCCCGCCGACAGCTTTATAGAAGAAGTTTCATACACTGCAGGCGCCATTCGGCTTGCGGCAAAGCGCTTCCAGATAAGCTGATAGAGGCGGAACTGATCCCTTGACAGAGATTCTTTTAAGGCTGAAGGGGTCAGCGTGATGTCAGTCGGCCGGATCGCCTCATGTGCATCCTGAATCTTCTGTCCATTCTTTTTCTTCTCCTCTGCCTTAGCCACATAAGTCTTTCCGTAGGTTTTCTCAATAAACTCCCTCGCTGCCTTATCTGCCTCATCCGCAACGCGGGTGGAATCCGTTCTCAGATAAGTGATAACGCCGACCGTACCATTGCCTTTGATATCAATTCCTTCATAAAGTTGCTGTGCAAGTCTCATCGTCTTCTGCGTGGAGAAGTTAAGGACCTTCGACGCCTCCTGCTGCAACGTGCTGGTGGTAAAAGGAAGCGGTGCCTTCTTCACCCGCTCTCCTATCTTAATCTCTTCTATTATGAAATTTGCCTTGGCGACATAATCCTTGATTTCTAGTGCTTCCTTTTCATTATGAATGGTGAGCTTTCCCTTTTTATTACCGTAGAATTTCGCATGTAGAGGCTTTCTCTCTCCCTTTACAGAGAGCGCGACATCTATGGTCCAATATTCCTCTGGGATAAATGCATTGATCTCCTCCTCCCTCTCACAGATGAGACGAAGTGCCACAGACTGCACACGCCCAGCGCTAAGCCCGCGCTTCACCTTCCCCCACAAAAGTGGACTGATGCTGTAGCCCACCATGCGGTCCAACATTCTTCTGGTCTGTTGTGCATCTACCAGATCCATATCAATCTCACGCGCCTGCTTTAAGGAAGCTCGCACGGCATTTTTGGTTATCTCATTAAAGGTGATTCTGCTTGTTTTTTCCTCATCCAGCTTGAGCGCTCTCGACAGATGCCACGAGATCGCTTCCCCTTCCCGATCAGGGTCCGTCGCCAGAAAAACACGCTCCGCCTTTTTTACCTCTCTGCGGAGCTTCGCAAGTACATCTCCCTTGCCACGGATTGTGATATACTTCGGCTCATAATCATGCTCTACATCTATCCCCATCTGACTTTTGGGCAAATCTCGGACATGCCCCTGTGAAGCCAGCACCTCATAATTACTTCCAAGAAATTTCTTGATTGTCTTCTCTTTTGCTGGTGATTCCACAATTACCAGATTTTTTGCCATTCTTCCATCCCCTTTTATCTGCAGCAGATTCGCTCCTTACCTGCCAAGGCATAGTAACCGATTCCTGTCTCGACAGCCAGCCCTTTTAGCTGGAGAGCTATCAAAAGCTCTGTCACCTCCGCAATGGAACGATCTGTCTCTCTGCTAATCGCTTCTGTACTTTTTGGTGTCAAATCTAAACAACTATACACCAATTTTTCATTTTCTGCAAGTCTGTTTGAAAATTTTTTAGAATTCTTTTTGTTATATCTGGAAGTAATATCCAATTCTTCCAGAAGCGTCTCAGGCGAAAGTACAATTCCGGCACCACTCCTAATCAGCTCATTGCACCCTTGGCTCAAAGAATCTGTCACTCTTCCCGGCACGGCATAGATCTCTCTCCCCTGCTCCAGGGCAAGATCTGCAGTGATAAGTGAACCACTTCTTCTCCTTGCCTCCACCACCACCAAAGCTCTCGACAATCCGCTGATAATTCGGTTTCTCACTGGAAAATGCCATGCGTGAGGCGGTGAGCCGGGAGGAAATTCACTGATAAGTCCCCCCTCCTTAATCAGCCTGTCATAGAGCCTGCGATTCTCCTTTGGATAACAGATATCGATACCGCTGCCCAAAACAGCATAGCTTCTCCCTCCCTGCTCCAACGCCGCCCACTGCCCAGCACCATCAATGCCAAGCGCCATGCCACTGATCACCGCCGCGCCTGCTTCCGCCAGCACTCTCCCCAAACTTGCTGCCACCTCAAGCCCATAGCGGCTGCAGCTTCTGGAACCCACTATAGAGACACAGACCTCTTCATCTGGAAGCCTTCCGCTGTGATACAGTCCAAATGGTGCATCAGAAAGTGGCTGTAGTGCCTTTGGATAATCGCTCTCCCCTTTTATGGTTAGATGAATTCCCCGCTCCTCAAGAATAACATATGCTTTCCTCCAATCTGTATTCCTTCTTTCCTTCAAATATTCTACTGCGGGCTGTATTTTTCCAATAATTTGCGAAATCTCCTGTTCGGATGCCTCCATCACCTTGCCCGGAGACTTAAAATGCTCTATCAACTTCCTCTGTCCAATATAGCTGATCGGTATACCCAAAAACCAGCTCCACAATGCCCTCTCCTCTATCTCTCTCTCTCATTCCTACCCATACTCTTCCTCATTTCTATTTACAATAATTCATCTCTATCTCTGTCTCAATGCCGCTGCCTCATGGATATGTCTAGTCTTGATCTCCGCACTTTCCTCCAGATCCGCGATGGTTCTCGCTGTTTTTAATATCCGATAATACCCTCTTCCTGTCAGATGAAAACTCTGATAAATCTGCTCCATCAGCTTTTTCTCCCGCTTTCCCAACACACAGTACTGCTCTATCTGTCCGGGAAGAAGCTGGCTGTTATAATGAATCGCTTCCTTCCTATAACGCTCCTCCTGAAGCTGATGAGCGCGCAACACTCTCTGCCTGATCGTATAAGAACTTTCATTCTTCTTGTCTTTAACAAGCTGACAATAGGTTATTGTCTCCGTCCTCACCACCATGTCCATGCGATCAAGAAAAGGCTGGCTTACACGATTTTTGTAGGCGATAATTTCATTCTCTCTGCAGCAACAGTGCTCTTTATCTGGATAATACCCACATTTACAAGGATTCATCGCCGCCACCAGCATAAAATCCGCCGGAAAGCGATAGGCTGCCTTCGCGCGGGAAATCAACACAAAACGATCTTCCAATGGCTGGCGCATTGCCTCTAGAGAAGCTCTTGAAAATTCCGGCAGCTCATCAAGAAACAGCACTCCATGTGTCGCGAGTGTCACCTCTCCGGGCTTTGGTATATTTCCCCCTCCAATTAGGGCGGCAGCGGACGCACTGTGATGAGGCGCACGAAAAGGTCTTTCCTGAATCAACGCTTCCCCGGCAAATAAACCTGATGCACTGTATATCTTCGTTATCTCCAAGCTCTCCTCTTCCTTGAGAGAAGGCAGTATCGATGGAATCCGCCTCGCCACCATTGTTTTTCCAGATCCTGGAGGTCCCACCATCATAAGGTTGTGCATACCAGCCGCCGCGATCTCCGACGCCCTGCGAAGTGCCGCCTGCCCATTCACTTCAGAAAAATCCACAGAGTATGTTTGCTTCTCTTTCCTTGTAATCGCTTTCTCTGCCACAATCACACGTCTCCCTGAGAGAAAATCACATAACTGTCCAAGATCGGTTATCCCAAATACCTCTATCCCTTCTACCATGGCTCCCTCACGCTCATTATCTTTTGGCAAAATACAACTTTTCATACCCAGACGTTTTGCCTCCAGAACAACAGCAAGTACACCCTTGACAGGACGCACTGCGCCATCTAGCCCAAGTTCGCCTAGCATGAGTCTGTTTTGTAATTGGTCTGTGGGAAAGCTGCCCAGATTTGCCAGAATAGCGGCAGCTATTGGAAGATCAAAAGAAGAACCCTGTTTTTTTATATCCGCGGGCGACAGATTCACTGTGATACGCTTGGGAGGAATCGGATGACCGGTATTTTTGAGAGCTGTTCTCACTCGCTCTCCAGCCTCCTTCACCTCTGAGGAAAGAAGCCCCACCATATGAATACCCGGAAGCCCGTTGCTGACATCCACCTCAACCTGTATCAGCCTACCCTCAATTCCCAAGGTAATTCCACCTGTAATTGTACAAAAAATATGCTACACATCCTTTCTGTCTCTCCAGATGTAAGCATAACATATTCCAATGGAGAGCACAAGAGAACACCAAACTTTATTTTTCGACAAGAAAAAAGATGTGTATGTTGTTTTCAGAGAAACCCATATGCTAGTTTACTATATTGCTTTTTGATAAAAAACCGTGTATGATAAAATAGAAATCTATTAAAAATCATGAAAACTTTTTCTATAGAAATGAGGGATCACTATGACAGAAGATTTTTCACTAGATACTTTAAAAAATCAAGCTTATCATATAACAGAAGAATTTATCAAGATCACTGGACTCCGTAAAGGACAGCTTCTTGTGATAGGCTGCTCTACCAGCGAAGTATTAGGGCATCAGATTGGCTCTTTTTCCAGCGCTGAAGCCGGACAAGCTATTTTTGATGGCATGTTCCAGTCTGCTGCCGCACATGGAATCGAGCTTGCCGCACAATGCTGTGAGCATCTCAATCGCGCCTTAATAATAGAAGCAACAACCGCCGCCAAAAGAAATCTGGAAATTGTCAACGTTGTTCCTCAGCCCAAGGCGGGTGGTTCCTTTGCAACCGCCGCATACCATACCTTCTCGCACCCTGCCGCAACAGAAAAGATAACCGCCGACGCCGGAATTGATATTGGTGATACATTAATAGGAATGCACTTAAAACAAGTTGCTGTTCCTGTGCGTCTTTCTGTCAGCACACTTGGAAATGCCAAGGTAGTCTATGCACGAACACGCCCAAAGTATATTGGAGGCGAGCGAGCACACTATAATACAGAACTTTCCTGATCATTCCTCTCCGTATCTATAAACAGATATGTATAGTTTCTTGTGAATATTATACTGATTCTGTTGTTAAAAGTCTGTTGTATCATTTTCTTAAACGTTCCGCCCGGCGAACTGCCTGTGGTCCTCCGTCACCCCGCTCCCGCTTAGTGAAAAACGCAGCGGATGCTAAGCTCGTGTACTACCTCGCTAAGCACCAGCGTTTTTCAATAGGTTCCTTGAGAACCACAGGCAGTTCGCCGGACTATTTTTATCTGTAAAGCAATACACGCTGCAATTCTGCTTGTATTGGATTGATAAATAATTTTGGCTATTTTTTAAGAGAATTTGATATTCTATGATTACAAACGAAATAAAATAGACATAGAGCTGCAAATATATAAAAAATATGAACTATCACAGCACATCCAAAATATTCAGAAAAGTAGTATAGCCAATCTGCTGTTTTCCTCAAGGAACCTATTGAAAAACGTCGGTACTTAGCGAGGTAGTTCACGAGCTTAGTATCCGTTACGTTTTTCACTAAGCGAGAGCGGGGTGACGGAGGAAAACAGCAGATTGGCTATACGAACCCTTTCCGAAAATGATGAAAAACTCATTCTACAAGAAACTATACAAAAAAAGAACTAATGAAATATATTAGTATATAGAATTACAAGCAAAACTGGCGATGCGGATCTTTCCTATGTCCGCATCGCTCTTTTGTCCAGGCTATTCTTCCTTTTCTCTTTTTAGGTAAAAATATCCATAAGCTGGCACCACCACATTCTGTGCCTGCCGTTGTTCTTGTGTCAAGAGATCTCTGTACATTCCCTCTTCCTTAATCCATGCTGTCTGCTCATATTCACTGAAATTAAAGAGACCAAGTATTCTCTCTCCCTCATACTCTCGAACTATACACAGTATATTATCGGTATACGTATCGATTGTCCAACAGTCCGCCGTCGTAAAAAATACGTTTTCTGTCTTTCTCAGCCGCTCAAGCTGTTCAAGACCTGTGAATATTCTCGCTTCCACCGTCTTGGGAACCTGTATGTTCTCAATCGCTCTCCAATTCATCTTTCCTCGATGAATATAGCGGGAATCTTCCCTTTTGTCAGGATCTTCCTTATAACTGTAATCATTGAGCTGTGCGATCTCGTCTCCTCCATACAGAACTGGTATACCAGACTGCATAAACATATAGGCATGCAGCATAAGATCCTGCTGGATTGCGAGCGCAAGTGCTGTCTCGTCCCCACGCTCCTCTGCCGCCTCTATCCCGCACATGGAAGCAGTTGTCCCGCAAAAACGCGCATCCCCGGTAACAGGATCGGCATTGTATAGCTCCCCACGGCTGTTGCTGTAGCCGGCAATCCCCAGAAAATACTCATTGAGATATTGTTTGTGGCTGCGCTCCTCCATTCCATTCATCTGAAGTGTAGGATAATCAAGCCCCCATCCAATATCATCATGACATCTTAAGTAATTTAAAAATACATATTGCTTTGGCAGAGAGTTGACAATATCAAGCTGACGCTTTAGCAGACTTACATTTCTGGTCGCAATCGTGTGCCATGTAGTAGCCATGGTTGTGACATTATAGAGCATGTGACACTCGGGCTTATCCAAAGTGCCAAAATATGGCGTCACCTTTTCTGGCTCCATCACCACCTCTCCAAGCAGCAGGATTCCCGGACACACAATCTCACTGATTATTCGCATCATTCGCACGATCGTGTGTACTCTGGGCAGATTCCGACAGCTCGTTCCCAACTCCTTCCATATATATGGCACTGCGTCAATGCGAATCACATCGATGCCTTTGTTTGCAAGATAGAGAAAATTATAAATCATCTCATTAAATACTCTTGGGTTTGCGTAGTTTAGATCCCATTGATATGGATAGAAGGATGTCATAACATAATGCTTTATATCATCGAGCCATGTAAAATTTCCCGGCGCTGTCGTTGGAAATACCTGTGGCACAGTTCTCTCATATTGCTTAGGTATCTCATCATTATCAAAGAAGAAGTAACGGCTCATATATTCACCTTCACCACCTCTTGCCCTTCTCGCCCACTCATGCTGATCGGAGGTATGATTCATCACAAAATCCATACACACATTCATATTCTTCTTATGGCAGGCAGCAGTCAGATCCTCCAAATCCTCCATTGTGCCGAGCTCCGGCTGCACTTTACGAAAATCTGCCACAGCATAGCCGCCGTCAGAACTTCCCTTCGGCGTATCCAAAAATGGCATCAGATGAATATAATTTACATTACAGCGCTCAAGATATTCTAATTTATCCCGCACGCCATTCATATCTCCTGCAAAATTGTCAATATAGAACATCATACCAAGCAAATCATTCTTCTTATACCAGTCTGGCTGTAGCTCTCTCTCGCAGTCTCTGCTCTTTAGCTCACTGTTTCTTTCTCTATAAAACCGCTCCATCTCCGTGCAGAGCTCCGCGAACATAGAACTATTCTCATATACTTCTGTGTAGAGCCATTTGAGCTCATCAAAGAATTTGTCAAAACGCTCTCTATAGATCTTCTCCTCCACCATACTTTCTGTCCTTTTTTCCTCCGTCACCTTAGTCTCCTTCTCACGTTCTTCATGTTCCTCAAACAGACAGGCAAACGCCTCATAGGGCAACAGTTTTGCCTTCTCCCAAGGCTTCTCCTCCCCATAGTTGGAGATCAGACATCTGCTCTTCTCCTGCCCCTGCAACACCAATGGATAGTCCACAGCCTTCTCGCTAAAATTACATACCACTAAAAGCCTCTGGTTTTGATAAGAGCGCATATAAGCGAACACACTTGGATGTGTGGGAAGCAAAAGCTGATACGTGCCCTCAATAATTATCTTATTCTCTTTTCGCAGGCGAATCAGCTTCTGATAATAATGAAATACTGAATCTTCTCTTTCAAGCTGCTCCTTTGCGTTGATCTCTTTATAATTAGGATTTACCATAATCCAAGGGGTTCCCGATGTAAAACCTGCATGTAAGGTATTATCCCACTGCACAGGTGTTCTGGCATTATCCCTGCTCTTTAGGCACAGATACTCTAGCATCTCCTCATCAGAGCAAAGATGTTTGTCTGTGTATTCCTCATAAGCATGGATACTCTCTATATCGCGAAAGTCCTCAATACTTGCAAATGGAACATTCGTCATGCCAAGCTCCTCGCCCTGATAGATATACGGTGTACCCTGCATAAAATGCAGACATGTCGCAAGCATTTTAGCCGATGCCTCCCGATACTTCCCATTATCGCCAAGGCGGGATACGATTCGCGGCTGATCATGGTTGCACCAGTACAGGCTATTCCATGCCTTTCCATGCAGCTCTGTCTGCCATTTGGACAATATCGCTTTCAGTTCTACCAGATCCATCCTTTTCTTGCACCACTTGCTGCCATTCTCGCTGTCAAGCCCCATGTGCTCAAACTGAAAGACCATATCAAGTTCTGTCCCGTCAAGATTTGCATATTTTTTCGCTTCTTCCACCGTCACCCCAGCACATTCCCCAACGGTCATAAGATTATATTTTGATAACACCTTCCTATTCATCTCTTTTAGATATTCATGGACATGAGGACCATTCTGCACATAAGGGCCATAATCACCATATCCTGTGCTGCCAGTCTCCCCGTCAGGAAGATCATGCTCCTTCGATATCATGCTAATCACATCCATGCGAAAGCCGTCAATGCCCTTTTTGCACCACCAGTCCATCATCTGAAAGACCTCTTCCCTCACGCACTCATTATCCCAGTTGAGATCCGGCTGCTTTTTTGAAAATAGGTGCAGATAATACATATCTGTCTTTTTGTCAAACTCCCAAGCAGAACCTCCAAAGCAGGAACCCCAGTTATTTGGCTCCCGCCCATCCTTTCCCTCTCTCCAGATATAATAGTTCCGAAAAGGGTTGTCGACAGAATTTCTGCTCTCCACAAACCATGCATGTTCATCGGAGGTATGATTCACCACCAAATCCATCACAATGCGGATTCCCCTTTTATGTGCTTCAGAAAGCATCCGGTCAAAATCCTCCATCGTGCCAAATTCCTTCATAATTCTTCCATAATCACTGATATCATAGCCATTGTCATCATTCGGTGACTCATATACAGGAGACAGCCAGATCACATCGATCCCCAGTTCCTTCAAATAATCAAGCTTTTGCGTAATTCCGTTGATATCACCGATCCCATCCCCATCACTGTCCATAAAGCTTCTGGGATATATCTGATACACCACACTTTCTTTCCACCATGCTCTATCCATCTTATCCTCCCCTCCATTCTCCGCATCATTTTTCTTTTTCTATCAAAGCTTTTCCTGTACTGCAAATACAAACTGACAAGAATTGTACTCTCCTGTCTCGACAGACACTGGAAGCCCTGCCTCCATCAATGCCTCCGCCACATACGCCTTCCCCGAAGTCAGCTCCCTGTACACGGCGCCTTTTTGTAAACCCTTCAGTTTTACAAAGCTCACCTCCATATTTCCGTGAACTTCTGTCACCACTATATTAAGAAGCGCCTGTTTTTTATCCTTCGACACAAAAAGCCACGCGGTGCAGTCATCCGTAAATGGATCAGTCAGTCGATAATATATGCCGTTCCGAATCAAATCTTCATAGTTTCTGTAGGTTTTTATCTGTTCCTTAATCTCTGCTCGCTCCTCTTCACCTAAAAGCTTTGGATCAAGCTCATAGCCAAAGGTCCCTGCCATCGCGACAATACCTCTGGTCTTCAAGCTCGTCTTTCTTCCTGTCTGATGATTTGGAATCGCAGATACATGCGAGCCTACCACTGAGATGGGATAGAAAAAGGATGTACCATACTGAATCCGAAGCCGATCGACGGCATCTGTATTATCACTGCACCAAATCTGAGGCGTATAATACATCATTCCTGCGTCAAACCTTCCGCCACCGCCACAACAGCCCTCAATTAGCATACTTGGATAACGCAGGGCCAACCGCTCAAGAAACTCATATACTCCCAGCACATAGAGATAATGCACCTTACCTGCCACATGCTCTTTAGAAAAAATATCCGCAAGACTGCGGTTCATATCCCACTTCACATAGGAGATCTCTCCCTGATCAAGCACCTTACAGATTGCGTCAAAGACCTCATTCCGCACTTCTTCCCTCGAAAAATCCAGAACAAGCTGATTGCGCGAGCGCACTGGCTTTCTTCCCGGTATCTGAAGTGCCCAGTCTGGATGAGTGCGATAAAGCTCGCTGTCCTCCGAAATCATCTCTGGCTCAATCCATATGCCAAATTTTACGCCAGTGTCCGTGACCCTTCGAATTAAATCTTTCAAAGTACATCCAAGCTTCTTTTCATTCACCTCCCAGTCCCCAAGTCCACTATTGTCATCATCTCTCTTGCCAAACCAGCCATCGTCCATCACAACCATATCAATCCCTAACTCTGCTGCCTCTTTTGCAAGACCTACAATGGTTTCTCCATTAAAATCAAAATATGCTGCCTCCCAGCTATTTAGAAGAATAGGCCTCACCTGATGCTGATATTCACCCCTGCACACATGATTCCTTATGCAGCGGTGAAAATGCTCGGATAAGAAAGAAAAACCAGCGGCAGAGTAGGAGAGAATCGTTTCTGGAACAATCAGCTCCTCCCCATGCTTTAGCGGATAATGAAACTGCTCAGGCAAAAGTCCCATCATTGTTCTTGTCAGCCCAAACTGATCTTTCTCCGCCTCAAATTGAAAATTCCCACTGTAGACAAATGCCATGCCATAACAGCTTCCAAAATCCTCCGTCGCGTCTGAGGATGCGATGATTAAAGCAGGATTATACTGATGACTCGACGCCCCCCTGCGGCTGCCAATCACAGTATTGCCGTGAAGGATCTTGCTTCTCTGTATATTTCGCTCCATGGCATGCCTTCCATAAAAGCTTATCAAATCATAATTTCCATAAAGGAAGTCCACACATGCCGATCCAGCCTTCTCTATTATGATTTCCTCGCTTCCGCCATTGACAATCACCACACTTCGGGTGATAATATCCTCCTCCCAGAGAACACCATAGAAAAGCCTCACCTCAACCTTACTCACAACATCCTCAAGGGAGATCTCCAAGGTCTCCGCCTCCTGATTTGTAGCATAAACAGCAGGCAAGCCTCTCAGCGAGTACTTGCCTTTCTGTATGGTGTGCTCTTTATAGCGAAGAGTACAACTTTCTGTCCCGTCTGCATTGCGGACAATAAGCGCGCTGCTTCGATAATCTCCGGTTCCCAAGGTGGGATATTCCTGAGGCAGCACATCAAGAGAATATGTTCTGGTCTCCTCCTCATAAGGATTCCCTGAAAATCCTCTATCATAATAAGTAAGCAGATATTCCATATTCCCACTTATCTTCGCCCCATAGTAGAGATGTAGCAAAAAGCCGCGGGAATCTACCTTCATCTGATAAGATGTATTTTTTGTACTCAGCGTAAAAAGCTGGTTCTCCGTATCATATCTAATATTTTGAATCGCCATTCAAGCCTCCATTAGTAACAAATAGTAATTATACTTAGCTTAGACAATTTATTTCTGCGGGCAATGAGCCGAATGACTGCACACAATCATTTGACGACTGCCGCAAAAGTCAAAAACCCCCTTGATGGGCACTGAAAGCTTGTTGTCTGATTGCTTGCAGTGAGGTTTATGATTTTGAAAAAGATCCACACAGCCTTATTGATATAAGCAGCAAAAAGCACAACCTATTTCCTCAAGGAGCCTATCAAAAAACATCAATGCTTCACGAGATCTCCCGCGAGTTTAACATCCATTACATTTTTGCTAAAGAAGCGGGATAACGAGGAAATAGGCTGCGCTCGAAGCGTATCTTTCAAGTAAGTATAAAATATATCGCAGTCATTATATCAAAATATCAAAATAATAACAATTATGTTTTTAAAAATTATTTTACTGCACCGTTGGTGACACCATTTAATATCTGCTTCTGACAAATAATATAGAATATCAGAATCGGTATCATAGACAACAGATAAGATGCAAACGCAAGATTATAATTCGCGCCAAATTGTGTCTGGAAATTAAGCTGTGCAAGCGGCAGTGTGTTTGTGTTGGAACCTGCCATAATAACCAGAGGAGTCATCACGTCATTCCACACAGCAAGTGCTGTAAGAACGGCTACAGTCGCATGCATAGGGCGCATGATCGGAAATATAATCTTCCAGTAGGTTCTCCAAGTAGAAGATCCATCCACTCTCGCTGCCTCCTCCAAAGCCACTGGAATATTTACCAGATAACCTGTATAGAGTAGTACATTCATCGGCATATAAAACACAACATACAGGAGAATCACGCCGAACCAGTTCGCAAGTCCCATCTCTGCAGTCTGCTTTGCAAGAGGCATCATCAAAATAGCAAACGGCACAAACATACCACTTACAATAAACAGATAGACAAAGCTGTAAAATTTACTTTTCGCCTTTGTTCTTCCCAGTACATAGCCCATCAGGGAGTGAATAACAATCGCCAACACCACAGTGACAATTGTAATTAAAAGGCTGTAGCTAAGGGAGTGCCAGAAGTCTGTCACGCGCATTGCCTCAGCAAAATTATCGAGGCTCCAATTCTTTGGAAGAGAAAGGATGCCACTAATGCTGTTTGTCATCTCAGAGGGCTTTTTAAAAGCGATGACAATGGTCATATACAGAGGAAAAGCAATTGTCGAAAGCCCTAAAATCAGCAGAACCATCACAGCCCAGTTTGTCTTTTTTTCTTTCATATCTGTAGCTTTTACATTCATCGCCTTCATTATAACTGCTCCTCCTTCTTACTCGTAAATTTCATCTGTGCAACAGAGATTGCTACTATCACGATAAAGAATATAACGGCATTCGCACTCTGGAATCCAAACTGTCCGCCCGACATACCATTGTTATAAATCAGATAGGAGATCGATTCTGTGCTCTGTGCAGGTCCTCCCTTTGTCAAAGCCATAATCTGATCGAATACCATCAAGAAATTCTTACCGCAAAGCACAAGGTTAATGGTGACAAACGGCATAATCAAAGGCAGCGTCAGATGTCTGAATTTGTTCCAGCCAGTCGCTCCATCCAGCCCGCCTGCCTCATATACATCCTCCGGCACTGTCTGAAGCCCGGAAATATAGATAATCGTGTTCATGGCAACTGCCTGCCATGCACAGACAATCATAACGCCAATCCACGCAAGCCCCTCCTTGGATAAGATGCTTCCCTCAAGAGCTCCAATTCCTGCCATCTTAGCAAATGCTGGCAGAATATAAGTAAAAAAGTAATTGAAAATATATCCCACTACCAAAGCACCCAAAACATTGGGAAGAAAATATGCACCTCTAAAAAAGCTCTTTGCGCGAATCTCACTGTTAAGTGCCATCGCAAGGATTAAGCTCAGCACATTTACCACTATCGTGGTGACAACCGCCAGCTTAAAGGTAAACAAATAGGACTTTAACACTCTTGTATCAGTAAATAAATCTGCATAATTTCTAAAACCAACCCAGTCATAGCTTCCAAACCCCTTGAAATTTGTAAAGCTATAGAACACTCCTCGAATCAGCGGTATCGTGTTAAAACAGACAAACAATGCCAGAATCGGAAGCGCAATCATTAGATATGTTCTTTTTCGTTCATTCTTCATAGTTCCCTCTTTCCTGCACAGCACAGATTTCCTCTGTGTTATTGCATCAATCAGTTTTTATGCTCCTCTTCATATTTTTTGACTTTGTAAATAATATCTCTGTTATACCGCAGCCAATCTTTATCAAATTTCTCTAAAAATGCACCTACATCCTTGCGTATCACAAAGGTCTGAAGCTGCGCGTCCACCGCCATCTCCGAAGGATAATAGTGATCTTGGTAATCCTTCATATTACCGCTCTCAATGTCCTCAGACATGCCCTCTAGCACATCCGCCAGCTCAAACTCTCCCACCTTGCAGGGAATCGCTGTCTGAGCGTCGATATATTTTTGAATATTCTCATCTGCAAGCAGGAAATCCAGCACCTCATAAGCAGCCTCTTTGTTTTTACATGCCGCTGTCACACAGAACTGAAGGTCAATTCCAGAATTCAGTGTATTTCCCTCATGCACGTCATTTGCCGGCATGGTAAATGAACCAATATTCATCTCAGGATTTACGGACAATATCTGTGGCACCGCATAACTTCCAATTGTGTACATGGCAGATTCCCCTCTGGCAAATGCTGTGCAGGCATCATTGTACCCAAATGCACAGGGATCTGCAGGCCCATACTCTATCAGCTTCATATATTTTTCCGCTGTCTCACGATACTCCACAGCAAAGGTGGTTTTCCCGGCATTCACCTGCTTCGCTGTATCTGAGGGCGATAAGCCGACCGCCATCGCATTCCATGGAGCAAGGCAAGTCCATGTGTCCTTAAAGCCAAATTCAAATGGCAGCAGTCCTTCCGCACGGATCGCTTCACATAATGTCATTAACTCATCCCAATTTTTTGGTATCTGCCAGCCATGCTCCTCAAAAATATCCTTGTTGTACAAAATTCCGGCGGCATTGGCTACATAGGGAACGGCAAATGTTCCATCGATCGGAACTATCTTCAATTCCTCATCTATGTCAAGATACGCCTGATTAATGTACTGTAATCCCGCATAATCTGATACATCAGCCAATATTCCGGCATCCATATAGTAGGAATAATTGATGTCGCCTCCTATTCCTATAATATCAGGATAATCTTCACGAATAAATCGTGTTCTTAAAATTGTAGAAGCATCATTTGGCGACTGAATGGTGAGGTGAATCGTATCATGTGTCGCGTTAAATTCTTCTTCCACTTGGTCAAAATAGCTCGCGGCCTCTGGCTTGTACTGTACAATCTCAATCTCAGTCACCTGCGAATTTTTTGAGGAACAACCCTGAAGAGACATCCCTGCAAAAACGCATGCCGTACCTAAAAACAAGCATTTTAACATCTTTCCTTTCATATTTCTTCCTCCTTCTTTTTGGTAACTCTATGTTAATATATCTTTATGCTATTTGTAAATGGCACTTTTTTGTATATATATACCATAATGCTATTTTATCTATGATATATTAAATTCAACTAGCATTTTGGTATATTTTCTATATAATAATAGATAAGGAGGCTTGTAAAAATATGAGTGAAGTTCTATTTTCCGTATTTCCAAGTGAAAATTTTATCGATCTGGGACTGTACCAGTTTGGATGGGAAAAATGCGATCCCTCTCATTCCTTTGGTCCGGCGGCGAGAAATCACTTTTTGTTTCATTATATATTATCTGGCACAGGAGTGCTGAACGCGCACGATTCCAAATGTGAGACAAAAACATATCAGATAAGAAGTGGGCAGGGATTTATGATCTTTCCCAACCAGATATGTACCTATATCGCTGATCAAAATGTGCCTTGGGAATATGTCTGGCTGGAATTTGATGGGCTGCGCGCCAAGGAATCTGTGGAGACTGCCGGGCTGACGCCCGACTCGCCTGTATATCGGGCACGATATAAGGATATCGCTGTTATGATGAAGGAGGAGATGTTATATATTGTCAATCACAAAACAGAATCCTCCTTTCATCTGATCGGGCATCTGTTTCTTTTTATTGACAGTCTGATCCGCTCCTCCGCCTCAGTGATCACACATAATGGAAACAGCCTGCGCGATTTTTATATAAAAGAAGCCCTAGCCTACATAGAACAGAATTTTCAAAATCCGATCACCATCGAGGAGCTTGCCGCATCCTGTGGATTAAATCGAAGCTACTTCGGCAAGATTTTTCATGAGAGCATTGGCAAATCTCCGCAGGAATTTCTGATCTCTTACCGGATGAGCAAGGCGGCGGCGCTTTTAAAGCTCACCTCCCTGTCAATCGCCGATATTGGAAATGCCGTCGGATATGAAAATCAGTTACATTTTTCCCGCGCCTTTAAAAATACTTACGGCATCTCCCCCAGACAATGGAGAAACAAACATCCCGGAAGCAGCAAATAAAAAACTGCTCCGGGATGTTCTATCCTTCGCTTCCCTCAAAGCCTGCACGCAGCTTCTTCAGGGCTTTTTTCTCAAGCCGTGACACATAGCTTCGGGAAATCCCCATAGAATCTGCAATCTCCCTCTGCGTCACCTCCCTCGTTCCAAGAAGTCCATAGCGCAGACAGATAATCTCCCTCTCTCTATTAGAGAGAAGGCTTCTCATCAAATCATACAGTTTTCCTGTCTTCTCCTCCAGATCCACGCGCTCTAGTATATCTTCCTCCTCACATTCTAATATATCCAATAGGCGGATAGAATTTCCTTCAGAGTCCGTGCCAAGCGGCTCATACAGGGAGCTTTCCTTCGTTCTTTTCTTCTCGCTCCGAAACAGCATAAGCAGCTCATTTGCTATCCTCCCCCCAATGCGTTTTTGAAGCACTGAGGGGATTAGTTTTTCCCAGGCGGTCATCCTCCATATCGTCAATATCATAATCGACATCAGAGAAGTCCACTAATTCCGCTGTTTCGTCATCGTCCTCGGTATTATCAGATGCTACAGCAGCAATTTCAGGATACTCGATTTCATCATCCTTCACACCGAACAGAATGACATGAGCGTTGACACCATCCCAAACCACCTTACGCACGATGGTACGAATGGCAGCACGTTTCTGTTCAACGGTCATTTCATCAATGCCATCCTTGAAGATGGTCAGCAACTGACGAAGCAGATCAAATTCAATATCGCTGAGAGCGTGCTGTGAAGTCAGTCCTTCCAGTTCCTGAATACGCTGTTCAAGGGACTGGTATTCTCCATTCAACTGCTCAATTCGTTTGGTTACATGAGCCTTGGCAGGGCTGTCTCCCATATCCGCAAGAGAGTCTACCAGAGAATTAATTTTCTTCTCTGTCTCTGACTTTTCTTTTCGCATATCATCCAGTCGCTGTTCGTAGTCCATGCGATTGCCGGTATAAAATCTGCGGCTCTGTTCCAATTGTGCAATGAAAGTATCCTTGTCCTCTGCAAGCATTTTAATCTGCTCGATGACTGCCATATCCAATGTGTTACCATTGGCATTTTTACTGTTGCATACAGAACGCTGACTTCGTTCCTTCATTTTACAGACATAGGTATAAATCACTTTTCCATCCGCCGTTTTGCGCTTGCTCATTTTCGGATACATACGCTCACCGCAGCTACAGAACAACAAGCCAGTCAGAAGCGCTTCATTACTGCGTGGCTTTCTGAATGATTTGGATTTATTGCGTTCCAGAGACTCTTGAATCTGTACCCACACTTTACCTGGAACCAAACCCGGATGCTTGCCGACAGATACAATCCATTCGCTTGCAGGTAGATACTTTGTGGCTCTGCCTTTTTCTTGATCGGTACGATTGTAAGCCATAATACCATGCTGGTTATCGAAAGCATCTTTTTCCGAGAACAAGTCTGTGTCGTTCTGAATGAAGTAATTATAGGCATCTTCATCCGCAATCATATAAACCGGATTCTGCAAAATAGCTTTGATGGAAAAACGGGTAAAATAGTTGTTGTTCTTTGTCTTGATACCCTGTTTGATCAAGGCAGCTTCGGTCAATGTCAGAGAATCCGTTTCAATATACAAGTCATAAATCATTCTGACAATATCAGCTTCTTCAGGAATCAGCTTCAGCTTGCAGGCTTTCTTGGATTTACCATCAATGGTAATACTCTTAACCGCTTCAGAAGCATATCCAGTAGGTGTTGTACCCCCAAGCCAGCGTCCGGTCTTTGCCAGTTCATGCATATTATCACGGATACGCTCTGCAATAGTTTCACGCTCCAACTGCGAGAAAACAGATGCAATATACATCATTGCTCGTCCCATAGGAGTGCTTGTATCAAACTGCTCTTTAATAGAAACAAAAGAAATATCAAGGCGAGCCAATTCTTCAATCAAGCTTGCAAAGTCACTGATATTTCTGCTGATACGGTCAAGACGATAAACAATGATCGCCTTGAACTTTCGTTTCTTGGCAGCGTCCATCATCTTCTTGAAATCAGGACGATTCAGATTGCCGCCGGAAAAGCCCTCATCTTCAAATACGACCACTTTATCTACAGCTGCATCGCCAAAATGCACACGAACATATTCTTTACATAGCTCTACCTGATTGCCGATACTTTCGCCTTTTCCGGTAAATTTAGACTTACGGGAATAGATAGCTATGATGTCTTCATTTTTCCGCATTTCATATCCTCCTTATCTTGATATGTGATGTGTCTTGTTCTATTATAACATAGCGTAACAATAAAGTAAACGGATTGGAGGTATTTCAATGAAATCATTGTTTGAAGAAATGGGCGGTACGTATACGCTCGGAGCAGATGGGATGTATTATCCGGATTTGGAACTTCCAGAAGAAGAACCGCATTACGGCAAGTATGGAAGAATGCGTCTGTTGCATCTGAAAGAACATCATAAGATCCTGTATAACACACTTTTGCTGGACGGAGAACTGGTCAAGCATCTAAACGAGGTAGATGATATCGCTAATCAGAGAATGGAGCTGCTCACCCTGCAAATGAAGGAACGGCAGGGCGTAAATGAAGCATTAAAGGCACGTGACCAGATGGCATGGGTCGGTGCAATGAATAATATCCGTAATGCAGCTGAAGAAATTGTATTGAATGAATTGATTTATTCTTAAAATATTAACACCGCCAGTATAAGCAACCCATGTTACTTATACTGGCGGTGTTTTGTTTTCTTTAGAAATTAGTGTTTATGGTGAGCTGCATGATCACTGAGCCACTGCGTCTGTAGTTTGCTCAAAAGCGTTTTCAATTGCTCCTGTTCGTCTACAGAAAGTACTGCCAAAATCAAAGATTCGTCTCTTCCAAATTCCTGCATTTTCTCGCTTTTATGCTCTGCAACTTGTCCACAAATAGAAATCAATTTGACCAATTCGTTTTTGCTGTTGGATTTCATTTTTGGGTCTCCTTAGTTCAACAGAGCACCCTCCAAGTCAGCAAGCATCGTATCCAGAGCCTGAACACCACCTGTAGAAGTATACCAAACATTTGCGTGCTCGATGAAGTAAACGATCTTTCCATCCTTGTAAACATCAAGTTCTTTGATCAGTTCGTTTTCAATCACTTCACGGGCACCCAGAATACCCTCGTCAGCAGCACCGGTCGCAGTGCTTCTGTCAAGAATAAACATATACTCAGGATTCAGAGTGATGATTGTTTCCCAAGATGCTTCTTCGCCGTGAGTAGCTTTTTCAACTTCACCAACAGTTTCGCCCAGATTGTTAGCACCCAGTTCCTTGGCAATAATATTCAACTGAGACTGAGTGTTCATCAAACCAAGAGCGTTGCTGTTATACATACCCAGCAGAACGTTCTTACCAGTCAAAACATTGTTCAGAGCATCAATGCGAGGCTGGAAGTCAGTGAACATCGCATCAACATCAGCCTCTTTACCGAAAATAGAAGCAATAGTCTGAGCATTATACTTGGTGCTTTCTACAACACCCTTTTCGTAGTCAACCGCAAGATATACAACCGGAGCGATTGCTTCCAAATCTGTGTAAACAGAACTGAGACGGCCGCCGATAAAGATAATATCAGGTTCGCAGGCAGCAACCTTTTCCAAATCAGCAGTCTTTACCGTACCCAGATTCATGATAGCACCATTGGAATCATCCGGATTATAATCGGTCAGGTATTCGATCGTAACTTTAGCACTACCGACAATGCGGTCGCCAACGCCCAAAGCATCAACAATATCCAGCGCAGGCATATCCAGAATAGCAATGCGCTGAGGATCATAAGGAACTTCAATATCAGCCATTTCTTTATTGGCATTCAGCGCCTGAATAGTGATAGTTTCAGGCTTTGTTTCTTCTGTACCGGAAGTTGTTACATTGTTTTCAGTGCTAACATTAGATTCGTTGGCACCGGCAGTATCATTGGTTGCGGTGTTTCCGCAAGCGGCCATGCAAAATACCATTGCAAGAGCCATCATAAGTGAAAGAATTTTTTTCATAGGTTTTGCTCCTTTACTTTTGGTTTTATTTTTAAGTTTATACTTAACAAGATTAGTAATAGACGGAAAGCGGTTTGCCGTCTATGTGGATGATTTCGAAGTCCACTTTATAGATTTCTGACAGGACTTCTTTGTTGATTACTTCATCGACCGTTCCAAATTTTGCGATTTTGCCATCTACAAAAGCGCAAATATAATCGGAGTAAAAAGCTGCATAATTGATTTCATGCAGAACCAAAATGACTGTTTTGCCCAACTCATCACAGAGACGACGAACAGTGCGCATCATATTGGACGCATGATAAATATCCAGATTGTTGGTTGGTTCATCCAGAAGAACATATTCTGTATCTTGGGCAATAACCATTGCAATATATGCTCGCTGGCGCTGGCCACCGGATAGTTCATCAATGAAACGATCTTCAAACTCCTGCAATTCCATGTAGGCAATGGCTTTATCGATCATCTCATTGTCTTCAACAGTCAAACGGTTACCGGAATAGGGAAAACGTCCGAAAGCAACCAGTTCACGCACCGTTAACTTCATTTGAATGTTGTTGTGCTGTGTCAAAATTGAGAGTTTCTTTGCAAGCTCCTTGCTCTTCCATTTGGAAAGATCTTTATCCTCGAAGTTGATCACGCCGGAGTCCTTGGCAATCAAACGGGAAATCATCCCCATTACAGTCGATTTCCCCGCACCGTTTGGTCCGATGAGAGAAAGTACCTTCCCCTTTGGTATTTCAAAGCTGACCGAGTTGACAACGGCTTTGCCGTCGTATTCTTTTATCAAGTCAACGACATTCACGGTTAAATTCCTCCTTTCTTAAACAGCAGCAAGTAGAGGAAGTAAATACCGCCGCCGATGGTGATAAAAGTGCTGATCGGCACCGCATAGCTGAATACGTGCTGAGAAATCAACTGTCCGGCAATGATTGCAAGCATACCCATCAAGGCGGAGCCAACATTCAAGTGGCTGTGCTTATGAGTTTTCAAAAGCTGTCTTGCAAGGTTTGCAATGATAAGACCAAGGAAAGAAATAGGCCCAACCATTGCTGTTGCAACCGCAATACAGAGAACAACACCAAGCAGTAATCTGCGAACAGTCCGATCATAATCGACACCAAGGTTGATTGCCTGATCTTTACCCAAAGTAATGACATCCAGAAGCATCAGGTCTTTCCACAGGAAAATCGTCAAAGCAACAAGCAGAACCAACGAGAAGGCAATGACTTCTACATTGACATTATTAAAGTCTGCAACCAGAGTTGTCAGCAGCGTGTCATATTCATTTGGATCCATGACACGGATCATAGTAGATTGGATGCTTCCAAAGAAGGACGATAGTACTGTACCGATAAGCAGAACATAAAGCACATTGTTTCCTGTCTTTTGGAACATATAGGAATAGACAAAGGTTGCTGCAACTGCCATTACCACAAGGTCAATAGCAAAAGAAAGATTGGAATTAGTTGCGATGACGCTTCCGGAACCTACTACAAATACCACAGCCGTATGTACCAGCGTGTACATAGAGTTCATACCCAACAAACACGGAGTCACAATTCGGTTATTGATAATTGACTGAAAAATAATGGACGCACTACCTATCGCAAAGGCTGCTATCAGCATTACAATCAATGTCGGAATACGCAATGATAAAACATACTGAAATAACTTTGGTTTTTCCGGATAAGAGTTGATCAGCAAGTATGCTGCACATACTCCAATCACGATAAAGGTAAGTATAATCAGGTTTCGGACATTTGCCTTCTGTGCTGGTGTACGGTAAGGCTTTGTACGCAAGTTTTTATTTGTATCAGTCATAGCAAGAGCCCTCCTTTGCTTTGCCAAGTCGGATGCGGATGGCTTTCTTGCCATGATTCAGCTTGTAGATCAGCATTGCGATGAACATCACGCTGCCGATAATACCAACGATCAGTTCGATTGGCAGTTCATAAGGCATAATCACACTGCGGGCAATCATGTCGCAGATCAGGACAAATAACGCACCAAGTAATGCGGTATCCACCAGAGTTCCCTTGATCTTGTCGCCCTTAAACATGGCAACAATATTGGGGATGATCAAACCGATGTACGAAATCTGTCCTACAACGGTGACTACGCTTGCGGTTATCATAGCCGCAACGGTCAAACCCAGAAACAATACCAGTTTGTAATTAACACCGAGGTTCTGAGAGAAATCTTTTCCCATACCAACAATGTTAAAATAATTGGCGAAAATGAAAGCGATCACTACCAGTGGTACTGCCAGCCAGACCAGTTCGTAGTTACCCTTGATGATCAGGGCAAAGGAACCGACAAAATAGGTAGACAGCTGCTGAGTCACTTCATACTTATAGGCGATGAAGTTTGTAATGCCACCCAGAACATTGCCAAACATGATGCCGATCAGGGGAACCAGAACAGTGTTCTTAAACTGAATACGCTGCACGAACCATACAAAAATCCAAGTGCCTAAAACAGACATTGCGAAAGCCAACAGCACTCTGCCCCACAAGCCAATAGTAGGAATGAATACCAATGACAGCAAAATGCCAAACTGTGCCGACTGAATCGTGGCACCGGTACTTGGGGATACAAACTTATTCATGCAAAGCTGCTGCATAATCAGACCGGCAACGCTCATTCCGACGCCTGTACACAGAATTGCCAACAATCTTGGTATTCTGGCAAGAAGGAATATTTTCAATTCCATGCCATCTCCACCGGACAGCAGCGTATTCAAATCAATATCGATCACGCCGACAAACAGTGACAGTATGGATATGATCAAAAGCGAGGTTCCGAGGAACAACGTTGATATATGCTTTCTGATAATTGTGCACGCTCCTTTCTTGCAGTTAGCCATAGCTAACTATATGTTTTAAATTAAGTTCGCTTCTCTGCGAACAGTGATAATTATAAACTTTTTTGCCATAGGAACAATGACTGAAATCGTTTATTTCTACTCCAAAAACACGTTCTTTCACTCCAAAACAGAATACTATTCCATTTCCGCATTCTTCCTATCCAAAAAAGAAACAGGAACACTCCAAAAAGAAATGTTCCTGTTTTTGTACTATATGATTTTTATCTTTGAATGCTCTTTGCGATAGATACTTGGCGTATCGCCCATAATTTTTTTGAATGCAGCCGAGAATTTGCTTTCGTTTTCATAGCCAAAATCTTCTGCAATCTCATCAATACTTTTTGCTGTGTGAAGCAGAATCTGAGCGGCACTCTGCATCTTTTGTGCTCGAATAAAACTGATCACCGGCATACCATATACACTGCGAAAGGCGGTTTGCAGATAGGTATCCGAAATGCCAAATTTCATGGTCAGTTGTTTTACCGTTATTTTTTCATTGATATTCGGCGAGATGTAATCCGCAACTGCTTTTACAAGTTCAACCTGTGTGCGTGGAACTAAACTTCGGTCATAATAGCGGCTGTTAGGATTCGAATATTTCATTCGAAAGAAAAGCTCCGGTAGTTTTACTCTCAAATAATCTAAGCGCTGTTCTGATTCAGCCTCGTATAAATCCTCGAAGAACTTCTTTGCCGATTCTGACGAGCGAAGAACCGCATAGGACATTTCACCACAGATATGCTTCAACGCATCAAGTGGAGGGCATCCGCAGTTTGTCAGGAATTCAACAAGAGGATTATTAGCTAAATCAAGATCGATCCCAATGCTAATGCCATGGTAATGTTTCAATGGCAGCTGAAACAATTTTTGCGCTTTGTCCTGAACAGCGATAGAACAATCTCCCGGCATTAAATAGAAAAACTCATTGTTTACTTCCTGTTCAATTCGACCATCTTTACAGTAGTGAATGCTCAAATAGTTCTTTCGTTCACCCTTTTCAAACAATCCAAAATCAAAGTCAGCCATATGAACGGACGTATATGCTACTTCCACACCGTGAAATAACTGATAAACGGTTGCTTGCGCATCTCCGGTATCATTACTATAAGAGTATTCTATTATATTCTTTTCACTTTCGTTCATATTGCTTCCTCTCTATAATCCGTGGTAATGCGCCGAAGTTAGACGCTGCTAACTAATGATTCTAAATCAGCGGAGGCCATTCGAGTTCGCCTCCACTAACTAAAATATAGCACAAACAGGATAAAAAATCAATCTGGCAAATGTAATGCTATGATAATTACTGTATCTACTATTTTCATTGTGAATAAAAGCATTTCCTTATAACATAATTGATCTCTTATCTCTCGTATTCCTTTTTCTTTTTCTGCGGGATTTCCTGTCTGGGTGCTTTTAGCTGTTCTTTGATAGAACGTTTCTGTTTTTGAATCAGCTTTTCCTGCAAATCAGAATCAATCTGTCGGTTGGCTTCGTTGAATATTTCAGAGCGATATTTATCCTTATAGACTGCATACAGCTTCTGAACAAGACCGACCTTACCCTCTGGACGAATCGCTTCACGCTCTGCCATAACCGCATCCTGGTTCTCTGGAGCAATACCATTTCGGATTTCAAGAAACTTCTGCTTATCTTTTTCCTTCTGCTCAGACAGGGTAATGTGTTGCTGTTCCAGTTTTCCAAGGAAAGTATCCATTTCTTTCACTTTCTTGTCCTGAGATGCAATCCCGCTATCCTGACAATTCAGGCGAGACAGTAACTGCGACTTTCTGAATTTCAGTTCCTCCAAGTCTTCGGTCAGAGCAGCAATCTGTTCACCCAGCTTACTTGCACGGATAAAATGAATACCGCAGTTTTTCTGCTTTGCAATCAGTTCCTTTTTCTCTACAGTCTTAGTTTTCAGTTCTGCCTTAACTTTCTTGTATTCTGCCAGAATACCGGACAAAATTTCTTTCTGGGAAGTGACTGCTTCCTGCTGTGAAGTATTCACAATCAACTGGTACTGAATCAGAACCATGTGGTCACGCAGCCCTTCCAATGCAGAAGCGAGGGCAGGGATACTTTCTTTGACTGCTTTCATCAGCTTCTGCACCTGTTTTTTCAGTTCACGCAGGAGCTTATTATCTTCCCTGATCTGACGGTTCAGCTCGCAACGGTCAGACACAATTCCCCTGGATTCCAGCTTTCTTGCGTGGTATCCTTCGTGTACCGTAGGCTGTTCCGTCAACCCTCTGGCAGCATGACTGCGACAGTCCACACGATCAGCAATGCCATGACGCTCCTGTTCTTCATTGATAATCATTTCCCAACTCTTGCGCCACGCAAATATCTGTTCTTCGCTGTTCCAAAGCTCTGTAAGAGGGTTTTGTCTCCCATAGCGGGTGCTTTTAGGTGTCTTGGATGTTCTGACACAGTCCTTGATTTTCTCTGCTTCAGATGTGGTTAAATACTCCTTTTTCGCCCCAAACTGATACATATATTGTTTCTCCCAGCCCTGTGTTTTGGCAGTCTTGAACTCATCAGCGGTAAAACCTCGTTCTTCGCTGCCACGCTTGCAAAGGTATTCTTTTTGTGTCTTTGCCTGCCACTTGCCGTGTTCATCTAAGGGGCGCATGGTGAAAAGTATATGGCTGTGTGGATTATGTCCCGGAGGATACGGGTCATGGATATTCACATCTGCGCACATACCAAGGGCAGTTCCCTGTTCTCGGATAAAACGTTCCAGCATACCTTTCCAGTCATCCAAGGACAACTCCGATGGCAGGGCAACTACAATCTCTCTTGCCAATCGGCTGTCTTTTGTTTTTTCTACGGATTCTACCGCTTCCCATAGCACCTGTCTGTCTTTCCATTCTTCCGGTGCATACTGCGGCAGAAAGACTTCGCTATACAGACAGCCTTGCTTTCGGGTGTAATCATGTGTCAGGCCATCGTAATCGTTGTAGAGTCGGGAGCAGGATGCATAAGCGGCAGCTGCTATCACAGAACGGCCTGCACCACGACTTACAACTTTTGCCTCCAAATGGAAATAATTCACTATTTTTCTCCTTCCTGTGCCGCAGCACAATTTTTGTTTCTTTTTTCGAAAAAGAAAATAGGTGCGGTGGATGCTGCACCTATCTCTGCGATAAAACTGCCGGTGGCAGATTTTCGCAGGCAGTTAGCGCAAGGTAGGGTACAATTTGTACCCAACTGACAAACGCATCAGCGGTTGTACTTGCGAAAACTGCATGGACAATGACAGCAATTTGAAAAAGTGTGGCATTGTACATAAGGCTCTGAAAGAGCCTTAAAGCCTCGCAGAGCGCACGACCCCGAAGGAGATACCACCGCCCATTTTATGGGTGGTGAGTAAGTGCGCCCTTCGGGATAGCAGCAAAGCTACCAAGGCTTATGTATTCAATCGCCTTTTCAGCTCTATCTTCACATCATCAAGCTCCATAGTCTGAACTTCTGGAAATACACTTTCCAATACAGCTCCAATCTGGATCAATCGTCTGGTTCTTGCTTTTCGTTCTTTCTGACGGTTGCGGGCTTCAATCGCTTCCATTCTGTGCTGTGCCTGCAATAATTTCTTTTCATCTTCGGTCATAGGTCTGTTATTTGCCATAAAATCTCCTTTCTGGTATCGGGGTGGTACTGTAATCCGGTGTAGATGGTGCAGATACAATTCGCTTTGCAATCTTTAGGCTTTCTGTGTACTGACAGGCGAATTGTTCAGCACCATCGACTGTGAAATTAAGTACCGGAATTTAATATTTTTCGTGCTTCCTGCATATTTGCGGCTGCGTTCAGCTCTCTGATATTATGATTATTGATTTTCAAAGGAACACAACGCTCCAATACTCGGTCATAAATTCTGGCTCTTGCCAGATCTTTCGGATGCTTCAGTTCATCCAAAGTCAAATTCGTGGTTACAATCAGAGGTTTCTTGCTTCGATAGCGGCTGTCAATCACATTGAACACCTGCTCCAAAGCAAATTCCGAGCTACGCTCAATGCCCAAATCATCAATAATCAGCAGACTGTATTTGTTGAAGCTGTCAATGAACTGATTTCTGTCATCGGAATACATTCCAATCAGCGTATTCAAGATTCTGGAAAAGTTGGTCATCAGAACCGGAATACCTTTATCTAACAAAGCATTTGCGATGCACCCTGCGAAAAAAGATTTACCAGTTCCAACATCTCCCCAGAGAAGCAGTCCCAAGGACTTCGCTTTCATTTCCTCCCAATGTGTTACATAATCATGGGCTTTCTGCATTTCTGGATTGTAGCCTTTATCATTGGCGAAGTTGTAATCATGCAGAGATTTGTCCTGCAAGCCGTTTGCCCTAAGTCGGGACACCTGCATGAGAAATTCCTGATGTTTACGTTCTGCTTCTTCTTTGTCATATTCTTTCTGCTGACAACGGCAGCGAACCGTAGGGAGGAATACTCGTTCCTTCAGTTCAATTCGGTGCTGTCTAGGTGTATGGCATTTGGAACAATAGATCAGTCCATCAACTTCATTCAGGTATTCATCCTCTGCAAGCTCTCTTGGCTGAAATAAATCGTCCACGGTATTTGCTATTGGTTTCATAGGCTTTCGTCCTCCTTACATTCATAGGTTCGTTTGGCAGGAGCAGGATGGTCTTGTAATGCCCAGCTTCTTATGGTTGCTGCATGATTGGCATATTGCTTTCCGCTGGACAGCTTTTCAATGTATTCCTGATAGTGGGGTGCTTCCTTTTGCAAAGCTGACAGTTCCTCCGTGGTTAGGAATACATTTTGATAAGAACCATAGGCAGTGCGATTATCCTTACTCTCTGAATTTGGTGTTAGTATATAAGTGTGGACAAGAAAAGTTGAACAATCTATACTATTAAGT
>CAJUOO010000006.1 GCA_910588535.1 uncultured Lachnospiraceae bacterium | reverse complement strand
TTTTTCACTAAGCGGGAGCGGGGTGACGGAGGACCACAGGCAGTTCGCCGGACGGCTTTCTTCCGAAAATGATACAGCAGATAAATATAAAGTTTATAAGAAGTTATAGAAATTGGAAAATGAATAGAAGAACTTCATCTTGAAGCTTTTTTAAAGTTTCGATATAATATATATGAATAACAGAAAGGTATGGTAGATAGATGGATATTTTAAAGGTGATACAAAAGGAGCTGGATGTAAAGCTCTCTCAGGTGGAGGCGGCAGTTCAGCTTATTGATGAGGGAAATACAATCCCATTTATAGCAAGATACCGCAAGGAGGCGACAGGTTCTCTTAATGATGAGCAGCTTAGGCAGCTTGATGAAAGGCTAGCCTATCTTAGGAATCTGGAGGAGAAAAAAGCACAGGTTCTCGCCACAATAGAGGAGCAGGGTAAGCTTTCAGATGAGCTTAGAAAAGAGATTGAGGAGGCGATGACGCAAGTTGCAGTGGAGGATCTGTACCGCCCTTACCGACCAAAAAGGCGCACCCGCGCGACAGTTGCGAAAGAGAAGGGTCTTGAGCCGCTCGCTAATCTAATTCTTTTACAGATGGCAGATAAGGAACTTTCCCAATATGCAAAGGAATATATCTCTGAGGAGAAGGAGGTTATGGATGAGGCGGAGGCTTTAGCAGGCGCACTTGATATTATCGCAGAAAATATATCAGATGAGGCGGATTACCGCACCTATATCCGCAAGCTGACGATGGAAGAGGGCATATTGGTCTCTGAGGCAAAGAATGAGGCGGCAGTGTCCGTCTATGAGATGTACTATCATTTTACAGAACCAGTGAAAAAATTGGCGGGACACCGCATACTTGCCATTAATCGAGGAGAGAAGGAGAAGCTTCTCAATGTTAAGCTAGAGGTGCCTGAGGAGAGGATTTTTGCATACTTGAGAAAGAAGCTGATAGTCAGGGAGAATCCTTATACAACACCAGTGCTTGAGGAAGCTGCTGATGATAGTTATAAACGGTTGATTGCCCCGGCGATAGAAAGAGAGATTCGGAATGAGCTGACGGAGCGCGCTGAGGACAGTGCTATTCGGGTATTTGGAAAGAATCTCACACAGCTTCTGATGCAGCCACCGATTGTTGGACAGGTAGTATTAGGTTGGGATCCCGCATTTCGCACGGGCTGTAAGCTTGCCGTGGTGGATGGGACAGGTAAGGTGCTGGATACAGTGGTGATTTATCCGACAGCTCCACAGAACAAGATTGCGGAGGCGAAGGAGACATTGAAGAAGCTGATTAAAAAGTACCAGATCACCCTGATCTCTGTGGGAAATGGCACGGCGTCCAGAGAATCAGAGTCCGTGATTGTGGAGCTTCTAAAGGAGATATCAGAGCCAGTACAATATGTGATTGTAAATGAGGCGGGGGCTTCTGTCTATTCGGCGAGCAAGCTTGCTGCAGAGGAATTTCCTAATTTTGATGTGGGACAGAGAAGCGCGGCATCTATTGCCAGAAGGCTTCAGGACCCGCTTGCAGAGCTGGTAAAGATCGATCCGAAGTCGATTGGTGTGGGTCAATATCAGCATGATATGAATCAGAAGAAACTTGGGGAGGCGCTGACAGGTGTGGTGGAGGATTGCGTGAATCATGTCGGCGTGGATTTGAATACCGCCTCCGCCTCTCTGCTGGAGTACATATCCGGCATAAGTAAGGCAATCGCCAAAAATATAGTGAAATATCGCGAGGAGAACGGACGGTTTACCAGCCGTGCACAGCTTCTTAAGGTCAGCAAGCTTGGACCCAAGGCATTTGAACAGTGTGCAGGATTTACTAGAATTATAGGTGGAAAGAATCCGCTGGATGCGACCAGTGTACATCCTGAGAGCTATGAGGCGGCGAAAGCACTTTTAGAGAAGCTTGGCTATCAGCTATCAGATCTGGCTAAGGGTGGTATTAAGGGAATTGGAAAAAAGGTGACAGATAGAAAGAAGCTTGCAGAGGAGCTTCATATTGGCGAAATTACTCTTGATGACATTATGAAAGAGTTAGAAAAGCCTGCAAGAGATCCCCGCGATGAGATGCCTAAGCCGATTCTGCGCACAGACGTGATGGATATAAAGGATCTTGCACCGGGCATGGTTCTTAAGGGTACGGTCAGAAATGTAATTGATTTTGGTGCGTTTGTGGATATTGGGGTACATCAGGATGGTTTGGTGCATATTTCGCAGATTACCGATCGTTATATTAAGCATCCGCTGGAGGCAGTCAGTGTGGGAGATATTGTCGAAGTTAAGGTGATGTCTGTGGATCTGGCCAAAAAGAGGATACAGCTCACGATGAGATTATAATAGACTGTTGGAGACATTGTTTTAATGATAAAAGCACAATAAAAGAAAGGATAAGGCAGTTATGTATGATGTGGTTATTGTCGGTTCAGGTGTGGCAGGAGCAGCTTGTGCCCACGAATTATCCCGCTATAAGCTAAAGCTGTGTGTGGTGGAGAAGGAAGAGGATGTATGCTGTGGCACATCGAAGGCGAACAGTGCGATCGTACATGCCGGGTTCGATGCCGTGGAGGGTTCCTTAAAGGCAAAGCTGAATGTGCGGGGAAATCGTCGTATGGGAGAGCTTGCCAAGGAGCTAGATATCCCTTTTGATAGAAATGGTTCCCTTGTCCTTTGCCTTGATAAAGAGGATATGCCTAAGTTGGATGCACTGTATCAGAGAGGGATGGCAAATGGAGTGGAGGATCTCTGTATTCTTGATCGAGAGCAGGTTTTGGAGATGGAGCCAAAGCTTACCGATCAGGTATATGCCGCTCTGTATGCTCCCACAGCGGGAATTATCTGTCCATTTGAACTAAATATTGCTCTTGCAGAGCATGCCTATGCCAATGGAGTTGAATTTCGGTTTGGCACGGAGGTGAAGGATATTAAAAGAATGGCGGATGGTTACGAGCTGCACACAGGTTGCGGTGTACTTCGGACAAGATATGTGGTAAATGCGGCGGGCGTATATGCGGACACTCTTCACAATATGGTGAGTGAGCATAAGCTTACGATTATCCCGCGGCGAGGAGATTACTGCCTGTTTGATAAAACAGCAGGAAGTCATGTGAGAAGAACAATATTTTCTCTGCCGGGAAGACTTGGCAAGGGAGTGCTGGTGACACCTACAATTCATGGAAATCTTTTAATCGGTCCTACAGCGATGGAGATAGAGGATAAGGAGGGCATTAACACGACAAGAGAAGGGCTGGATGAAGTGATGGAAAAGGCCCGACAGAGCGTAAGGGATCTTCCTATGGGAAGAGTTATCACCTCCTTTTCTGGGCTTCGCGCACATACAGAGCAGGATGACTTTATTATCGGAGAAGTGGAGGATGCAGAAGGATTTATTGACTGTGCTGGAATTGAGTCTCCGGGAATTGCGAGCAGCCCGGCGATCGGGGAGATGATCGCACAATTAGTAAAGGAAAGGCTTGGCTTAGAAGAAAAGCCAGATTATATATCAGTAAGAAAAGGGATTTTACGACCAAGTGAGTTGAGCCGCGAGGAGAGGCAGGAATTAATTAAAAAGAATCCAGCTTATGGCAATATAATATGTCGTTGTGAGGGAATTACGGAGGGAGAGATTGTGGACGCGATTACCCGACCTCTTGGAGCGAGAACATTGGATGGCATTAAGCGCAGGACAAGAGCAGGGATGGGCAGATGCCAGTCGGGGTTTTGTATGCCAAGGGTAATGGAAATTCTCTCAAGAGAGGGAGGGATAGCGATGGAGGATATCACAAAATCTGGCGGGGAGTCTCGAATATTAGCAAAGCCATCTGACAGGGGGAGCCGTTATGGAACAGTATGATATTGTGATTATAGGCGGAGGTCCTGCCGGGCTGGCTGCGGCGATCTCTGCCAAGAAAAATGGTGCGGCCTCTATTCTTTTGCTGGAGCGCGACAAGGAGCTTGGAGGTATCTTAAATCAGTGTATTCATAATGGATTTGGGCTCCATACTTTTAAGGAAGAACTTACAGGTCCAGAGTATGCGGAGCGGTTTGTTGTGCAGTTGAAGGAGCTTTCGATTGCATATAAGCTGAATACAATGGTGATCCATGTAGGTAAGGACAAGGTAGTCACGGCGGTGAATGGAGAGGAAGGATTGCTTGAGATTCAGGCCAAGGCGATTGTTCTGGCTATGGGATGTCGAGAGAGAGCAAGAGGGGCACTTGCCATACCGGGATACCGGCCAGCCGGCATCTTTAGTGCGGGCACAGCGCAGAGACTGATTAATATAGAAGGCTATCTGCCGGGCAGAGAGGTTGTGATTCTTGGTTCTGGCGATATAGGTCTGATTATGGCTAGGCGAATGACACTGGAGGGCGCGAAGGTCAAGGTGGTTGCAGAGCTTATGCCATATTCTGGGGGACTTAAGAGGAATATTGTGCAATGTCTTGAGGATTACAATATTCCATTGAAATTAAGCCACACAGTGGTTGATATAAAAGGAAAAGAGCGACTGGAGGGTGTTACTTTGGCGGCAGTTGATGGGAGAAGAAAGCCGATACCGGGGACGGAGGAGTTTTATTCTTGCGATACACTGCTGCTCTCTGTTGGTCTGATACCAGAGAATGAGCTTTCAGAGGAGATGGGCGTGGAGTTAAATTCTATTACATCAGGACCAAGAGTGAACGAATGTCTTGAGACGAATGTAGAAGGGGTATTTGCCTGCGGCAATGTGCTTCATGTGCATGATCTGGTGGATTTTGTGTCGGAGGAGGCAGCAGAGGCGGGTAAACATGCCGCTTTTTATGTAATGGGTAGCGGCGAGCGCTCCGTTGACCGGGAGATTCCATTGCTTGCTGACAGGGGCGTAAGATATACGGTTCCTGAAGTAGTTCATCCTTCTGATATGGAAAAAGCCGTGACAGTGCGGTTTCGTGTCAGTGATGTATATCGTGGTTGCTATATCAGTGTTTATTTTGATGAGGAGAGAGTGTTGCATAAAAAACGCCAGATAGTAGCACCGGGCGAGATGGAGGCAATTACGTTGACAAGGGAACAGCTTTTAGCGTATCCCGAATTAAAACAGATTGTTGTTAAAATGGAGGAGCGATAAAGTGGAAGAGAGAAATCTGATCTGCATTGGTTGTCCGATGGGCTGTCATCTTACTGTCGAGATAAAGGATGGGACAGTGGTTAGTGTCAGCGGAAATACCTGTAAACGAGGAGATAGCTATGCCCGCAGTGAGGTGACTGCCCCAGTCAGGGTTGTCACCTCCACCGTGAAGGTATTATGCGGAAAGGCAAGAGTGGTATCTGTAAAGACAAAGAAGGATATTCCAAAGGAAAAGATCGTTGCGTGCGTCGAAGCGCTGAAAAAGCTTCAGATTGAGGCGCCTGTGCATATTGGGGATGTGATTGCCACAAATATAGCAGATACTGGCGTAGATGTAGTTGCTACGAAGAATGTGGAAGCTCTTTCTTGACGGAGGAGTTCTGTTCTCTCATCTTAGTTATCCAAGCTTCGATGGTCTGGGCTAATATGTATTGTTGCTGCAGAATGGCTATCGCTGTTTGTGGAATCTTGGATATATAGTCTTTTTGATGGATGTTTTCTTCCAGATGCGACCGCAATATTGTCACTTGATGTTCTATATTGTCAAGACAGAAACTGCGCTTATCTGGAGGAAGACTGTCCAGATTGACAATCACTGCATTAAAATCAAGAAAAATATTGACTGGCTTATCAGAGATAATAAGCATAAGGCGCTCAAATTCCATCTCTCCAGCATCTGTCAGGGAGTAGACCGCCTTCTCAGGCATTTTCCCTTCTCTTATCATCTGGCTTCTGATAAATCCCTTTTCTTCTAGCTGAAGAACCTTTTTATAAATAGAGGGGGTGGAAATCTTTACCCATTGGGAAATACTGCGGTATTCTACCTGTTTTTGAATATCATAGGCACTTAGAGAGTCTTTTCTTAAAATGCCTAATACAATTAAATCGATTGTAGACATAACTGTCTCCTTTTGTAAACAATACTATAAATTATAGTAATATATTTTAGGAAATATGTCAAGTAAAATTCTTTTTTTCTTTTTGCGTATAAGATTGTGTATAAGAGATAATGCTTGATCTCCTAATATGCGAAAAGGACAAGAGAACCAGATTCTCATGAAAGATATTAGAGAACAGTCGGGAGTATTTGGCATTATATTCGAAGAATAGAATTAGAAAAAAGGCAAAAACTATCCACTATACAATATGGCAGTTATACATTCTATATAGAAAGTTGCGGATTTCAGAGGGAGATAAAAAAGGGAGAATTTGCGGAAAATGTGGAAAATATAATCGCAAATAGTCCAATAGAAGCATGTGGCAAAATAGACAACAAAAAAATCCCATTTGTAGATTATTCACAAAAAGACAGGAAGAAAAAGGAAAAAGTTGTAGTTGCATTTATCAGAAAAGTGAGTATAATCCAATCTGAAATAAGAAAACAGATTTCAGCCGCGCAGAGGAGAGTAATCCTTCTAAGGCAAATGGTATTGCAGCGGCAGAATGGAGAGTGTTTATGTTAAGAAAATTTGTTCAGTGTGCAAACGTAAATGAAAGATTAGCTATGGTATCTGGTGAGAATGTAGAAGCATGGTCATCAGAGGAATTAGATGCAGCTATGAAAATTGTTGGCGCCACTGCTGATGCGAATACAAATGAAGCAAAACTTCAAGCAATTATGAAGGCATTGGAGAAAAATGCATCAGAGGCTTTGAGTGACGCATTTGTAAGTCGTGCCAGAGAGCTGACAGATTCCATCCCAGCGGCGGAGGAAATTTCCGATGTGGATTATTCAGAGGTGCTGCGTGAACTCTGCCACACAGCAGCAGCACAGCAGATGGCATCTAGAAGATAATAACACAATGGAATGTAATCGAGTAGAGGAGATTGTTTCCCCTACTCGTCGCGCGAGGAGCACGCAGCTTTTGCTGCTGGTTTCCTTGCGCACCCATGCGCATAGAAAACGGTACAGCTTATATCGGGCAGTACCGTTTTTGCATATACACAGAATCATGCGGCGCAAATATGTCACTAAGGTAGTGTGTGACATATAGGAGAAGAAATAGAGAACTATTATTGGAAAATATGCTACAAATTGTAAGTTCTTTGAAAGGAAATACTTTGAAAAAGTACTATAAATTATGGAAAGTGTATGATATAATATGATTTGATGCAGTAAAAAGATCGCGGTGAAGGAGTAAAAGGATGCTCAATGAAGATAAGGTAAAGCTGATGACCCGAATGGCGATATATGAGAAAAGAAAGGGAAAAAAGGTCATGAAGCTGACCAAGTATTTCCAAAGTGATTATGTAAGTTTCTATATGATTAAGACAGCAGCAGCGGTCACAATGGCATATCTTATAGTAGCTGCTTGTTATGTTCTTTATTATATAGAATTCCTGATGGAAAATCTGTATACATTAGATTTTGCAGACATTATCAAAAAATTTCTGACTTATTATGTAATAGTATTAGTGGGATATTTGGTACTTTCTTTTATTATATACAGCGTCAAATATAATATTGGAATGAAGAGTCTGCGACGTTTTCGTGCGAAGCTCAAAAAGGTGAAACAGATGAATCAGGAGGAAGCGAAAGGCGGGGAAAGCTAGAATATGGCAACTATACTTGTAATAAAAGAACAACTTAAGAGATTTTATGGGAAATTTGACATTTATGTGATTGCTGTACTAAAGTTTTTTGGAGCGCTCATTGCATTGATGTTGATCAACTCGAATATAGGCTATATGGAGAAGCTGAAAGGTCTGGCTGTTGTTCTGGTGGCATCGCTGTTGTGCTCAATTCTACCGATTGGTGGTATGGCGTTGTTGTGTGGTGTGTTTATCCTTGCACATCTATATACGGTGTCACTGGAGCTTGCAGGAGTGGCGTTTGTTTTATTTTTGTTGATGTTTCTTCTATATATAAGGTTTGATTCTTCCATTGGATATATTTTAATTCTCACTCCTATTTTATTTTGGTTGAAGTTGCCATATCTGGTGCCCTTGCTTGCGGGGCTTACTGGGGGGATCTCGGCGGCAGTGCCAGCAGGAATGGGTGTGATTGTATATTATTTTTTGGAGTACGCCAAGGCGAACTCGCCTGCTCTCAGTAATTCTACCACAGAGACTTTGCTGCAGAATTTGACGATGATTATTGATGGCATGCTTCAGAATAGACTGATGATGCTTACAGCGATTGCATTTATTGTGACAACGGTGATTGTCTTTTTGATAAAAAGCTTATCCATTGATTATGCTTGGCCGATCGCCATCGGTACGGGGATGGTGGTCAATATGGTGATTCTTCTTGTGGGAGAATTTAGCTTGGATCTGTCAGCATCCATAGCAGGTATGATTGTTGGAAATATTGTGGCAGCTTTGATTATGTTGGCTCTGCAGTTTTGTATATTTGCCGTGGACTACTCACGGACAGAGCGAGTTTCTTTTGAAGATGACGACTATGTATATTATGTCAAGGCGGTGCCGAAGATGAGTGTCAGTACACCTCATGTCAATGTGAAGAGAATTAATGCACAGAGAACAAAGCGCCAGTCCTCGTGAACGGACTACCTGTCAATTTGATATGTTACTTTCTAAAATTTCTAGCTGCTGTGTTGGGCAGGTTGGGAAGTAATTTTGTATTTATAGTCCGATTTAGAAGTAGTCAGCACACGAGCTGTGCAGTGGAGAATGGAAAACTTTAGGAAATGGAAGGGAAGTGAATCAGATGGAAACATTGTGGGAGACAATATCAGAGTGGCTTGCGAAAATGTCACGTCTTCCAAGCATTAAATATACAGATATTGTGGAAATCGTGATTATTTCTTTTCTGCTGTATCAGGTTATGGTATGGATCAAGAATACCCGCGCTTGGATTTTAGTTAAGGGTATTGCGGTATTGCTTGGTTTTATACTGCTTGCTATGCTGTTTCAGATGAGCACGATTATATGGCTGGCGGAGAGGACGCTGGGGCTTGGTGTGACGGCGATTATTATTATATTCCAGCCTGAGTTGCGCAAGGCGTTGGAACAGCTTGGGCGCAAGAATTTTATTACAGGTGTGATACCATTTGATGATGCTAAAGGAACGAAAGAAAGGTTTAGTGACAAGACAGTGCAGGAACTCGTCACTGCGTCCTTTGCGCTTGCAAAGACCAAGACAGGTGCCCTGATAGTGATTGAACAGGATGTGCCTCTCACAGAATATGAGAATACAGGAATTTTTTTGGATTCCTTGATAAGCAGCCAGTTACTTATTAATATATTTGAACATAACACTCCTTTGCATGATGGGGCTATTATTATAAGAGGGGATCGAATAGTGTCGGCAACCTGTTATCTTCCACTTTCAGATAATATGGAGATCAGTAAAGATCTGGGTACAAGGCATAGAGCTGGGCTTGGCATCAGCGAGGTGACAGATTCCATGACCATTATCGTGTCAGAGGAGACAGGAAAGGTGACGATTGCATTTGGCGGAAGACTATTAAGAAATCTGGACAGTGAGAACTTAAGAAATAAGCTGGTGATGCTTCAGAATAAGACCATTGATGCGAAACGGTTCAGACTCTGGAAGGGAAGGCGAAAGAATGAAAAAATTAATCACTCATAATTTGTTATTAAAAATTATGTCGGTTGTGTTCGCCTTCATCTTGTGGCTGGTTGTAGTTAATATTAATGATCCAGATATAATTAAGACAATTCGTTCTGTGGAGATCACAATTTTGAATGAGGATGCAATTACCGGGCAGGGAGAGGGTCAGGTATATACAATTAAAGAGAATAGGACGGCCTCAATTGTGGTGAAGGGACCCCGCTCAAAGGTTGATAAGCTAGATCGGGGAGAGATTAAGGCAACAGTAGATTTCAGTGAGGTTTCTTCTGTGGGAGCTGTGCCGATCAATATTGTGTCTCTTCCTGAGGGAGTCGTTTTGCAGAATAAAATCACAGAGAGCATGAAGATTGTGGTGGAGCCAATTCGATCTCAACGTTTCCCCGTTGAGATTGAAACGACGGGAGTTCCAGCAGATGGCTATCTTGTTGGAGATACGGAGGTATCACCTAATGTGGTCAACATCAAGGCTCCAGAATCTGTGATGGAGCAGATTCATCGTGTGATAGTTCAAGTGGATGTCGACGGGATGTCGACGGATGTAAAGAGAAAGAGTGTGCCCCTTATTTTGATAGATGGCAATGGTAAGGTGATCGATTATGCCGAGAATGAACATATCACAATCAGTGCAGTCTCACTTCTTGCTGGAGCGGATATTTTAAGGTATCAGTCAGTGCCAATTCATCTAAAAGCAGATGGTCAGGTTGCGGATGGTTATCGCTATACTGGCATGGAGCTGTCCCGCAACAGTGTGTCGGTGAAGGGGACAAGGGATGTGATGGCAGGAGTTTCTCAGATTGCGATTCCATCATCAGAGGAGGCGTTAGATCTGACAGGCCTTACTGGAAATAAGGAGGGGATTATTGATATTCTTCCATATCTTCCAGAGGGGACAGAACTGCTTTATGAGGAGGAGAGGTATATCACAGTAGTCCTAAAGGTGGAGAAGCTGGAGAGAAAGAGTGTTCACATTTCCACAGATGTCTTAACGGTGCTGAATCCTCCTGATACGATGGAGATTAGTTATGAGGTGACACCAGATGCTATGGTTGAGCTGGAGGGACTTCCTGCTGATCTGGCGTTAGTAAACGCTAGAATGTTAAATCCGACAATTGATCTTGGCGGCAGAGATGCCGGTGTCCATGTGTTTGAGATAGAAGTTTCTGTTCCTGAGAATGTCGCTTTGATTCGTCAGGCACGTATCACTGTGATATTGACATATCCTGAACAAGAGGAGTCCTCCTCCGCGGAGGAATCCTCCACGGATGCTGTGGAGGTGAATAATGGTGGCACTCATGTGGGAGGAGATATTGAGCCAGAAACAGAGACGGGACATAACCAGCCGGAGACAGAGTCAGTGGAGCCGACAATTCCAGTTATGGTGAAGCCTGTGCCAGATCCCGGAGAATCAGAGACAAAGGAAGAGGTGCCAGAAGAATCAAGTTCAGAAGTAGAATCCGAGACACCACAGGGATCAGAAACAACAGAACCTCTAAGTACATAACGCTCAAATCCATAAAGCATGTTCTCTGGTTTTGCTTGTGTATTTTTGCGGATAATGCTATAATACCATGTATAGGGGTGGAAGGCTTAGTCTGGTAATCAGTAGCTGAAAGCAAAAACTTATACATATGGTTTAGTATAAAATATATTTGGAGGAATGTGCAATGGTAAAGGAAAAAGTAACAATCAAAAACCCTACGGGTCTCCATCTAAGACCAGCAGGAATTTTGTGTAAAGAAGCGATGAGGTTTAAATCAGTGATAACCTTTAGCTTTAGGGATAACACGGCTAATGCCAAGAGTGTGCTGAGTGTGCTGGGAGCATGTGTGAAATGTGGGGATGAGATTGAATTTACCTGCGAGGGTGAGGATGAGAAGGAAGCACTGGCAGCGTTGATTACTTGTGTACAGGGTGGCTTGGGTGAATAATTAGATGATAGTCTAGGGGCAAAAGAATTTGCCCCTATTTCGTTGTGTGCACGGGCACTCGAAGACTATATAACAAAGCTGGCAGGTGTACATATAATATAGTAATTTTTTGCACAGCAATTTGTGTCAGTGCGCTGTATGACACAGAGATGTTATATACAAAAAATAGCGCAGAAATGAGGAATAATATGGGAAAATATTTTGGAACAGACGGATTTCGCGGAGAGGCGAATAAGGAATTAACCGTAGAACATGCCTACAAGGTAGGAAGGTTTTTGGGATGGTACTATGGAAAGGAGCATAAGGCGAAGGTTGTTATTGGCAAGGATACCAGAAGAAGCAGTTATATGTTTGAGTACTCTCTGGTGGCAGGCTTGACGGCCTCCGGTGCGGATGTGTATTTGCTTCATGTGACAACGACACCCAGTGTATCCTATGTGATAAGAAGTGATGAATTTGATTGTGGCATTATGATCTCGGCAAGTCATAATCCATTTTATGATAATGGAATTAAGGTGCTGAATGGTGAGGGACAGAAGTTGGAGCCTGAAGTGGAGGGGCTTATTGAGGACTACATTGATGGCAAAATGGAGGAGATACCATTTGCTGTCGGGGAGAATATCGGAAGAACAACCGATTATGCGGCGGGAAGAAATCGTTATATTGGATACCTGATCGCTGTTGCCACGCGCTCTTTTAAGGATAAAAAGGTGGGATTGGACTGTGCAAATGGCAGTGCGTCAGCGATTGCAAAGAATGTTTTTGATGCTCTGGGAGCTAGAACTTATGTGATCAACAATAACCCAGATGGCATAAATATTAATACAGATTGTGGCTCAACACATATTGGCAGACTGCAGGCTTTTGTGAAGGAACACGGTCTGGATGTGGGCTTTGCCTATGACGGGGATGCAGATCGCTGTCTTGCTGTGGATGAAAACGGCAGGATTATAGACGGGGATGTGATTATGTATGTATGTGGCAGTTATATGAAGAGCCAAGGACAGCTTCCCTATGACACAGTGGTGACAACAGTGATGTCCAATATGGGACTCTATGAGGCATTTGAACAAGAAGGAATCCGCTATGAGACAACTGCGGTTGGTGATAAATATGTAGGTGAGAATATGCGGGCAAACGGTTATGGATTAGGAGGAGAAGAATCTGGGCATATTATATTTAGTAAGCATGCAGTGACGGGAGATGGCATTTTAACTTCATTGAAGATCATGGAGGCAATGCTGGAGCAGAAGTCCACATTAAGTAAGCTTGCGGAGCCAGTTACAATCTTCCCTAAGCTTTTGCAGAATATCAGGGTTAAGGATAAGGACACGGTGCTGAATGATTCTGATATTAAGGATGCAGTGGCAAAGGCGGAGGAATATCTTGGGACGGAGGGCAGAATGTTGTTTCGCGCGAGTGGGACAGAGCCTTTGATCCGTGTGATGGCAGAGGCGAGAAGCGAGGAGCTGGCGCAGAAGGGTGTTGCGATAGTAATAGATAAAATAAAGGAAAAAGGATATGAGGCATAAGTTGCCAGAGATTGATGTAATTATAACCGTATATAAACCAGATAAGAAATTCAGGTATCTTCTGATGGGGCTTCACAGTCAGACGCTGCCACCTTCCCGTATTATTCTGCTGAATACAGGGAAAATGCATTGGCGCAGAGAATGGATCAAAGGTATACCAGAGGCAGAAGTCCATCACGTGAGGGAGCATGAATTTGATCATGGTGGCACAAGATGTATGGGAGCAGAGCTTTCCACAGCACCATATATGATATTTATGACACAGGATGCAGTTCCAGCGGATGAAAGATTGCTTAGTAGGCTATATCATGCAATGGAGGATACGCAGGTTGCGGTGGCATATGCAAGACAGCTTCCCAGTCCGGGCAGCAATCCAGTGGATGCCTACATCAGAAACTATAACTATCCGAAGGAGAGCAGGAAAAAGATAAAAAAGGATATTGAGACTCTTGGCATCAAGGCTTTTTTCTGCTCCGATGTCTGTGCTATCTACAGAAAGACGGATTATCTGATGCTTGGCGGTTTTCCGAGAAGGGCTATCTTCAATGAAGATATGATATTTGCAAAAAAAACTTTAGATTCTGGAAAAGCAGTGTATTATGCGGCAGATGCGAGGGTGTATCACTCCCACAATTATACTGGCATGCAGCAGCTTCGCAGAACTTTTGATCTTGCTGTGTCACAAAAACAGAATCCGAAGATTTTTGCTAATATATCATCTGAGACAGAAGGTGCTCGCATGGTAAAAAAGACGGCGGTATATCTTATAAAGACGAGAAGATGGTATCTGCTACCATCTCTGCTGATAAGCAGTATAGCAAAGTATACAGGTTATCTGTTGGGCAGTCATTATGACAGAATGCCGGAGCAGATGTTGATGTATTTTACCAGCAATAAAAATTTCTGGCAGAGGGAGAGAGAATAGATATGCGCTATTTTTATCTGTAGTCTCCGGGATTTACATTCATAATGGATTTAAAATTTCGGCGGAAAGTTAATACATTACTGTAGCCACATTCTGCCGCAATTTCTTCAATGGATTTCTCTGTGGTTTGCAAAAGCTCGGCTGCATACAGAATACGTTTCTCCTGAACATACTGTAAGTAGGTTTTGCCGAGATGATTTTTGCAGACCATGGAGATATACTTATTGCTTACCCCGAATCTCTCGCTGAGAAATGCAAGAGAAAGTTCGGGGTTTTTATAATTTTCTTCCATACACGCAAGAATTTCTCCGTCCAGTTTTTCAATATCTTTTTTGGGCATCAAAAGTGAGGTAAGCTCCTTGCAAACTGTCTCATAGATTGCATGGTAATAGGAGAAGATTTCCTCCAGTGTCGCTGCCTGATCGATTTTATCAATCTGTATTCTTGTTGTCTGAAATGCATTAATATTTTTGAGTACGTGAAGGGTCAACACATGAAGCTCATCCAGCAAAAGACGTACAGTGTCAGGGGATTCGTCATAATCCCTCGTGTTTTTCTCATATAATTCATCCAAAAATGCGTGAAGGTCCTTGCTATTATTTTCCTTAAATGCTTTTAAAAGTCTTCCCTGTGCATCTTTTGGAAAATAATATTCTCTTTTATCCTTTTCTCTATCTGGTTCATAAAAATAAACAGTGTTTCTGCCGCCCGTCAGCATGCCGTCAAGTGCCTGCATGGCGTCGCGGCACGCCTCGCTAAGCCTTTCTATATTATCCTCCACCTGCCCTACACCTATGGTGATCAGACAACTATCGTCATCAATTTCCCGGCAGATTGTCCTGTGAAGATCATAGAATACTTTCTCAAGAGGTATCATCTCATCACTGTTGACGATCAGAAAGACATTTCCTATGTCCTTCACATAACAATCTATCTGCATCTCCGCAAAAGAGTGCTCCTGACAGACAGACTGGATCAGCATCAGTGCATCCTTTTGTTTTAAGGAGCTGGTTTTTCCAGTCCCCTGATAGACGACATTGGTCAATGCAAGTGCGAAATAACTTCTTTTAAGATCAATATACTGCTCGTCGATTAAAATACGCAGCCTGTCCTGTTCCATATTTCCATTTAAAATTCCATGTAACATTCCCTGCTTTGCATATGGAGAAATATGGATCATTCTCTCCCTGTAGCCGTTGTTTTCCCCCAGAAGGCTCTGGATTCCCTTGATAATTGTGCCAAATTCATCCTCCCTCTCCTCCTGCTCCACATCCTCCAGCTCACCGCTCTCGATAAACCTCTCGATATTCCCAATTGGAGAATAATAGCGCAGAGAGAGCACAAAGGCAAGCACGGCAAATGCTGCGCTGACCAAAAAGCCTATCGTGAGAGTGATAACTAAGGCACCATTAAAGCCCATAGAAAAATTAGTAAAATCCACATACAGCTCATAATATATTTCAGGATGAACACTGGACGTCACGCGAAAGCAGTTACCAGTAAACGTTCCTTTTTCTAAAATCATATTTTTGTCGTGATAGATTCGGTAGCCTGTATAGATTTCTGCAATCTGTTCTATTTTCTGTTCCAGATTTTTTTTATTAAATAACACAAGTATACTACCTTTCTCCATCGCTGAAGTGGAATAGGAGTACTCATCTCCATAGATCACATATTCCGTGTTAAAAATAATATCCCCGACAGAGCTTGCGTCCAGCAGATCACTCACTCTGCCCTGTTTGACAAAGGGACGCTCAAGTCCCAGAGTGTAGGCATGGTTGAGATGGATCGCGGAGGAAGCTGTGTAGGCTCTGTCATAATCTTTAAACAGAAGGATAATATTATAGATTCTGTAGTTATTGCTGGAAGCCTTAATATTTTTCAGTTCTTGAAGTCCCTGATATAATAGATAGGAATTCACTGCCTTTCCCTCCACTAAAATCGCAGAGTACAGATTGCGAAGCGTCGCTGATCCGTTTATGCTTGACACGATATGCTGTGCGCTCAAAAGCTCGAAATCCATGGAGTTTCCAATGGCATCTGCCTTGAGTTCGTACTTTCTTCTCAGATCCTCTTGATAAGCAGAATAATACTGAAATGTGGCGAAGATGGAATATACAGAAAAAAACAGAGAGATAATCAGCAAGTAGGAGAGAAACATTCTGATAAACAGCCTGCTTTTTAAAAGCTTATTGTGCATAAATATATGATTTGAAAAAAAACGCTTCATAGGCTCTCCCTTCTTTCCTGTGTAACAAAATATCTCTTCCCAGATCATACACCATGGGAAGAGATATTATCCATACCATTTATTATCCAGTTACAATTATCGTTTCTATCATTTTGCATGTCATATCTGTGTTCTTACACTTTACAGAGATATTTTTGACATGTGTCAGCTCAGACGGTTGACGGCACAGAAGAGCGCTCGAATGGATGCACGTGTGATATTAGAACTAATTCCTACTCCATAAGTTACTTTTCCAGAATCTATATCCATCAGATGAATATATGCTGCCGCCTGTGCCATAGAACCAGACTGCAATGCATGTTCGGAATAGTCCAAAACCTTGACATTTCTGCCAATCTTTGCTTCAAATGCATTTTTCACCGCGTCGATCGGTCCGTTTCCTTCTGCCTCGTTTGTCACTAAAGCACCATGATCTTCAAATTCAAGAACCACATGTGTATCCTTATCATTAATATCTGTATAGCGACATCTCAGGAAATGATAAGGCTGTTTCTTTTCCAGATATTGTTCTCTAAAATTGTCCATAATCTGTTCTGGAGCCACCTCGCCCTGTCGCTCCGCAATTGCCTGAATCACGTCGGCAAATTCTCTGTGCATACCCTTTGGCAGCTTAAAGCCAAAATAGGTATCCATAACAAATGCGACACCGCCCTTGCCAGACTGGCTGTTGATTCTCACAACTGGCTCGTATTCTCTGCCAATATCAATCGGATCAATCGGGAGATATGGAACGGCCCATATGCTGTCCCCGCGCTCCTTCATCGCAGCCATACCCTTGTTGATCGCATCCTGATGAGATCCAGAAAATGCGGTAAACACTAATTTGCCAGCATATGGATGCCGAATGTGTACTGGTATCTTGCAGCAGTGCTCATATACCTCAATGATCTCATTGACATGTTCCAGATTCAGTTCTGGATCGATTCCCTGTGAGAACATATTATAGGCAATATTGACAATATCAACATTGCCGGTTCTCTCCCCATTTCCGAACAGTGTTCCCTCCACACGATCCGCACCTGCCAACAAGGAAAGCTCAGCAGAAGCCACACCTGTACCTCGGTCATTATGTGGATGCACACTTAAGATAATACTGTCCCTATTCTTAAAATGCTTGTGCATCCATTCAATCTGATCTGCGTAGACATTTGGTGTTGTCATCTCGACAGTAGAGGGAAGATTAAAGATAATCTTATTGTCAGGTGTCGGTTGCCATATATCCTGAACGGCGCTGCAGACCTCCAAAGCATATTCTAACTCTGTGCCCGTGAAGCTTTCAGGAGAATATTCCAGTATAATCTCTCCATCAAATTCTGCTGTATGTTTCTTTACAAGCTCGGCGCCGTAGATGGCGATCTGCTTGATCTCTTCCTTATTCATGTGGAATACAACATCTCGCTGCAAAGTGGAGGTGGAATTATAGATATGAACGATCGCTCTCTTAATTCCCTGTAATGCTTCAAACGTTCTCTCAATCAGTTCTTGCCTGCACTGTACCAAAACCTGAACCGTCACATCATCTGGTATTAAGGACCGATCCACCAATTGTCTTAAAAAGTCATATTCGATCTGGGATGCTGAGGGAAATCCAACCTCAATCTCCTTAAAGCCCAGCTTTACCAGAAGGGAGAACATCTCAATCTTTTCTTCCACCACCATGGGTTCCACCAAAGCTTGATTTCCATCCCTCAGATCTACACTGCACCATACAGGTGCTTTTTTAATCTCCTTGTTCGGCCACTCTCTCTCCGGCATATATACAACCGGAACTCTCTGATATTTCTTATAATTTAACATGATATTCCTCCTATTCTTATCAATCTTCCTGCTAGATACCTAAAAGCCTTAAAAGGCGCTGGATAGTCGGTATATCACGCTGTACCTCTTAACGATAAATAATATGGCATTGTCTATTCGAGCCCCATCCTTATCTACCTCTTTCCAACTGGCTACACCAGTTTTTCTAATTTTCCTCTGATTATATCATTATTGTCCAAAAACCGCAAGATTTTTTTGAAGAGGAATCCTTTATCTATATGTGATTTATAGAATGTTTTAGGAGAGATTCACAAGAGCAGCCCTTCTTGCTTCCTTAAGTAAACCATTGAAAAACGTCAATGTGCACAAAATGAACGTTGAAAAAAATGAATCTTTCGTAGAAAACATCAAAATGTTACCATAGATTTATCAAGAACAAAGGAGTGAGTCGAAAAAGATGAGTTCAAATGGAGCGAGAGCAGTGAAGCTTTCTAAGGAGGAAAGGAAGCGTCTTTTAATGAAGAATCTGCGAAGAGATAAATATCTGATGCTGATGTTTTTTCCTGTACTGCTATATTATTTGATTTTTAGTTATCTTCCGATGACGGGACTTGTTATGGCATTTCAAAATTTTATTCCGGGAAGAGGTCTTACTGGAATCTACTCAGGAGAGTGGGTGGGACTAAAATGGTTTCAGCAGTTTTTCCATTCAGTTTTTGCATGGAAGCTGATCCGCAATACGTTTTTGCTATCCTTTTATTCCCTGATTTTTGGCTTTCCAATTCCAATTATATTTGCCATTTGTATCACACAGCTTCGAAATAAAATAATACAGCGCAGTGCGCAGGTGATCACGTATCTGCCTTATTTTATTTCCACTGTGGTAGTTGTAGGTATGATGACGAACTTCCTGTCGCCATCCACAGGAATTATTAACCAGATAATTGTAAAGCTTGGCGGAAAACCAGTTAATTTTATGAGTGATCCTTCATGGTTTCGAAGGCTGTATGTAATATCTGGATCTTGGCAGAGCTTTGGTTTTAACTCTATAATATTTGTGGCTGCAATTATGGGAATATCACCAGATCTATATGAGGCGATGAAGATGGACGGTGCTTCAAAATGCCAGCAGGTATGGCATCTGGTGCTTCCAATGATTAAGCCTACAATCCTTCTTCTGCTGATTATGTCACTGGGCAATATCTTAAGTGTTGGATTTGAGAAGGTTTATCTTATGTATAACACGGCTGTGTATGAGACTGGTGATGTTATCTCTACATATGTGTACAGACAAGGTATTGAGAATAAAAATTATAGCTATGCGACAGCAGTAGGCTTATTTAATTCTGTGGTGGGCTTTACTTTGGTATGTACCTCGAATTGGCTTAGCCGTAAGCTTAGCGGTTCATCCTTATGGTAGGGAGGTACAAAGATGAGAGAGAAAAAAAGCGTATTTGTAGAATTTAAAAATGAGGGCATAGGAGATAAGATATTTGATATTGTTGTGTGGATTTTGGTGGCCTTTGCTGTATGCATTACCTTGTATCCATTTATCTACGTAATCAGTATATCGTTCAGTGATGGGATGGCAGTGGCAAAAGGAGAGGTAATGTTTTTGCCGAAGGGCTGGGATTTGGAAGCATATCATATGGTGATCCGTTACAAGCAGCTCTGGATATCCTACGGAAATACATTTTTATACACAATTGTCGGGACGTTATTTAATGTGGTCTTTACTTGTCTGGCGGCATATCCGCTGTCCAGAAAGCAGTTTTTCCTTCGAAAGAAAATGAATTTTTTGTTGGCATTTACCATGTATTTTTCCGGAGGCTTAATTCCCACTTATATGGTGGTGACAGGGCTTGGTTTTTACAATTCAAGATGGGCTATGATAATCCCTACGCTTTTGAGTGCGTATAACGTGATGATATGCCGCTCGGCGATGGAAGCTATACCGGAGGATTTGTTTGAAAATGCGGCTTTAGAGGGAGCGAATGATTTTTATATTATGGCAAAGATCGCTGTGCCTTTGGTGAAGCCCACGTTAGCAGTGCTTACACTCTACTATGCGGTGGCGAGGTACAATGATTTCTTTAACGCTATGCTTTATCTTGGAAAAAGTGAACTTCAGCCGTTGCAGGTATTTCTGAGGCGTATCTTAATTATCGCTTCCACAGAAATTATACAGGCATCTGGAACTACGGCGGCGGCAGCGGCGGCACAGTCCACGCTGAAGATTCGCTATGTATGTATTGTCCTTTCCACAGTGCCGATCTTATGTATCTGTCCATTTGTCCAGAAATATCTGGTAAAAGGGACCATGCTCGGCGCCGTGAAGGAATAGAAGTAATTAAATAATGAGGAGGATTTACTATGAGAATGACAAAAAAGGTAATGGCACTTGCCATGACAGCAGTTCTTACAGCGACATCGCTGGCGGGCTGTGCAGGAAACGATGCTTCTAACAATGGTACAACTACCAGCAAAAATGCTGGAACCACTTCTGCTGCGTCAAATGCGAGCACTTATACGGGGGCGGCTCCTGTCACAGAGGAAGAGGGGGCAAAGGTTAGTATGCTTGCCATGAATTCATGGTATTCTACTGTGGATTTAAGCAAGGATGCACAGATTTTGGATGAGATTCAGAGCAGAGCCAATGTCACGATCGATTGGAACCTAATTGATCCGACTATCTATGCTGATACAGTAAGCCCAATGTTAGCGGCTGGAACAGATCTGCAAGACATCGTTCTGCTCCCTGACCAAGATCCAAATATGTCCTACATTAAATCGGGCATGTTTGTCGCGTTGGATGAGCATTTCGATTCTATGCCAAATTATAAGAAGTTTTTGGACGAGAATCCAGAGATCAAGGCAGCACTCACGGCTACAGATGGCCATATCTATTATGTGCCACAGACAGTTGTGACAAATAATTATCAGCCATGTATGATGATCAATGTGAGATGGCTTGAGAAGTTAAATATGGAGGAGCCAAAGACACTGGATGAATTTGTGACAATGTTGCGTGCTTTCCGTGATAATGATATGAATGGAAATGGGGATGCATCAGATGAGATTCCGATGAGTGTGACTTCCGCGTATCTTCCTTATCTGTTTGGACCAGCTTTTGGACTGGATCTGGTCAGCGGTTTTTATGCAGATGACAATGGAACTGTGCACTATGCATATTATGAGTCTGAAAATTATAAGAAGTATCTTGAGTTCTTAAAGAGCTTATATGATGAGGGACTTTTGGAGATGGAGTATACTTCTCTGAATAGAGATCAGATCACTTCCCGCTGTGCACAGGATATCACAGGTGTTACCTTTGATTTTAGCTGGCAGATGTCAACCTTATACAGCGCACAGTTTGCAGATTATGATGGGACAACACCTATATTTAAGGGCGTGGCACCTATTTCCGGCGAGTATGAGGGCAACTATGTAGGAAGAAATCCAGTTTCTGGAATTTTCGGAGTAACAAAGAATTCCGGCAATGTGGATCTTGCAGTAAAATTCCTTGATTATATTATGGGTGAGGAATGTCAGGACCTGTACGTGTGGGGACTTAAAGATGTCACATATACAGAAGCAGCAGATGGAAGCAGAGAATATCTTCCAAGATGTAGTGAGGACACTGTGTGGTATCAGCAATTAGGTATTAATGCGCCATGTATGCCATCTCAGCAGAGTGTTCCAGCGACAGATGTTCTTTTGGCAAAATGGCATGTTGAGGTAGATAAGGAGATAGAGAAATATATTAAGGCACCTTTCCCGAATGTATATGCGACGGATGAAGAAGCAAGTGTGCTGAGCCAGTATCTGGTGGATATACAGACTTATGTAGAGCAGATGAATGTGGCATTTATCTCCGGTGTCAATGATATGTCAACCTTTGACAACTATCTGTCAACCTTAAAGAATATGAATATTGAGGAGCTGATAACCATCAAGCAGGCTCAGTATGACAGATTTATGGAGGCTTATAAGTAAAGCGTGGAGCGGACAATTAAGATTAAGGAATATTATACCTGTCTTAACCATTTAAAAAAGCAGTTTGACCGTTTTGGCAGGCAGGATGCTTTTATGGCAAATACCAAAGAAGAATATCTGGTGTGGAAATCTCATGTAAGAACAGTGTTGTCCGAGCTTTTGGGGCTGTCATATATGGAAACCTGCCCGCTTCAGCCAGTGCTTGAGGAGAGGGTGGAGATCGAGGATGGAATTATCAGAGAGAAGGTTCTCATTCAGGTTGAGCCTGATGTGTGGATGCCTGTCTATATCCTTATCCCGCCCACTGCCTCTTTGGCAGAGAAAGAACAGAAGAAAAAGTGCGTGCTTGCACCTCCGGGACATATGGGAGGCGGAAAGTATGCAGTGGCAGGAATGGCACAAATTCCTGCCGTGAAGGATAGAATTGAACAGTTCAATTATGATTATGGCCTGCAGCTTGCAAAGCTTGGTTATGTGGCACTGTGCAATGACAGCCGCGGTTTCGGGGAGCGCAGGGAGGCGACTCTGCAGGGAGACAGGGAGGATCAGTTTCTTGGCAGCACCTGCAATGAGCTTTCCCGCATGGCACAGTCTCTTGGTCAGACAGTGATAGGAATGTGTGTCTGGGATCTTATGAGACTGATAGATTACATATGTGAGCGCGGGGAGTGGGACACAAAGGAGATAGGCTGCCTCGGTTTTTCAGGAGGCGGTATGCAGACACTGTGGCTGGCAGCTTTGGAGGACAGAATTTCTTATGCAGTGATAAGCGGATATTTTTATGGATACAAGGACTCTCTTCTCACATTAAATGGAAATTGTAGCTGTAACTATGTGCCGGGGCTTTGGAGGCATGTGGATATGGGGGATATAGGAGCGCTGCTGGCGCCAAGACCAGTCATGATTCAATCCTGCCGCGCAGATCATCTTAATGGAGAGCGGGGGCTTGAAAATGTATATGAGCAACTTGAAATTATGAAGCGCGCCTATCAATTGTTTGACGCGCAGGATTGTATCCTCCATGATGTGCAGGAGGGCGGACATTGTTTCCATAAAGGACAGTTAGCTGGTTTTCTGGACAGATGGGTAAAAAAATAGAACTATGATAGGAGCGGCGGAATCCGAGAGATTCGCCGCTCTTTTTATTTGCGCGCCATGGGCACGTGGAGGAGATATGCAACGAAAGCTGCACATGTTCGGCACGGTACTCGATTGCGCAAGGGCGCGTAGGGAAATTAGCAGCGAAAGCTGCACATACCCTGCGCAAGTATGATTGTATAGCTCTATCATGTAAGTCAAAGCACAGAAAGGGAAAATATGGATAAGAAGCTTTAAAAAAGTGAGTAGGTATGCTATAATCTATTATATTTTAGGAAAGAGTAATATTGATAGTATTTAGTACAAAGGTAGTTGTAATGTGATGTTTAAGTTATCGAGAAATATAGATAAAGTTATAGCTTTGGATCTTAGGATGTGAGGAAGAGAAGGGGGAGGAGAATTAAGAAGAGGATAAATGGCTTGCGACGAACTGGAATTTTGTGTAAAATAAGCGAAGAGAATAGAAAGAAGTGAGGGATAGTTGAATGAAGAAAATAATAGTGACTGGATGCAATGGACAGCTCGGAAGGGCAATCAATCAAATGTATGAGAATCGCACAGATATTGAGATTGTAAATACAGATGTGAAAGAGCTGGATATTACGGATATTGACAAGACTCTGGCACTGGTGCGTGAGGTTAAGCCATATGCGGTCATTAACTGTGCGGCTCACACGGGAGTGGATGCATGTGAGACGGAGGTGGACAGTGCATACCGCATCAATGCGATTGGGCCAAGGAATATAAGCATTGCCACGAGAGAGACAGGAGCAAAGTTTATGCATATTTCTACGGATTATGTGTTTGCCGGTGATGCCAGTACACCATATACGGAGTTTGACAAGCCAGATCCTCAGGGAATGTATGGAAAGACAAAGCTTGCCGGCGAGCGCTTTGTGGAGCAGTTTGCAGAGAATTATTTTATAGTGCGCACGGCATGGCTGTATGGGGATGGCAAGAATTTTGTTCGGACTATGCTTCGGCTGTCGGAGACGAGAGATGAGGTAGGTGTTGTCAAGGATCAATTTGGCAGTCCTACCAGTGCAGCGGAGCTTGCGAGGATAATAGATGCCCTTATCTGGACAGAGAATTATGGTTTATTTCACGGAACATGCGAGGGAATCTGCAGCTGGGCGGATTTTGCAGAGGAGATCTTTATGTTGGCGGGAAAGAACACGAGGGTGAAAAGAATAACGACGGAAGAATTTAATGCCCCGGCAAAGCGCCCGGCATATTCTGTTCTTGATAATTATATGCTTAAGCTGACCTGTGGCTATGTGGCGGCGGACTGGCAGAAGGCGATTGCGGAATATATGAAGAATGAGATGGAAAAAGGTTCTGTCTAGGTGCTTTGGGGAGAATGGATGAGGGATAAAATAGCGGTTCTTCTTCCCTGTTATAATGAGGGCAGAACGATTGAAAAGGTAGTGAAGGATTTTAGAAGAGCACTGCCAGAGGCAGTTATCTACGTCTATGATAATAATTCCACCGATCAGACAGTGGAGGCGGCAAAGCGCGCGGGAGCTATTGTTCGCAGGGAATACCGACAGGGAAAGGGAAATGTGATAAGAAGCATGTTTCGGGATATTGATGCTGCCTGTTATATTATGGCAGACGGAGATGACACATATCCCGCGGAGGCAGCAGAGAAGATGGCGGATGAGATTCTTGGCGGCAGAGCGGATATGGTGATCGGAGACAGGCTCTCCGCCACATATTATCAGGTGAATCACAGACCATTGCATAATATGGGCAATCGTCTGGTCTGTTCTGCGATCAATATTTTATTTCACAGTCATATACGGGATATTATGACGGGTTATCGAGCGTTTAGCTGGGAGTTTGTAAAGAGCTTTCCAGTGCTATCCAAGGGATTTGAGATTGAGACAGAGATGAGCATCCACACACTGGACAAGAACTTTCGTGTGAGAGAACTTCCGGTGGAGTACCGGGATAGACCAGAAGGAAGTATATCGAAGCTGAATACCATAAAAGATGGCATCCGTGTGATACGTACCATTATAGTCTTGTTTAAGGACTATAAACCCTTAGTATTTTTTGGTGTACTGTCTGCTGTATGTATGCTTGTGAGCATGGGGATGTTTTTCCCTGTACTTCTGGAATATTTTAAGACGCATGTCGTGCCCAGATTTCCCACTTTAATTGTTTCGGGTTTTTTGATGGTATCGGGACTGTTGCTGCTTAGTTGTGGTGTAATTCTGGATGTGGTGGGGAAGAGGCACAGGCAGCTTTTTGAGTTGTATCTTAATTTACTCAAGCTTAAGAAAATGGGGAACTGATATGAGAAAGTGTGCAATTTTTGCGATCTATGGATTGGTATTTTTATTTTTTCTGTTTCGGATGTTCTATTACAGGGATGCTCTTGGCTATATACCGAATGAGGAGGCACATCTTTCTTATCTTGCTTATATGGAGGAAAATCCGGGCAAGTTGATTCCAGAATTTGAGAAGATAGGCTTATGTGAAGAAAGAGTGGAATTGGAAGGTGATATCTGTCAGTATAGGATCAAAGATCGCGTCTGTTATCTGGAAAATCCGCCGTTATATTATAAGTTTTTACATCTGATAGGAGGAATTGTCACAGAAGAAGCAGAGGAAGGGCGGCTTGTATATGTCGATGAGAAGCGGTTGAAAACGGCAAATCTCTATCTGTCAGGGTTTGTGATAATCGTTATTTTCTATGTTGGATGCACAAGACTTGGTACAGGCTCTATTTTGGTTCATGGGATCTATGCTGTGGCAGCTACCTCTTTGCCGATGCTTGCCATATTTGGCTCCAGCATTTCCAATAATAATCTCGCCAATCTGGGTGTGTCTATCTTTGTGCTTGGTGCACTTCGTTATTATGAGAGAAAAAGGGGAGGATTAACTTATATTTTATTGGCGGCAGGATTTTTCCTGTCAGCGATGAGCAGCTTGACAGCGGCAGGCTTTGTCACGGTCTTGCTTGTTGGAATAATTGTCTATGATGTGATTTGGAATAAAGGTCATGGTGTGCTTTTCAATTATCGGTTTCTTTTTACTGTTCCCGTCTATTTGGTTGTGGCAGTATATCTTATACTGCTGCATGTCAGTTTTGGAAGCGTACAGCCAGATATGAATATAACAGCTTCTCTTGAGGCGTGGAAGCCCAAGGTAGGATTTTTGTCAGATGGTTGGCAGGGCTGGCTTTTGTTTGTGCTGATGTTGGCTGCAGTTTTGTTTGTTTTTCTAACATGTGTAAAAGGGTTTATAAAGCACATGTCCAGAGAGAGAAAGAGAAGCAGTTATACGGCCTTCTATGCTTCTATGGTGATAGGACTTGTGATTATGATGGTGACACAGCTTACAAAGGGACGTTTTACATTAGAGGGGTATATTGGAGGCTATCAGGCGGGATACTATCTATGTATCATACCATTTATGGCTCTGGCTGTGGCGGAGAGTGTTTGCTATCTGCTTAAAGATAAGAACAAGCTTCGGGGAGCGATGGGAGTGGCGGTTTTTCTGTTTCTTTTGCTATTTGCGTCGGGTGTGGGCTTTGAGGCTCTTGCTGGAGCAGAGAAGAGTGTCTTTGATTCTATTAAGAAGGTTAGTCTGACCTATCAGCTAAAAAAACAGGGCTATCAGGCGGAATATATGGATTCTGGAAGTGCGCCGTATGGGATGGAGCTGGCTGGATATCTTTTGGATGGTTTTGTGGTGGAACAAGATTTTACAGTGACAGAGAAGATGCTAGAACATAAAGACCTTACAGTGGCGATCAAGATTTCCACCTATGGAAGGAAAAATCCAGTCAGTTTATATGTGGAGATTACACAGGACAATGGATATGGAAAAGCATATAAAATAGACTGCCAGAGTCTTAAAAATAATGAAGATGTCGCTATCTCTTTTGAGACGGAGGGGATGCAGAGTGGAAACTGTCAGATTAGACTGTTCAGTGATGCGGTATCTGGCAATCAGGCGGTCACTGTATACACAACACAAAACTGTGTGTTTGCGCCAGATATGAAAGTGGCGGGAACACAAAAAAAGCGCAATTTGGTTATGGCTATATTAGCGCCAGTGGAAAAATAAAGTAGTTGAAGAAATTTTTGGAAAATGGTACAATCTTGTAGAGGTAATGTTTAAGATTAATTAAAATGCGCACATGACAGTGCAGCAGAAATGAGGGAAATGATGAAAACATATCTGGTGACAGGCGGAGCAGGTTTTATTGGTTCTAATTATATTCATTATATGTTTCGTAAATATGGGGATAGCATCCGCATCATTAATGTGGATTGTGTGACTTATGCGGGAAATTTGGAAAATTTAAAGGGAGTAGAGGAAAATCCTAATTATACTTTTGTAAAAGCGAATATCTGTGATTCAGATAGTATTCGCAGGATTTTTGCTGAGAATGATATTGACCGGGTTGTGCATTTTGCAGCGGAGAGCCATGTGGACAGAAGTATTGTAAACCCGGAGGTTTTTGTGCAGACGAATGTTCTAGGAACATTGGTTATGTTAAATGCAGCAAAGGAGAGCTGGGAATTGGGGGATGGTACCTACAAGCCGAATAAGAGATTTTTGCATGTCTCGACAGATGAGGTATATGGTTCCCTTCCCGACGGAGATGGCTATTTTTATGAGACGACGCCGCTTGATCCACACAGTCCATATGCGGCGAGTAAGGCTTCCTCAGATATGCTGGTAAAGGCATATGTGGACACCTACAAGTTTCCGGCGAATATTACAAATTGCAGCAATAATTATGGGCCGTATCAGTTCCCAGAGAAGCTGATACCGCTGATTATTAATAATGCTCTTCAGGGAAAGAAGCTCCCTGTGTATGGAGATGGAAAGAATGTCAGAGATTGGTTGTATGTAGACGATCATGCCAAAGCGATCGACATGGTTCAGGAAAACGGACGTCTGGGCGAGAGATATAATATTGGCGGACATAATGAGAAGCAGAATATTGAGATCATCCATATTATTCTCGATACTCTCAAGGAGATGCTCTCCGATGAGGATCCGAGAAAACAGAAGATAAGCTATGATCTGATCGCTTATGTGGAGGATAGAAAGGGGCATGACAGAAGATATGCGATCGCTCCTGATAAAATCAAAGCAGAGATCGGCTGGGAGCCAGAGACAATGTTTAAGGATGGGATAAAGAAGACTATTGCATGGTTCTTTGAGAATGAGGAATGGATGAAGAATGTGACAAGTGGTGAATATCAGAAGTATTATGATGAGATGTACCATGACAAAATAACTGAATAATATCCCATATGGAATAGGATGTCTCCCTGTAATCAGGCTTATAGGGAGATGTCTTTGTGTAAAAGTTTAAGTATGGAGGTTACAATATGAAGGGAATTATATTAGCTGGTGGTTCAGGAACACGCTTATATCCGCTCACAAAGGCGATCAGCAAGCAGATTATGCCAGTGTATGACAAGCCTATGATCTATTATCCACTTTCTATCTTGATGCTTGCGGGTATACGGGAGGTGTTAATTATTTCCACACCGCGGGATCTTCCGGTTTTTGAGGAGCTTTTGGGTGATGGAAGCCAGCTTGGCATGAAGCTTGCGTATGCGATTCAGGAGTCGCCGAGAGGACTTGCGGACGCATTTATTATCGGGGAGGAATTTATCGGAAAGGATCATGTGGCGCTGATTCTTGGAGATAATATTTTCTATGGACAGAGTTTTTCTGCTGTGCTTAAGCGCGTTGCAGAGCGCACGGAGAGTGAGCCGGGAGCCACGATCTTTGGTTATTATGTAAGAGATCCCAGAGAGTATGGTGTAGTGGAATTTGATGCAGATGGAAGAGCGATCTCGATTGAGGAAAAGCCAGAGAAGCCAAAATCTAATTATGCTGTGCCGGGACTTTATTTCTATGATAATGATGTCGTAGAGATCGCGAAAAATGTCAAGCCGTCCAAGCGCGGGGAGATTGAGATCACCAGTGTGAACAACGAGTATCTCACCAGAGGAACTCTCCATGTGGAGACATTAGGGCGAGGCTTTGCGTGGCTGGACACGGGCAATCATGACGCGCTTTTGGATGCGGCGGATTTTGTCGCGGCATTTCAGAAAAGGCAGGGACTGTATGTCTCCTGTATCGAGGAGATCGCCTACAAGAGAGGCTTTATCTCAAAGGAACAGCTTTTGAAATTAGCAGAGCCACTTATGAAGACGGCATATGGCAGATATCTGGTAGAGGTGGCAGAAGGATTATAAATTTTGCACGGAAATGAGGAAGAGCGATGGGAAAGATTACAGTGACAGAGTGTGAATGTGATGGCATGGTAATTGAGGGACTGAAGGTGATTGAGCCGACTGTGTTTGGGGATGCCAGAGGTTATTTTGTCGAGACTTATCATGCGGCAGATTTTAAGGAGGCAGGGATTGACGTAACATTTGTTCAGGATAATCAGTCTGGCTCAAGAAGGGGTGTGCTTCGGGGACTGCATTTTCAGAAGGAATATCCGCAGGACAAGCTTGTCCGTGTGGTCAGTGGTGAAGTATTTGATGTGGCAGTGGATCTGCGCCCCGGCTCAAAGACGTATGGAAAGTGGTATGGAGTGATTTTGTCTGCAGAGAATAAGAAACAATTCTTTGTTCCAAAGAATTTTGCGCATGGTTTTTTGGTTCTGTCAGAGATGGCAGAGTTTGCTTATAAGTGTACGGATTTCTATCATCCAAATGATGAGGGTGGGCTGATATGGAACGATCCAGATATTGGTGTTAAGTGGCCGATACCGGAGGGTATGGAGCTTATTTTCTCAGAGAAGGATCAGAAGTGGCCGGGAATTAAGAGCCTTTTATAAGCAGGAGACAAAAATGAGGTAATATATGGGTGAAACAGTGATTAACCTTGCGCATATCACCAAGATCTACAGATTGTATAATAGACCGCAGGATCGGTTTAAGGAGACGTTTTCACTGTCCCACAAGAAATATTCCAGAGATTTTTATGCACTGAAGGACATTTCTTTTCAGATAGAGCGTGGAGAGTCGGTTGGTTTTGTGGGCAAAAATGGCAGCGGAAAGTCCACATTGCTTAAGATTCTGACAGGCGTGTTAAGCCCGACGGGCGGTACCAAGCAGATAGATGGCAGGATCTCAGCACTGCTTGAGCTGGGGGCGGGCTTTAATATGGAATTTACTGGTATGGAGAATATCTATCTCAATGGGACGATCATGGGAATCTCGCGGGAGGAGATGGAGAAGCGGATTGACAGCATCGTCGCCTTTGCCGATATTGGAGATTTTATCTGGCAGCCGGTAAAAACCTATTCCAGCGGCATGTTTGTGCGCTTAGCCTTCGCGGTGGCGATCCATGTGGACCCAGAGATTTTAATTGTGGATGAGGCACTTGCAGTGGGTGATACAAGGTTCCAGATGAAGTGCATGGATAAATTTATGGAATTTATGCAGGCGGGGAAGACGATTCTGTTTGTCAGCCATGATGTCAATATGATTAAGCGTTTTTGTAGCCGTGTGATTTGGATCAATGAGGGTGATATGGTGATGGACGGAGCTGCGGAGGTGGTGACGGATCAATATACTGATTTCCTAAAAAGTGGTCTTAAACTGGAAGAATATCAGGCGCTGACAGATAGGGAACCGCAGGAGGAAATACAGGAACAGGCAGAGGAGCCTCCTAAGCTGGAGGAACACACAATCGCTGAGATCGAGAGAGTGATGCTGATAAATAAACAGGGGGAAGAGATCTCCGAGATACATCAAGGGGAGGATGTGACACTTCAGGTGTGGTATCAAGTATATGAAGAGCATGTTGCACAGCCAGTGCTTGGGGTGGCGATTCGAAGCATCGATCACGAATATATCTGTGGCTTAAACACTCTTTTGGATCATATGGAGATCCCGTGGAAGAAAGGTCAGAATATGGTGGCGCTGACTTATGATGGCTTTAATTTGACGGGGGGAAATTATTATTTTGATACAGCGTTATTTGACAGAACGGCAACGGTGAATTTTGATTATAAGTCTCAGATCAAGAAGTTCTTTGTCTTGATGGATTATATTGCGGAGGGTGTGGTGGTTTTAAATCATCACTGGCGGCATACTTGTGCTGCAGATGCTCCGGCATGGAGGGCAGAATGATAGAATCGAAATATGATTTTGACTTGGATATGGTGAATACAAATTCTCTTTCTCTTATTATTAACCAGATAAAAAGAGGCTCCACGGTGCTGGAATTTGGTCCTGCAAATGGGCGTATGACAAAGTATCTCAAGGAGGCACTTGACTGTAAGATCTATCTGGTGGAGATCGATGAGAAGGCGGGCAAGGAAGCACTGCGCTATGGAGAGGATCTGGTGGTGGATGATATAGAGACCTTCTCATGGATGAAGCGATTTGAAACGATCCGGTTTGATTATATAACCTTTGCGGATGTGTTGGAGCATTTGCGTGATCCAGAGGAAGTTCTGATACAGGCGAAAAGTCTGTTAAAGCAGGATGGCTCCATACTTTTTTCCGTGCCGAATCTGGGACATAATTCGGTGCTTATCAATCTTCTTAATCATGAATTTGAATACACAAAGGTAGGGCTTTTGGATAATACTCATATTCATTTTTTTACCAAGAATAGTGTGGAGCATGCCATGAACCGCACGGGGCTAACAGTGGCAAAAAGGTTTGCAACCTACGCGCCAGTTGGAGCGACGGAGATAGAGACAACCTATCAGGCTGTCGCAGGGATTGATGAGAGTTTCTGGAAGCTGCGCCCTTACGGGGATATCTATCAATTTGTCTATGAGGTCAAAAAGGGTGCAGAATTTGTGGAGGAGACAGAGAATTATATTAAGAGTGGCACGCATCCATATTATATCCAGATATTTATGAGTCAGGGTGATGGCTTTACCGAGGATATGGCAAGAACCTATCCGGTGGAGGACACAAAGGGGCTCCAGAAGTTGGAGTTTGATGTGCCTGAGAGGGTTAGAAGTATCCGCATCGATCCGCTTAATTCTCCATGCATGGTAGAGATGGTGGAGGCCTCAGATCAGATAGGGGAGGAGAAAAAGCCTCTTCATTATATGGAGGGAAATGATGCTTATCATGATAAAGATAAGTATATTTTTACTACGGCGGATCCGCTGACAGTCTATGCGCCCGCAGAGGGGCGGAGATTTCATCATGTCACTTTTGTATTTCGCTATGTCACAATCGATGCATTGATGGTTCACGGGATAGCAGAGTATTTTCAGGGAATATGGGAATATATGCAAAATGAGTACAAAAAGCACGAGGCGAGGCTTGAGGAGAAGGAAGCACAATATCAGTCTGCACTTCGAGAGATCAGCGCGCTAAAGGCAGAGAATGAGGTATTGCGTGATCGTGTGAATGTTGTATCGGGAAGTCTTCAGGAACTGCTGGGCTCGACGAGCTGGAGGTTTACCTCACCACTTCGAAAGATTGGCAATATTGTGCACAGGCGTAAGGGATAATAACATGGGAAGGTTAAAAAATGGAATGATCAGAACATGGGGGCTGGCATCTGGCTGGTTTCGCGATGTGTACCGAAACCGAAGGCTTATTCTTGATCTGGCAAACAAGGATTTTAAGAGCAGGTATGCTGCTTCCTATCTGGGAATTATATGGGCATTTGTGCAGCCGATCGTCACAGTTTCTATTTATATTTTAGTGTTTCAGGTGGGATTTAAGCAGGGAATGAAAAGGGATGTGCCTTTTGCGCTCTGGCTGACTGTGGGTATTGTGCCATATCTTTTTTTTCAGGAGGCACTTCTCAGCGCGACAAATAGCCTGATGGAATTTTCCTATCTGGTGAAAAAGGTAGTGTTTAAGATCAGTGTGCTGCCTATGGTTAAGATTATATCGGCTGCGTATGTGCATCTGTTTTTTATCGCTCTTTTAACGGGGATTTACTTATGCTTTGGGATGGCACCTCATATCTATATGCTGCAGGTTTTTTATTATAGTTTTGCAACGGTGGTTCTGGTTCTGGGGTTGTCCTATATCACGGCGTCCATGGTAGTGTTTTTCCGTGATCTGGGGCAGATTGTAAATATACTTTTGCAGTTTTTTATGTGGCTGACACCAATTATGTGGGATACCAATGATATGAATTGGCTGACACCCAACATACACCGCATCTTGAAGCTAAATCCAATCTACTATATTACAAGCGGCTATCGGGACGCGTTTCTTGATAAGGTCTGGTTTTGGGAGAAGGGTGAGTGGACTTTATATTTCTGGGTCGTGGCGCTGTTTATTGGCATGGCTGGAACACTTGCTTTTAAGAAGCTGGAAAAGCATTTTGCAGATGTGTTGTGATGGCAGAAAGGTATAGAATATGACGGAAACAGATAAGGACCGCATGTTGGCGGAGCATTATAAGAAATTATATTATGGGCAGATGGAAGATTATAGAAAGGATCTGCTTGATATCCGCAGATTAAAAGAACAGGCAGGGCAGCTTGAGCGAGAGAAGGGTGAGCTTATCAAGGCACTGGATCATTATCAAAATTCTTTTGTATGGCGCTCATTGAAGCCGGCGAGGTTTGTTTTTCGCAAAGGAAAGCGCGTGAAAAATGTGCTTGGGAAATATGGGCTGACAGGCTGTGTCCGGCGGATATGGAGGAAGCACAGGGAAAAGCAGACAGGAAAGGGCGAGTGGAACCGTATTTTTCTGCCAGATGAGGTCAGGAGAGCTCAGGAAAATACACAGTTCCAGAAAAATATTCGTTTTAGCATCCTAGTTCCTCTCTATAATACGCCGATTCGGTTTTTGGATGAGATGATTGATTCCTGCAGGCAACAGACCTATAGAAACTGGGAGCTATGTCTTGTCGATGGCAGTGATGATGCACATACGGAAGTGGGAGCATATTGTGATAAGATATGCAAGATGGATTCCCGGATTCATTATAAAAAGATAGAGAATCAAGGAATTGCAAAAAATACCAATATCTGTTTTGAGATGGCGACAGGGGAGTATATGGCTCTGTTTGATCATGATGATATTTTACATCCTAGCGCCCTATATGAGTGTATGAGGGTAATCTGCGAGGAAGATGCAGATTATATCTATACAGATGAGGCGACCTTTGAGGGGAATGATATTAGAAAGATTATCACATATCATTTTAAACCAGATTATGCCTTTGATAATTTGTTGGCTAATAATTACATCTGCCATCTTTCTGTTTTTGACGCAGAGCTTCTTAAGAAGGCAGGGACCTTCCGCCAATATGATGGCAGTCAGGATCATGATCTGATTCTGAGACTTACACAGGCGGCTAGGAAGGTGAGACATATACAGAAGCTGTTGTATTATTGGCGCTCTCATCCTAATTCTGTCGCGTCTGATATTAATTCTAAACCATATGCGATTGAGGCAGGGAAACGAGTGGTGCATGATAATCTGGCAGCTCTTGGAATTGAGGCGACAGTGGAGAGCACAAAGGCATTTCCTACCATATATCGCATCCATTATAAGTTGACGATTCAGCCACTGATCTCAATCTTAATACCCAATAAGGATCATGTGGATGATCTGACCAGATGCATTGACTCGATCTTGGATAAATCCTCGTACCGTAATTTTGAGATAATTGTAATCGAGAATAATAGCGTAGATGCTGAAACCTTTGAATATTATGAATATCTTAATACACTATCCAATGTATCTGTGGTAAAATGGGATTCAGGTTTTAATTACGCTGCGATCAATAATTTTGGCGCTGGATTTGCAAAGGGCGAATATCTGTTGCTCTTGAACAATGATACAGAGGTTATTAACAGTGATTGGCTGGAAGAGCTTCTTATGTACGGGCAGCGTCCAGATGTGGGAGCTGTGGGGGCAAAGTTATATTATCCCGATGATACTGTGCAGCATGCCGGGGTCGTGATAGGGCTTGGTGCGCACCGTGCCGCAGGACACAGCCATTATGGAGTGTCAAAGGAAAATCTGGGATATATGGGAAGGCTCTACTATGCACAGGATGTGAGTGCTGTGACGGGAGCGTGTCTGTTGGTGAGAAAGGCATTGTTTGATGAGTTAAATGGATTGGACGAGAGATTTACTGTAGCATTTAATGATGTGGATTTTTGTCTGCGCATCCGTGAAAAGGGGCTGCTTGTGGTTTTTAATCCTTATGCGGAGCTGACGCATTATGAGTCGCGTTCCAGAGGCTTTGAAAACACAGAGGAAAAGCGTATCCGCTTTGAAAATGAGGTTCGAATGTTTCGAGAGCGCTATCGAGAGCTGCTGGAATCGGGCGACCCTTACTATAACCGCAATTTTTCCTTGGACAGTGCAGATTTTACAGTGCAGATAGCTCCTTGAGAGAGCAGGGTGAACTGCAGTGCCGAGGTGTGGTGTAGGAGGGATTAACAGGAAAGGATGAACAGGAATTGAAAAAGGAGTTTCGTTTGCTTAAAGTACTAAAGGAAGATGCTGGGGAGCTTATTAGACCTGTGAAGCCTTTTACTGTGGCAGATTATCTTGTTGTGTTGGCAGTACTGCTTTCCATGCTATTGTTTTGTGACGCGGAATCACTTGTTCAGACGGCGGGGGCAAGCTTTGGCTATCTAAATCGCCGTTTTCTGGATTTTTATGAATATGGCAGGGAATGTGGGATAAGAGAGTTGGCATATATGCCACTTATCTATGTGATCTACGCCGTGTGGAACCTGCCGCTTAAGCTTACGTTTCTGGTTCGTTTTCCTATGCCGGAGGTGCCGTTTTTTGTACTTGTGTGGTATAAACTTTTGCCTGTATTATTGTATCTGGCAAGTACCTATCTGGTGTATAAGATAGCCTGTGAGATTGGCATGGGAAAGAAAAAGGCAAAGTTATGTGCCTCTGCGGTGTTTACCATGCCTTTGGGATTTTTTCTGCAATTCTCCTACTGGAGTGTTATGATAATCCCTCTTTTTTTCGTGATGCTTGGGCTGTTTTTTTATCTAAGAAATAACCGATGGGGTTTTGTTGGTTGTTTTGCAGTGGCGATAGGTTGTTTGCAATATATCTGGGTGTTATTTCTTCCACTTCTGCTGCTGAAGGAAAAGCGGCTTTGTCGATTGTGTGTGGATATTGTTTTGGCGGCGCTTCCATTTTTGCTGGAATGTCTGATTTACCAGAATCATCCAATACTGTTTCAGAATGTAAATCTGTTTGATATCAATGCAAATTTTGAGGCCGGGCTAAATATTGGCATTTTTGTGATTCAGTATGTGTTGTTTTTCTTTGTAGTGATTCTAGGCTGGTCTTATTTTACACACACAAGATCGAAGAAGGAGTTGGTTGGCTATGCCACATTTTTTATCGGGTTATCAGGAACAGTTACTTTGTGCTTGACAAATTGGAAGCCAGAGTTTTTTATGCTGCTTGTGCCAATCAGTGTGCTAAGTGCATTTTTACACAAGGATATCCGGATCTTTATGATACTGGATATTGGCTGGGCATGTCTGCTTGCCGCCTATATTGTGATAAAGAGATTTGAGATTGGCGGAATTGATATGGTGGCATCCTTGTATACGATTCTTCTGTTGGTAATTGTGGGATTTAAGCATCCTGCATGTTTGGCGGAGAAGGTGGAGGAGCTTCCTCTGATCTGCACGGGCTGGCTGCGCACTCGATTTTTGGCTGGAGCGGCGCTTGGCATAGCTTGGATGCTTGCGATGTTGTTGCTTACCACATAAGAGGTTATCCTGATGCGTATGCCTGCTAAAGCAGGCGGATCGGAGTTTGCGTGAAAATACTTTTAAGGCAGCGGTTTCATTTTTATATCAGGCCGCTAAGGGCAGTGTGGGGATTATTATGAAAAAGATTGCAGAAAAAAAGGATTTTATCTTATTTGCCGTCTGTGCTGTGATTTGTTATCTGGTATTTCAGCAGGGTGATATCCGACATACGGGAGGCTGCTCCTTTGCTTATCTTCAAGGACATATTCTTGATTTTTATGAGTGGAATGTAGAAAAGGCAGATATGTATGCAAGTTATATGCCAAGCACCTATATTCTGTTTGCGATCTGGAATATTCCAGTTAAGCTTTTAGGCATCTTACATGAGCCAAAACTGGAGGTATCCTACTGGCTGATGATGTACTATAAGCTACTTCCCACCCTATTTTATCTGGGATCATCTGTGCTGATATATAAGATTATTGAGGAACTTTCGCTTGGAAAGGGCAGAGCAAAGCTTGCCATGTATGCTTTTCTCACCGCACCAATTGGATTTTACAGCCAGTTTTTATTTGGGCAATATGATAGCTTTACAGTATTTTTTACATTGCTAGGCGTGTATTATTATGTTCGGGAGGAACGATTTCGGTTTGTTTTGTTCTTTGCGCTGGCAATTCCATTTAAATATTTTCCACTGTTGGTCTTTGTGCCATTGTTATTGTTAAAAGAGAAAAATATCTGGAAAATTATTCGAGATATGGTGTTGGTTGCGATTCCTTATGTTGTGGAACTTGTGTTCTACTTTCCCAGTGAACTTTTCCGGGATTATGTGCTTGGCTTTACGCCGACAGAATATGTGTACAGTGCATCTCTTCCCACTGGATCTACAAATCTAAGCCTTGTTATCTGTGCTTTTTGTCTGATCTGCGCATGGGCGTATTTTAAAAATGTTACAGGAAAGGTTTTGTCTGCGCAGTGGATGTGTTTTTTTGCTACTCTTTCCTGCACGGTGATTTTTGGTCTGGCGCAGTGGCATCCACAGTGGCTGTTGTTTGCTGTGCCCTTTTGGGTGCTGGGTGCAATGCCTCACAAGGATACTAAGGTATTCTGGGCGCTGGATGTACTGATGATGTTATTTTTCTGTATCTATCTGTGTGGTATTTATATTAATAATGCTGATCAGGCAATGTTTGAGTGGGGAATCCTTGGAAAGAATATGTATGGCAAAGAGGTGATGCCGTATCTGAACAGAGAGCTGCGGATGTGGGATATCTATCCTCTGAAAAATAATAATATATCTGGGACAATTTTTGCCGCTCTGATGACAGTGGCAGCAGTATTTCAATATCCTCCGCTTGCGCAGGGAAATCTGAGTCAGGAGATCACAAAGGGGATGAGGGCGCTTCATATCCGATTTCTATCAGGACTTGCAATTTTTGTAGTACCGGCAATTATCTGTTATCTGGTGGCGGCGCTTCCTCCTTATCTTAGTCTGGATATTTCCAATGGAAGGCCGGAGGTGCCGATGGTTGGGGATACTGTGACACAGGTTTTTACAGCATCAGATGACGACATTGTCCGTGTTGAGTTTTATCAGGGAACCTATGCAAGAATAAATACAGTCCCATTATATGTAACGTTATCGGAAATGGAGACAGGGAGAGAGATCGCATCCATCGTATATGATACTAGCAAATTTAAAAACAATTCATGGGTATCTTTTCCCGTCAAGGAGGGACAGCTTAAGGCGGGCATACAGTATCGAATCGATTTTGTCTGTCCTGAGGGAACAATCTTGAATACGGTATGTCTATTTCGGACAGAGGCTCAGGTTGACGAGACAACCTACTATATGGAGTCAGGAACCGCACAGAACTATAATCTCTGCATCCGTCTGTACCGAAAGAACAGGGGTTAAATAGAATCGGAAGGATGAGGCTTATGACAGAGAAACCATTGCACAAAATTGACTATATTATATTTGCTGCTCTTGCCGTGGTATGTTTTCTGACCTTTCAGCAGGGGGATATCATGCATACGGCGGGTTGCTCATATGGTTATCTTCAGGGACATTTTTGGGATTTTTATGAGTGGGATGCCTATCAATATAATATGTGGGGCAGCTATATGCCAAGTACCTATCTGGTATTTGCATTTTGGAATATTCCAATAAAGCTTTTGGGGATTGTCACGTGTCCAGAGCGTTTTGCGGCAAATACGGCTGTGCTTATGTGGTATAAGCTGCTTCCAGTATCGCTGTATCTGGTGTCAGGGTATCTGATCTACAAGATCGCATCTGTGATTGGCATGGGGGCGAAGAAAAGTAAGCTCTGTGCTTATGTATTTCTCACGACGCCGATTGGTTTCTTCAGCCAGTTTATGTTTGGGCAGTATGACATCTTTACAGTGTTTTTGATTCTGATAGGAATCTATTACTATCTCAAGGATAACAGACGGCTGTTTGTGTTATTTTTTGCGCTGTCTTTACCATTTAAATATTATTCGCTTCTTATTTTCGTTCCTCTTCTCTTGTTGAAGGAGAAGAATGTTTTTCGCATTGTGCGGGATATGATTGGCGTAACACTCTGCTATGTGCTTGAATTTGCCTTTTATTTCCACAGTCCGCTGTTTCGACAGTATGTGCTTGGATTTGGTCCGACAGGATATGTCTATCAGGCAGGAATTGACACAGGAGCGGCACATCTTAGTCTAGTGCTTATGTTTTTCTGCGGTATCTGTGCATGGGCATATTTTACCAATCCAAAGACCAAGAGTGAGCTGTCCCAGTGGGCATTTTACTTTGGCTGTCTGGTGATTGCTGTGATTTTTGGCTTGTCTCAGTGGCATCCACAGTGGTTATTATTTGCCGTTCCATTTTGGGTGCTGTCGTCCTTCTTAAATAAGGACACCAAGATATTTATGGTATTAGATGTTCTTATGATGCTGATGTTTATGATCTATACAGTTAATATTTGGCCGGATCATGTGGATCAAGAACTGTTTACATGGGGAGTTTTTGGGGATTATATCTATAAATATATAGGGACTAAGCTCAGTATGCGGGAGATCTTTCGCATAACAGATATGAATATGATAGGGAGTTTATTTACAACGCTGATGATTGCGGTTGCTCTCTTTAAGCATCCGAAATATTGCACTGGAAATGTCAGCAGCAGCGTGGATTCTTGCATAGGATGGATTCGGGCGCGCTTTCTGGGAGGGCTGGCGATCTTTTTGGTTCCGGCAGTTGCCTGCTTTATTGTGGCGGCGATGCCTCCTTATGTATCACTAAATACTGGACCATCGTATAAGGTGGAGCTACCTTTGATTGCCAGCCGCATGTCGCAGGTATTTATAGCAGAGCAGCCATATGTGGAGAGGATCGATTTTAAGGTTGCCACCTATGCGAGAAAGAATGAGGTGCAGCTTGAAGTGAATCTGGTGGAATATGAGGGCGATAATCTAATCTATACCACAACACTTGACGCAGTAGAATTTGAGGATAATGGCTGGGTGAAGCTTAGTGTTGGAAAGATACCTGTTCAGCCGGGAAAGACGTATCGTATAGATTTCTGTTGTTATGATGGAGATGCTGGGAATTGCATCAGTCTGTACCGCACGGAAGACAGAGAGAGGGCGGAGGATGCATTTGCCATGGTGAGAGAATATCCACAGGACTATAATCTGTGTGTGAGAGTATTTGGAGCAATTCAATAGAGCAATCTATAAAATAGGGATAAATGGAAATAAGGAAAAGGAGAAGGTGAATGAAGGTTGTTATATTTGCAGGAGGGTTTGGGACAAGGATAAGTGAGCAGAGCCACCTAAAGCCCAAGCCAATGATTGAGATTGGAGAAAAGCCAATTCTCTGGCATATTATGAAGATCTATTCGGAGTATGGTTTCCATGAATTTATTATTTGCCTTGGTTATAAGCAGTATGTGGTAAAGGAATTTTTTGCTGATTATTTTTTGCATACTTCAGATGTCACCTTTGATCTGGCCAATAATAACATGGAGGTGCACAATAATTATTCTGAGCCTTGGAAGGTGACATTGGTGGATACTGGTCTGCATACCATGACCGGGGGCAGGGTAAAGCGCATACAGAGTTATGTGGGAGATGAGCCTTTTATGTTGACTTACGGCGATGCTGTCAGCAATGTGGATATTAAAAAAGTTCTGGAATTTCATCGCTTGCATGGAAAGACTGCCACACTTACCACTGTAGATTTTGCTCAGATGAAGGGTGTGCTGGATATTGATAAGGATAATACCATACGAGCCTTTCGCGAGAAGGATGCTGCTGATGCGACATTGATAAATGGTGGCTTTATGGTGATGAACCCGGAGATATTTGATTATATTGAGGGAGATGACACGGTATTTGAGAGGGAGCCGCTGCAGAGATTGGCGGCAGAGGGGCAATTAAAATCTTATTATCACGATGGTTTTTGGCAGTGCATGGACACGCAGAGAGAGATGCAGCGTCTTGAGGAGATGTGGCAGACAGGGCATGCACCGTGGAAAATATGGAAGTGAGGAATGTGATGCTTGAATTTTATAGAGGAAAAAAAGTATTTCTTACTGGACACACGGGCTTTAAGGGGACATGGCTCACGAAGCTTCTGCTTCTTGCGGGAGCAGATGTGACGGGATATTCTCTTATGCCTCCCAAGAATACTCTGTTCGAGCTGTCAGGAGTAGAAGAGCAGATTCATTCAGTGATAGGGGACATCCGCGACAGAGACAGCCTGATAAAGTCATGTAAGGCGTCACAGCCGGAGATTGTGTTTCATCTTGCTGCTCAGCCGATTGTGCGAGATTCCTACAAAGATCCTGTGTACACTTATGAGACAAATGTGATGGGTACAGTGAATATTCTGGAATGTATTCGACAGATGGAGTGTGTGAAATCTGTTTTAAATGTAACTACTGATAAGGTTTATAAAAACAGAGAGTGGGAGTGGGGGTATCGCGAGGATGAATATCTGGATGGCTATGATCCCTATTCGAATAGTAAGTCTTGTTCGGAGCTTGTAACACACAGTTATAAGAGATCTTTTTTTGAAGAGAGAGATGTTCGTATCTCTACCGCAAGAGCTGGCAATGTGATAGGTGGCGGAGATTTTGCCAATGACAGGATTATTCCTGATTGTATTCGTGCAGCATTAAAGAAAGAGCCAATTATGGTGCGGAATCCGTTTTCTGTCAGACCTTATCAACATGTGCTGGAGCCGTTGATGGTATATCTGCAAATATGTAAAGCGCAGTATGAGGACAGATGCTATGAGGGATATTATAATGTAGGTCCCGATGATTATGACTGTGTGACGACAGGTGAGCTTGCCACGTTGTTTTGTAAAGCGTGGGGAGAGGGAATGAGCTGGGAAAACCAGTATGATGGTGGCCCTCATGAGGCAAATTTCTTAAAGCTGGACTGTTCGAGGCTTAAAAAAACCTTTGGCTGGAAGCCAGTTTGGGGGATTGAAAAGGCGGTAGAAAAGACAGTGGAGTGGGCGAAATGTCAGCAAAGAGGGGATGACATTCCCTTATGTATGGAAAGACAGATCAGGGAATTTATAAGTGAAGCAGTGATAGAAAGGGTGAAATAAAAAGTTATGTTTGAAAATATGTCAGAGTCTCAGGCGCGGGAGGAAATTCTCGCTGCCACACGTGAATACTGTAAAAAATATCATAATAAGAAAGAATACAAAGAGGGTGATCACATCCCATATGCGTCCCGTGTCTATAACGAGGAGGAAATGGCGAATCTGGTTGATAGTTCGCTGGAATTTTGGCTGACCTCAGGAAGATATACGGAAGAATTTGAGGAGGAGTTTGCAAAATATCTTGGTGTTCGCTTCTGCTCTGTGGTAAATTCTGGTTCGTCAGCAAATCTTGTCGCATTTATGGCGCTGACATCCCCGCTTCTGGGAGACAGAAGAGTAAAAAGAGGCGATGAGGTGATCACAGTGGCGGCAGGTTTTCCAACGACAGTAGCACCCATAATTCAGTATGGTGCCGTCCCTGTATTTGTCGATGTGACAATCCCTCAGTATAATATTGATATCTCGATGTTGGAGAAGGCCTATTCAGATAAGACAAAGGCTGTGATGCTTGCCCATACGCTGGGGAATCCATTTGACTTAAAAGCAGTCAGAGAGTTCTGTGACAAGCATAAGCTGTGGCTTGTGGAGGATAATTGTGATGCTCTTGGAAGCAGCTATGAGATGGATGGAAAAGAGCGCCTGACAGGAACGATAGGGGATATTGGAACTTCAAGCTTCTATCCGCCGCATCACATGACAATGGGAGAGGGCGGCGCAGTCTACACAGATAATTTGATGTTAAACAGAATTATCCGTTCTTTCCGGGATTGGGGAAGAGATTGTGCATGTCCGTCGGGAAGAGATAATCTGTGTGGTCATCGTTTTGATAAGCAGTATGGCGAGTTGCCGCTGGGATATGATCACAAATATGTCTATTCTCATTTTGGTTATAATTTAAAGGCGACAGATATGCAGGCTGCCATAGGGTGCGCGCAGCTTAAGAAGTTCCCATCCTTTGTGGAGAGAAGGCGACATAATTTCGATTATCTCTACAACGCGGTGAAGCGTGCGGAGGATAAGCTGATATTGCCAAAGGCATGTAGTGGTTCCAGACCGAGCTGGTTTGGCTTTCTGTTGACTTGCCGGGAGGGCGTGGACAGAAATCATGTCGTGCCATATATCGAAGGAAAAGGTGTGCAGACTCGTATGCTTTTCGCTGGAAATCTTGTAAAGCACCCATGTTTTGACGAGATGAGGAGAGAGCAGGAGGGATATCGTGTTGTGGGAGATTTAACAAACACAGACCGCATTATGCAGGATACCTTCTGGGTTGGCTTATATCCGGGAATGACGGATGAGATGCTTGACTATATGGGAAAAACAATCTGTGAGGCAGTTGGCGTATAGAAGGAGGAAGGCGATTCTCCTTGAAAAAGAGAGGCGCAAAGATAAGGGATGGAAACACGAATCAAGCAGGTACAGGCAGCAAATCTGAAGGTGTTAAAGGCAGTGGATCATATATGTAGAAAGCATGGCATCCATTATCTTCTGGATGCCGGAACCCTGATTGGGGCAGTGCGCCATAAGGGATTTATCCCGTGGGATGATGACGTGGACATTGCTTTTATGCGGAAGGACTATGAACATTTTATTAAGGTAGCAAAAAAGGAGCTGCCGGAGGGAATCCATCTGTGGTTTCCCTCCGACTTTTCAGATAGAGAGGCATTTTATGACTTTACGCCCAAGCTTATCTATGAAAATAGCAGAAAAAAGCTGCCAGATAAGGATACATCGTTTTATGGAGAAGAATTAAACCATATCTGTGTGGATATTTTTATTCTTGATGAGATTTCGGAAAATCCTTTTTCTAGAAAGATGCAGATATTGATAAATAAAATCATCTATGGCATGGCGATGGGACATCGCAGAAAACTTGATTTTTCAAAATATAGCTTTTTGCAGAAGCTTCAGGTAGCTCTACTTGCCGGAATAGGAAGCAGCATAGATATGAAGACATTGATTAGATGGGAGCGGAAGGCAGCATTAAGACAGAAAAAGGGGAAAAGCCATCTCTTGTATTATAGTAATTATCAGCCAGACTTTGTGCATATGATTGTTCCAAGGGAGGGATCGGAACAGATTTTGGAGGTGCCCTTTGAGGATATGACGGCGATGATACCAAAAGGCTATGACAGGGTTCTCACGGTGGTATATGGAGATTATATGACGCTGCCCCCGAAGGAGAAAAGAAGGGCTACTCACGGGGAACTGGATGCAGAAGGGTTCTTTGTGCGGTAATTGAAAGCGGAGTGGTATTGTTTTTTGCCGTCTGGTTTATGCTTAGTACATGAAGAACATGGATAGCCACATTTGTCTATATCGTGTATAGGCAAGTAAAGCAGATTATCAAAATGAGATGTGTTTAAAATAAATTTCTTGCACAAAATAGTTTGTTTTTGGGATAATCGGAAAAATAATATACAGATTTTATATTATATAACAATGGATGATTGGGAGATTCTGGAATTCAGAAAGAAAAATGTAAGAAAATTGCAATCTTAATGATATTGCATAGAGGATACACCACATGTTACAATTCATTCAGGATGTATGAGAGTAGGAGAAATAGGCATGGCAGTTGTAGCAAGGATGGTGAAAAAATGAAAACGAATAAAAAGCTGCTGCTTATCATATGCCTTTCTATAATATGGATGTTTTCTACTGTATTTGCTTCTCAGGCAGCGGAGGACAGAAAAAATGGATGGTATTACGAGGTGGTAGAATCTTCGGGAAGAGAAGGCTACAGATATTATATTGATGGGGAACTTAAGGTTCTAAGCTGGAGATATAATACAGAGACAGGCGCATATTACTATCTGGATGCAGAGGGAATTATGACAACCGGATGGGGAGAAGGATATGCAGAAGGCTATTATTTTGATGCAGATGGAGTTATGGTGACAGGCTGGCATTATCTGATGGCAGCACCCTCTGAGATACCATACAGCACAGTGCGCATGACAACGAATATGGTCGAGGCAAGCTCACCGACGGAGGAAGCAGAATACAGTGGCTGGTATTTCTTTAAGTCAGATGGCACGATGGCAGTTGGCTGGGAGAAGATTGACAGAAATTGGTTTTATTTTGCTGATTCTGATATGCCAAATTTCTGTAAAGGCCAGATGGTGCGTGGGAAGGTTAGCCTTGAGGGCAATCAATATTACTTTGATGAGGAAGATGGCAAGATGCATACCGGCTTCGTGGGGTATGGTGGTGATATGTATTATTACTCATCCGTTGGTATGATGAAGAAAAATTCGTGGATAAAGGTTGGCGGCAGCAAGTATTATGCAGATGCTGACGGCAGATTGTATGCGGGTAAGGGAAGTTCTTATATGGTAAAACGGATTGACGGTGATGTATATGCATTTGACAGTGATGCCAAGATGGTTAAGGGAAAGACACTTTTTTATGTAGATGATAAGTGGACTTCTGTAAGACCATCACAGCCGGGAGATTACTCTGTATATGTGTTTTCTTCTACAGGAATAGGAACAGCAGACAGTTACATAGTAAAATAATGAGAATAAGGCTGAATAGACAGCATTGTGTACAAGAGCGGGCTGGCTATGTGGACTTTAAGAAAGCTGATTAGATAGAATATTGGGGTAGGGTATATTATTCAAGATATATTTAGTCAGATTTGAGAAAGGTCCGCATAGCCAGTTTTTATATTAAGCAGAAGAAAGGGATAGAACGAGTAATTCGGACTTTTTTAAAAGATGTTTTATGGTAATTCTCCTGTCGGATAATGTATTCTTTTTTCGAAAAAAATGTAAATTGGTGAACACATAAGAAAAATGTAAGAAAATTAGGCGTTATCGTCTATTGAAATATTTAGATACAGGTGATACAATGCAGATATGTCAACAAATGGAAAAAGGAAGGAGAACAGAATGAAAAGATCAATTCAGTATATGTCTGTAGCAGCGGCTGCTGTTATGGTAATGGGAAGTTTTAGCATTGCCTGTGCAGAAAATGAGAAGTGTCCAAATTGTGGATATTTATTGACTGGAAGTACTCTTCCAAATGGACCGGGTTCAACTTCACCGGGCACTACAAACGGTCCTAGCTCACCAAATTCGCCAGCTAATAATACAACTACCACAGCAAAAAAAGGTTGGGTTCAGGTAACAGAAAATAGGCAGACAGTCTGGAAGTATTATAATGATAATGGAGTGATGATCAAGAGTCAGTGGTTTCAAAGTCCATCATCGGGTCTTTGGTATTATTTTGACAGAAATGGCAATATGGTGACAGGCTGGGGCGATGAAAGAGAAATAGAGGGCTATTGGTTTGATTCCAGCGGAGCTATGGCAACTGGCTGGAGAACGATTCCTATCGAGGAGGAAGAATATACATATGGTCCCGGCTCAGGAAGCACAGAGACAGGCTATTTCTATTTTGGAGGAGATGGTAAAGTCTGTGAGGGTTGGACAAGGATCGGCGAGAGCTGGTATTTTCTAAATAATGGCTATGCCGATGGATTTGTTGACTACCAGATGGTATATGGCGAGGTAGATATTGATGGTGAGGAATATTACTTCGGAGCATCCAATGATGGAAGCATGAAGATTGGTTTGGTAAAGGTTATATCAGAATCCAATGCCAATACTCCAAGTAGCACAAAAACAGAGAGCTATTATTTATACAAAGATAATGGTATGCGTGTCCGTGAGGGCTGGGGCAGATACAATGGAGTGTGGTATTACATCGACAGCGAGACAGGTGAAGTTGTGACAGAGGACTTTGTTGCACTGGATAGCTATGGCACGGAAGCCGATGTGAATGATGAGAATGTAACAATATATTATATGGATGCCAATGGTGTTATGAAGACTGGCTGGGTAGAGATGGGTGAAAGCACAGCCGTTAGACCGGGCGTGACCAAAGGTAAGGTAACATATTATTTTAACAGCAACGGAACCATGGCAACAGGCTGGAGAAGAGATGGAAATAAGTGGTATTATTTGATGCCTGATAATAAAGAATCCGGTTATGAGAAGGGGCAGATGTTCTCTAGCGGAACGAAAGATATAGAGGGGTATACATATTTCTTCAATACAAATGGAGAAATGGCAGTATCAACGTGGAAGACCGTTGATGTAGGAGCTACAGGAACTACTGAAAACACATGCTATTTTGGTGATGATGGAAAAATGTATAAGGCCGCTTCTAGTGACAGTTACTTAATAGAAAGAATTGGTAATAGATATTATGTGTTTAATGAGCGGGGAGCCCGTTTGGTAAATACAAATGTATATAATGTTGCAGGTAAATGGATCAGTGATAATACTATGGCAGTCGATGGCTGCGAGATGTACACCATAAACCGTTCTGGTGTTGCATCTAGAAAGACATATAGAAAACCAACTACTTAATTATGATGGGATATGAATAAATAGAAGGAAGGCAGAAATGTCTTCCTTTTCTATTTCTATGTGCATAAATGCGTAGGGAAATAATCATTGTCATACATGATTTGTGTTGGCTATGTAAATTGAGTATAGAAGAGTTTTTCTTAAACAGAAAAGGAGATATAGAAGAAATAACAGGACTAGATATGTGAAGTTCTCCTAAAAAATCTATAATATCCTTTGAATTAAAGCATTAATTTCCAAAGAATATTGATATTAGTATGAATAAAAATACAGGTATTATTGTCGAAAAATGTATAAATTCATTTATTGACCATCTGTATATATTGTGTTACAATTTTTAAAACAGTTATTTTATTATCTATTGACAATGTCATTTTGTATCTGTTTTATTCTTTCATTCTCAAAAGCTTTTAAGATTATGTCCTGCAACTCAAACACAATAAAAATATAATAGCAGGAGAGGTTGGCGTTTCGTTATTCTTAGCACTTTCCTGCATAAGAAAGGAGAATATTATGTTAGAAGAACAAGATATTAAAGCAATCGCAGCTCTTATTGCAGAAAGTGAAAAGCATACAACGGAGTGTTTTGATAAGATAAGCAAGCATATTAATGAGGTAAATAATCGATTAAGTGAAGTAGATGATAGGTTAGGTGAGTCTAATAATCGATTAAGTGAAGTAGATGATAGATTAGGTGAAACCAATAATCGATTAAGCGAAGTAGATGATAGGCTAGGTGAAACCAATAATCGATTAAGCGAAGTAGATGATAGGCTAGGTGAGACCAATAATCAATTAGATGAGGTAAATAGTCGATTAGGTAAGGTAGATGATCAATTAGGTGAAGTAGATAAACGATTAAGTAGGGTAGATGCCCGGTTAAGTGAGGTTGATAAGCGATTAGGTAGAGTAGATGATCAATTAAGTGAAGTTGATAATCGATTGGATGAATTAGAGAAACGATTAAATAAAGTAGATGAACAGTTAAGTGAAATAGATAGGAGATTAAGTAAGATAGATGATCGATTAAGCGAAGTTGATAATCGATTGGATGAATTGGAGAAACGATTAAACAAGGTAGATAATCAATTAATTGAGGTGGATCAGCGCCTTGGAGAAGTAAATGAGAGGTTTGAGTTAATAAATCAACAATTTGCTCAGACAGACGAGCAGTTTAAGAAGGTAGATAATCATTTAAGAAGATTGGATAAGGAATTTAAGTTTTTAATGAAACAGATCCGTGAGCTTAAGGATATGGATGAAAATATTCTAGAGGAGATAGTTTCTGTACATAATCGGCTTGATAAAAGGATCGACCATGTAGAAAACAAAGTGATAGAAATTCAGGAATATTATAGATTGCACAGATTAGGGGATGATAATACAGGCCTTTTAATTAAAATGTACAAAGAATTAGAGAAACGAGTGAAAGTGTTGGAATATAGCTAAAACTTATTTTAAAAGTAGCTAAAATAGATTCTATATATTTTCTCTGGTGAGATTCACATAAAAATGTGTTATACAAGAACAGGCGGCATGTCATTTTTTTAAGAGTATGCCGCCTGTTTTATGTGTTTTAATTGATAAGCTTTAAGGCTGCTTTATCTGCGACGATAGTAACATCTGGATGAAGCTGAAGCACAGATGCAGGTACAGAAGGAGTGACAGGTCCATAAAGGGCATCTTTTAATGCCTTTGCTTTTGCCTCTCCGCTGACAACAACAAGAATTTTCTTAGCCTGCATAATGTTTTTAATACCCATGGTATACGCCTGTCTGGGAACTGCGTCCTCATTTTCAAAGAAGCGCCGGTTTGCCTCAATGGTGCTAGGTGTCAGGTTTACACAGTGGGTTTCACATTTGAAAACAGAATCCGGCTCGTTAAAGCCAATGTGCCCATTATTTCCGAGGCCGAGAAGCTGTATATCAATGCCTCCTGATTGTGCGATAACCTGATTATAATCGCTGCAAGCCTTCTCTTCATTCATCTCAAGTCCATTTGGCACATAGGTGCGAGCTTTGTCAATATTGATATGATTGAATAGATTTTCATTCATAAAATATCGGTAGCTCTGATCGTCGTCTGGTCCAAGTCCCTTATACTCATCGAGGTTGATGGTGGTCACTTTAGAAAAATCTAAGTCTCCCTTTTGATACCATTCGATAAGCTGTTTGTAGAGTCCGATGGGGGAGGAGCCGGTGGCAAGCCCAAGAACGCAGTTTGGTTTCATAATAATCTGCGCGGAAATAATGTTGGCTGCCTTGCGGCTCATATCTTGGTAGTCGTTTGTTTTGTAAATAGTCATAATACTCTCCTTCTAAAAATTCTCAGTATAATAAATTGCTTGTGTGGATATTCCCTATATTATAGTATAACCATTTTAGAAACATTTTCAATACCCTCTATAAAATGTAGAAAGAAGTCTCTAAAATTTGTGCAATATTACCAAAAACTTAACAGAATTATTTTCTGTAAAGAAAGACAGATTAGAAAACATCAAAAGTACTTTCAGAACACTCTGAAAATATTGCAATTCCTTTTACAAACGGTATACTGTAACCATCAAGCAGGGAGGTGAAGCAAATATGAATGAGAAGGTTGAGCAACTAAAAGGTAAGCTGATTGTATCCTGTCAGGCACTTGCGCATGAGCCGCTCCATTCCTCTTTTATTATGGGACGTATGGCGCTGGCGGCAAAGGAAGGAGGAGCGTATGGAATTCGTGCCAATTCCAAGGAGGATATACAGGAGATTCAGTCGCAGGTAGAGCTTCCCATTATTGGCATTGTAAAACGTGATTATGAGGGCTGTGACGTTTATATTACCCCGACGATGAAGGAAGTGGATGAGCTGATGGAGGTGAAACCAGAAATAATCGCTGTTGATGCAACAGGACGTTTACGTCCGGGAAATCTTACGCTGGATGATTTTTATCGGGAAGTAAGAAGAAAGTATCCAGATCAGTTATTGATGGCAGATTGTTCCACAGTAGAGGACGCTCTCTATGCAGATCAGCTAGGATTCGATTTTATTGGTACGACTATGGTGGGTTATACTAAGGAGAGTGCAGGGCTGCAGATTGAGAAAGATGATTTTCAGATATTGCGTGAGATTGTGACAAAGGCAAGTCATCCGGTTATTGCAGAGGGAAATATTAACACTCCCGAAAAAGCACGCCGTGTTATTGAATTGGGGGCATACTGTGTGGTAGTTGGTTCTATTATCACTAGACCACAGTTAATTACGAAAGCATTTGCAGAAGCATTGAATGAAAATTAGTGGATGAGAAGAAGGTATCTGTGTCCGCGCCGCCAGCACAGGTACCATGAGGATAAGCGGCGCAGAAATGAGGAGAAGATATGGGAGAGAACAGAAATTTAGATAAATACAAAGGAATTATTCCTGCATTTTATGCGTGCTATAACGAGGAGGGAAAGATAAGCCCTGCAGGTGTAAGAGCATTGACAAGATATTTTGTGGAAAAGGGGGTAAAGGGTGTATATGTCAATGGCTCTTCTGGTGAATGTATCTATTTAAATGTAGAAGAGAGAAAGACTGTTCTTGAGAATGTGATGGAGGCGGCAGAGGGCAGGCTGACTGTTATTGCACATGTAGCATGCAATAACACAAAGGACAGTATGGAGCTGGCAAGACATGCACAAGAGCTTGGTGTAGATGCGATAGCGGCGATCCCTCCTATTTATTTCCATCTGCCAGAGCATGCGATTGCACAGTACTGGAATGATATCAGCAGTGCTGCACCGGACACAGATTTTGTGATATATAATATCCCTCAGCTTGCAGGAGTTGCCCTGACAATGAAGCTGTTTGAGGAGATGAGAAAGAATCCAAAGGTGATAGGAGTAAAGAACTCTTCTATGCCAGTTCAGGATATTCAGATGTTCTGTCAGGCTGCTGGGAAGGATTATATTGTGTTTAATGGTCCAGATGAGCAGTTTATCAGTGGGCGTGTGATTGGTGCAGAGGGCGGTATTGGTGGAACTTACGGCGCTATGCCAGAGCTTTTCTTGAAGATGGACGAATATGTGAAAGCAGGGGAGCTTGGAAAGGCATGTGAGATGCAATATGCTGTCAATGAAATTATCTATAAGATGTGTTCGGCACATGGCAATATGTATGCTGTTATCAAGGAGGTATTAAAGAAGAATGAGGGGCTTGAATTAGGTGGTGTGAGAGAACCATTGCCTTCTTTGCTTGATACAGATAGTGCGGTTGTGGAGGAAGCAGCTAGAATGATACAGAATGCGAAGGAGAATTTTATAAAGTAAGATTCTTGGGAGAACGATAACAAAATAAATTAGGAAAACAGGAGGGGAAGGTATGCAGGGTTTTACAACAATTGATCTGATTATTTTAATTGTGTATCTGGGTGCAGTGTTATTTGCCGGATTGTTTTTTGCAAAAAAAGATATGAAGGGCAAAGAGTTTTTTAAAGGAGATGGAACCGTTCCGTGGTGGGTGACATCAGTGTCTATATTTGCCACACTGCTCAGTCCAATCTCATTTTTGTCACTCGCTGGAAATTCTTATGCAGGAACTTGGCTGATGTGGTTTGCTCAGCTTGGTATGCTTTTGGCAATTCCGCTTACTATTAAGTTCTTCCTGCCAATATACAGTAAACTGGATATAGATACAGCATACCATTATCTGGAGCTTCGCTTTGACAGCAAGGGGCTGCGGGTGCTGGGAGCAGTGATGTTTATTATCTATCAGATTGGGCGTATGTCGATTATTATGTACCTGCCTTGTATGGTATTGGGGAATTTGACAGGTATTAATATTAACCTTCTGATTATTATAATGGGAGTAATTGCAATTATTTACTCCTACACGGGCGGCTTAAAGTCTGTGCTATGGACAGATTTTATTCAAGGTTCTGTATTATTAGTTGGCGTGACAGTTGCTTTAATTTTCTTGATTGCCCATATTGATGGAGGATTTGGCTCTGTTATGCAGGCATTTACTCAAGAAGGAAAGTTTCTTGCGGCAGATCAACCAATTTTTAATATAAATTTATTAAAAGATAGTGTATTCTTAATGATTATCGGCGCAGGCTTTAATACGATGGGTTCCTATGTATCCAGCCAAGATATCGTGCAGCGCTTTACCACGACGACAGATACAAAAAAGCTGAATAAGATGATGCTGACAAATGGCGCACTTTCCATTTTTATCGCAACAGTATTTTATCTAATTGGAACTGGGCTGTATGTATTTTATAAGCAAAACGCTCTTCCACCTGCAGCTGCACAGGATCAGATTTTTGCTTCCTATATCGCTTTCGAGCTTCCAGTAGGCGTGACAGGGATACTTTTGGCAGCTATTTATGCTGCTTCCCAGTCAACATTGTCAACGGGGCTTAACTCAGTTGCGGCGAGCTGGACCTTGGATATTCAGGCAAGGCTTACCAAGAAGGAATTGAGCTTTGAAAAGCAGACAAAGATTGGACAATATGTTTCCTTGGCAGTTGGTATTTTTGCTATTATTGTATCCATTGTCCTTGCAAATGGCGGAATTAAGTCAGCGTATGAGTGGTTTAATGGTTTTATGGGTCTGGTATTGGGAATCTTGATTGGAACCTTTATACTGGGAGCTTTTACAAAGGTTGCAAATACATTTGGAACGACACTTGCATTTATAGCGGCTTCTGTTGTTATGGTTGGAATTAAGTATTTTGCTCCTGCGGGTTCTGTTTCACTTTGGTCCTACTCTTTGATTTCCATAGCTGTTTCACTTGCAGTGGGAGTTCCGGCCAGCATAATTTCTCGGAAGATAAAGGGAGATAATTCTGCGCCGGCACCTAATACAACAATCTACCGGAATTAAGGAGGGATGAGCATGATTTTTGGAAATATCCACGATTTGGATCAATATTCATTTCTGACAGATGCAATAAAAGAATGTTTTGCTTATGCTAAGGAGCACAGACTGCAGGATTATGAAAAGGGCTGCCATGAGATTGATGGCAAGAGATTGTATTTTAATCGTGTGGAATACACGACGACGACACCGGAGAATCGGTTTTGGGAGGCACACAGACAGTATCTGGATGTTCATCTTCTGTTAGAAGGGCAGGAGCAGATTGATCTTAATTTTATTCAGAATCTGGAACAGGGAGAATATGTGGAGGCAGATGATTTTCTTGCTCTTCATGGAGAGAAAAACAGCTCTGTGGTTCTTAGGGAGGGTGATTTTCTTATCTGTTATCCTGTAGATGGGCACCGCACGGCAGTTGAGGTGAATGGACCAGAGACAGTGAAGAAAGTGATATTTAAGGTTTTAATTTGAGCCTTGTACAAAATTGATAAAATATGGTAAGATATTGATATGGGGCTGTCACATTAAGAAAAACATATACAAGTTATTGTAAGATAGTGCTGCATTTTATACTATATCTTGTGTAGATAACGTTTGTTGTGACAGCTCCTGAGGGAATAATTATGAAAAGATATATAAGCATTGATATCGGAGGAACGGCAATTAAGTACGGCACGGTATCAGAAGAAGGTGTCCTGCTAAGCCGCAGTGAGATTCCCACGGAGGCAAAAAGAGGTGGCTATGCTATATTGGAAAAGATTACAGGCATTATCTGGAAGCTTGTCAGTGAGGAGCATTACAGCGGTATCTGTATTTCTACAGCGGGCATGGTTGACACAAAAAAGGGAGAGATTATCTACTCTGCACCTTTGATTCCAAATTACACAGGAGTGAAGATTAAGAAGACATTAGAGGAATGTTTTGGCATACCCTGCGAAGTGGAAAATGATGTAAATTGTGCAGGGCTTGCAGAATCAATATGTGGATCCGGAAAAGGATACAATCCTATGCTGATGTTGACAATAGGTACGGGGATAGGAGGCTGCTTGATTATAGATGGGCAGGTGTACCACGGATTTGGAAACAGTGCATGTGAGTTTGGTTATATGCAGATGAGAGGCAGTGATTTTCAGACATTGGGGTCAACGGGAGCACTGGTGAAAAAAGTTGCCTCACAGAAGCAGGAGCCGGAGGAGGAATGGAATGGATACCGGATTTTTGAGGGAGCGAAGCAGAAGGATGCCATATGTATCACAGCGATAGATGAGATGGTTGATATATTGGGGCTTGGTATAGCAAATATTTGCTATGTTGCCAGCCCACAGATTGTAGTTCTTGGAGGAGGTGTAATGGCGCAGGAAGATTATCTGAAGGAGAGGTTGCGGAGCGCGCTGGACAGATATCTTTTGAGCAAGCTGGCATCACAGACCAGAATCGCTTTTGCCATGAATAGAAATGATGCAGGGATGCTGGGGGCTTTCTATCACTTTATGAGCTGCCGCTAATGAATATGCGGCGAATGTAACTCAAAGATTATAAAGGGTGATAAGGATGGAATATTACGTAAAGTCTGTAGTTCCAATTATTAAAATGAATTATGATAAGTTTACTGCTGTGGAAAAGAGTATCGCAGATTTTTTTATTCAAAATCAGGAGAAGGTAGACTTGTCTTCAAAGGCGATCTCTGACCGCCTGTATGTCTCAGAGGCGTCTTTGTCCCGGTTTGCACAGAAGTGTGGTTATCGGGGATACAGAGAATTTGTGTACCAGTATGAGGTGACTTTTGTTGAGAAAAAGGAATCCATGACGGGGAACACACGTATGGTTTTAAACGTGTATCAGGAGCTTTTAAACAAGACCTACAGTCTTGTGGATGAGGAACAGATTTCCCGCATTGTACAGTATCTGGGAAATGCAAAGAGAGTGACCGTGTGTGGGCGCGGTAGCTCCGGTCATGCCGCAGCCGAGATGGAGATGCGGTTTATGCGCATTGGAGTGAATATTGATTCTTTGAGAGACAGTGATCTGATGCGCATGCAGGCGATCTTTCATGATAAGGACAGCCTTGCTTTTGGGATCAGCATCAGTGGAGAGACAGAGGAGGTTCTCTATTTTCTTAAGGAGGCTTACAAGCGAGGTGCAAAGACGATCCTGCTCACGGCAAAAAAGACGGACACTTTTTATGAATTTTGTAATGAAATTATATTAATGCCATCTCTTCGGTATCTGAATCAGGGCAATGTTATCTCGCCTCAATTTCCGATCCTTCTTATGTTGGATCTTATCTATTCCTGCTATTCGGGGCTTGATAAGGGAAAGAAGGAGTATATGCATGATAATACGCTGCGAGCTCTCGCTGATGGAAAAGGGATGCCGGGGCGTATACAGGATGGGAGGAAAATATAGTGATTATTAAAAATGCAGTAATTTTTACGGAAGAGCAATGTTTTGAAAAAGGCGATATTTGTATTAGCGATGGTGTATTTTCCAGCGCTTCAGAGGATACCACAGAGCTTGACGCAGCGGGCTGTTATGCTATTCCGGGTCTGATTGATTTGCATTTTCACGGCTGTCAGGGATATGATTTCTGTGATGGGACCATGGAGGCGGTGGAACGAATTGCAGAATATGAGGCGTCTGTCGGAGTGACAGGTATTGCTCCTGCTACAATGACACTTCCTGTGGAGGAGCTTAAGAATATTCTTTCTGTGGGTGCGGAGTATAAAAGAAAGGTAGAAACCACAGATCGAAACATAAAAGCCGATCTGCTAGGAATTAACATGGAAGGGCCATTTATCAGTAAGGTAAAAAAAGGGGCACAAGATCCCAATCATATTATTCCATGTAATGTAAAGATAGCAGAGGAATTTTTGGAGGCGTCTAATGGACTGGTGAAGTTTATTGGGATAGCGCCGGAGGACAATCCAGATTATCTTGATTTTATCAATCAGATGAAGGGGCGGGTGGATATTTCTCTCGCTCATACAAATGCGGATTATGAAACAGCAATATCGGCTTTTCAGGCAGGGGCAAATCACGCTGTGCATTTGTTTAATGCTATGCCGTCCTTTCATCACAGAGATCCCGGCGTGATCGGGGCTGTGGTTGACAGTGACCATGTGTATGCCGAGCTGATTTGCGATGGCGTGCATATCCATCCTGCCATGGTGAGGGCGACATTTGCAATGCTTGGGAAGGAGCGCATTGTATTTATCAGCGACAGTATGAGAGCGGCTGGTATGCCAGATGGAAGATATACATTAGGCGGACTTGATGTGGAGGTTAAGGGAAAAAAGGCAGTATTGGTGTCAGATGGTGCACTTGCCGGATCAGCATCAACCTTGATGGATTGTGTGAGAACGGCTGTCAGGGAGCTTCAGATTCCTCTGGAGACAGCGATTGCCTGTGCCACAGTAAATCCCGCAAAATGCCTTGGACTGTATGAGGAAAGAGGTTCCATCAATATAGGGAAAAAAGCAGATATGGTACTGCTTGATCAGGACTTAAAAGTTAGAGCAGTAATAAAAGATGGATATTGTTCAAAAAAATCAATATTTGATTGACATTGAACACATAGAGTGCTATTATGTTCATATAATATAAATAGACATATAAAATGAACATGAGGTATTCTATGATGAAAACAAATACAAAGAAAAAATTGGAAAAAAAGCCTTTGGATGGCATTGACTGGGGCATTACCTTGGCGCCGTTGCTAATTATATTGGTAATTTCAGCGGCGCTTATGTTAGTGCCAAATCAATCGAAGAAGCTTATCACAGTATTGAGAAGTTTCTTTGTCAATGATCTGGGCTTTTTTTATATTCTCTTGGGACTTGGCATACTGGGCTTGGCAATCTGGCTGGCTTTTTCCAGATTTGGCTCCATCCAGCTTGGAAAAAGAGAGAGACCACTGTATTCTAATTTTAAATGGGGAGCGATGATATTTACTTCTACCATGGCAGCAGATATTCTCTATTGGTCCCTGATAGAATGGGGATATTATTATGGTGCCTCGCCGTTTGCCATGGAGAATATGACACTGGCACAGAAGCAGGATATGGCATCTGCCTATCCATTGTTTCACTGGGGACCTATACCATGGGGCTTTTACATATTGCCTGCGGTGGCATATGCTTATATGATGTTTGTAAAGAAGAGGCAGAGACAGTCCTTATCGGAAGCATGTCGTCTGGTGCTTGGAGGACGCGCAGATAGATTTCCGGGCCGCTTTATTGATGTATTTGCCATAGTGGGGCTTCTTGCCGGCACGGCGACGACCTTTTCCACCGCTACGCCGTTATTGTCGCAGGCTCTTGCCCATCTGTTTCACACGGAGGTGACACCGCTTTTATCTATTCTTGTTCTGTTGGTTATCGGGGTGGTATTCAGTGCGGCAGTTTTGTGGGGGATGAAGGCAATATCTCATCTGGCAGATGTCTGTGTGGTTATTTTTTGTCTGCTGCTTGCTATTTTCTTGATTGGCGGGCCAAAGATCTACGTGGTTGAAACCGGAATTACAGCTATTGGCACAGTAATACAGAACTTTTTCCACATGTCTACATGGATGGACCCTCTGCGTGTATCCTCCACTGGAGGAAATGGCTTTCCTCAGGACTGGACGATCTTTTATTGGGCATATTGGATTGCATGGTTTGTGGCAACGCCGTTTTTTATCGCGCGAATTTCTGAGGGAAGGACGATCAAGCAGACTGTACTTGGCGGATTGTCCTGTGGACTTTTGGGTACATGGACTTCTTTTATCATCTTTGGAAGCTACGGATTGTATCAGCAGACACATGGTGTCCTTGATGTAGCTGGGGCGTTGGCGGAAGGAGCGGATGCATCTGATGTCATCCTTTCCATATTTCTCACTCTACCAACCGGATGGCTCTCGAATGTTGCACTGGTTGTGCTAATAATAGCGATGGTAGCGTTTTATTCCAGCACTTTTGACGCTATTACTCTGGTAGTGGCGGGTTATTCGGAGAAGGATGTCAAAATGGTGGAGGAGCCAAGAAAAGGGCTTCGTATTTTCTGGGCGATGGTATTTCTATTGCTGCCAATTGCGTTGCTATTCTCGGAAAGCACGTTGTCTATGTTGCAGACGGTATCTATAATAGCAGCATTTCCGCTGGGGTTGATTATGCTGTTGATTGTCTATAGCTTTTTGAAAGAGCTCAGGCAGGATGAAAGAGAAAAGAACTGTCGGTGAATAGTTACTTTAGCTCTTTATTTCTGAAAAAGAGAGTATCTCTTGAAATTCAGGTGTTTTGAAATTCTGAATTTCTGTGAGATCCTCTCTTTTTATCAGATGTAGTGTGAGATTTTGCAAAGCGGAATCATGGGAGATCCTGGTTTGTATGGGGCTGTCGCAATAAGAAAAACAGATACAAGTTATTGTAGATAGTGCTGCATTTTATTCTATATCTTGTGTAGGTAATGCTAATTGCGACAGCTCTGAATAGGAGTTAGAGTACAAATGTTTTTTTAAAGAATATTCTTGTCTATTTATTTTACAATAGCTTCTGTAGAAGTTTCTACTGTTTCAGCGGGGATTTCCGTAGTTTCTTCGGATGGCTCTATCCATGCGCCATCAGCATTGAATTGGTAATTAACGCCGTCAATAGTTTTTGTTTGATTCGCGATCATGCTTCCATCTGCCTCAAAGTAGTACCATATATTTTCAATCTGTTTCCAGCCAGTGGTCTTTGCCCCGCTTTCGGTATCCAGATAGTACCATACATTGCCGAGAGAAAGCCATCCGGTCTTCATTCTGCCGTCTGAGTCCATATAGTAATTCTCAACCCATCCAGTCTGCATCTTGCCTTCTGCGTCTAGATAGTACCAGTGCTTAAGCTTGGTCTGTGTATCCTCAAGAGAAAGCCATCCTGTTTGTCTATAGCCATTTTCATCAAAATAATACCAGTCTTTATCCACCAAAGTCCAGCCAGTAGCCATTTTACCAGTATTGTCAAAATAGAAGGTAGTAGCTCCAAAGGATACGAATCCCTTCTGTATAATACCAGAGCCATCAGAATAATACCAATTATCATTCAGCTCATTCCAGCCAGTAGCCAAGATACCCTTCTCATCAAAATAATAGGTATTCTTGTCAAGTGTTGTAAAGCCCTGTGCCATCTGTCCATTATCATGGAAGTAATAAGGATTGTTATTGATTCGATTCCATCCAGTCAGCATCACGCCGTTAGGAGCGAGATAGTAGGTTGCTTGATCGACATCCACAAAGCCTGTCTGCATAATTCCATTATTGCCCATATAATACCATGAATCATTGAGAAGCAGCCAATTTCTTGCCATGGAGCCGTCTTTTTCATCCAGATAATAGAAGTTACCATCCCTCTGATACCAGCCTGTCTGCATCGCACCAGAGGGATCAAAGTAATAAAAATCTTCATTGATCTCTGTCCAACCTGTCTGCATAATACCAGCACTGTTGAAAAAGTAGCGGTCATTATGGACATCGCCCCAACCCGTCTGCATCGCGCCATTGGAGGTGAGATAATACCAGTTGTTGTTATCAAGCAGCCAACCCGTCTGCATCGCGCCCTTTGTATCCAGATAGTAGAAGGTTTCGCCGTCCTTTATCCACCCATTCTGCTTGCGATAGTCAAGGAAGTAGAACCACTTGCCAGCTCGTGTTGCCCAGCCATTTTGTACAAAGGTAGAGCTATAATCTTTGTACTGGAAATCTACGTCGACATTTCCATTAATGCCATTAATTTTTCCTGAGCTGCTTGCCTGCCAGATAGATGGATTTGGATATTCACATTCTGTATAATATTGTGCAACCCACTTGTCAATATGGTTGATCATAGAGGTGTCAATGCGCTGGTTATACCATGATTTGCTGGAATATACAATGGGATGATAGCCATTTTCCTCAATCACACTACAAAAAGCGTTGATGATTTCCGAGAGCTGCTGAGGAGAGAGGGATTTATGTACATTATCCTCAATATCATAGGCGATCGGAAAGGAGACTTGATAATTCTGAATATTGGAGAGGACAAATTCTGCCTCTGCCCGTGCTTCCTCTGGCGTGGTGGCATAAGAATACAGGTAGATGCCTGTCTTGATGCCGTTGGCATTGGCAGCTTTCATATTCTCATGGTATCTGGCATCTACGCCATACTTTACACTTCCCACACGGATAATGGCAAATGCCACGTCATCTTGAGCGACAGCGCTCCAGTTGATCTCATTCTGGTAGCGGGAGACGTCGATACCGCGGGCAAGCACACCCTCCATCCGCTCACCGTCAGAATTAACATAGTATCCATCCACCTTTTTCCAGCCAGTGACAACAGAGTTATTTGTGTCAAAATAATAATACTTATTATTTACAAGCTGCCATCCGGTAGGGGCGGTCATCATACCATTCTGATCAAAGGTATAGGATCTGCCGTCGGGAAGAGTGACTGTGCCAACAGTCATGGCCCCGTCTGAGTTAAAATAATACAGATGGTTGTCAATGGTTAAAAGACCTGTCTGCATCGCGCCATAATTTGGCCCAAAATAATACATTATGCCATTGATTTGCGTCCAGCCTCTGCACATTTCTCCATTGGAATCATAATAGTAATAATTACCGTTCGTATTCACCCATCCGGTCTGTGCGTAGGCAGGCATGGAGGACATCACTAACAAGGTGCCAGTGATTGCTGCGACATGTAATAGTTTTTTCATAAAACACTCCTTTGTATGCTTTGTCGTATAGATAATTGAGCAAGAAAAGTATAGTTCTCCTCAACTTGCTGCGTGAGGGAGATTGGAATAGCAACACAATCCCTGTGCACCTTCTATATACAGAAAAGGCGCACAGGGGTATCCCCTCAGTGCTCCTTTCAGTATACATGATTTCTTAGTATTGTGGTAGGTGAAATTCATGGAAGAATATTTACAATTTTCTTAATCTGCATGACTTTTTTGTAATAATCTTTTGCATAGCGGTACATCTTAATTCCGTAATCGCCAAATTCTTCACCCAGAGAGCTTTTGTATTCTGTCCAGAGTGCCCACAAAAACCCGCCGAGCGATACATAGGAATAGATGCGGAGCAGCTCTTCTTTTTCGGCAGGGCGCTCAAAATAGTATTCAATCAGCTTGATAAGCTGTTCTTCATTATAATAAGAATAGATGGCGAACATCGCAATATCTGTTAGACAATCACACATACCAGCATACTCCCAGTCAATCAGCTTAATGGTGTGATCTGGAAGAATGAGAAAGTTACTCTGTACACTATCTAGATGAGACAGTGTTTTTGGAGGATTGATGCAATCAACAAGATCTAATAGTTCATTTATTTTTTTGCGCACTTCTGCATAATCCTCGAAGCGGATGCAATATGGATGCATACATAGATTTTCGTAGAAGTCAATGCGCTCTCTCAGCGAAAATATGTGTGGCACAGTTAGCCCGCTATGATGAAATTGCCTGAGTACCTTCATACAGGCACTGACATCGGACCAATCTGAGGCATTACAGTTTCTGGAGTTTTCGTAAAAGCGAGAAATTTTATAGCCTGTTTTGCCATCAAAATAGAAAATCTGGTCGGAGAGGGAAAGCGGGGCTATTGAGTCATAGACCAGTTTTTCTTGTTGACGGTTGATAAGCAGATCGCTTCCGGGTCCCGGAATACGGAAAATATAGGAATCTTCTCCGATAGAGAACAGGAAGGATTTGTTAGTCATGCCTGCTTTTAGGCATTTGATGTTGACTATTTCACTTTCTGGTACGTGAAAAATGTGAGAGATCTGTTCTAGGGCTTCATTGTCGGAATGATTTTGGTAGCGGGTGTCAAATAATCGCAGTTCTTCCAGATTTTCAAATTCGTATACAATGCTGTCAGGCTGTTGGTAAATATAGATGGGAAGTGTCTTTAGATTTTTGACAAGAACATGTTCCCAGTAATCGTTTTCTGTGCCCGGACTCTGATAGCAGCTTTCTAGAAGTGGGACAAAGCGCTCGGAGAAGGCACGATCAAAATAGACTGGACCATACATAACATAGGAGTCAGCACCACCGATTGTGACATCTGTGATTCTTCCTTTTTTGTCCGTTGTGAGACACCATTCAGAAGTGTTTCCTCTCATATAGACGCCGCTGTACCACGCGCAGGGTTCGTAGGCATGGAAGATAGTTTCACGTATCCAATTATCGGAGGACAGAATGTAGGTATTTTTTAATAAATGTCTCGCATGCCAGAGTGTGGCGATGGTATTTTTCCTAGCATATTCTGGATTGTAGAGCAGTTTTACATTATATTTATCGACAAGGTAGTCAAATTTCTCCTTGAGATAGCCTACCACAATGGTGATATCTTGGATACCGACCTCGTGAAGCTGTTTGATCTGTCGCTCAATCATCCGTTCTCCAAATACTTCCAAGAGACCCTTGGGAGTTTCGTAGGTCAGCGGCACAAAACGTGATCCAAAGCCCGCAGCGATAATGATAGCATTGTCCACTCGATAGTTTGAAAGATAGTTTTGTCCTTCTTCCGTGAGCTGGTATCCGTCATCCTGCACGATAAGATAGTGTTTCTCTTCCAGATCATGAATATATTTGTTTGTGCTTCCAAGAGAAATATTTAGTTTAATAGCAAGTTCTCGCTGAGTTTGCTCAGGTTTATCAAGGATCTCTCTAAGGAGCTGTGGAATGATATTCATAGTTAGCCTCCTGTGTTTTATAGTTTATGATGTTCAAATTATTTAAAAATAATAATATATTGAACATTATAGCGATATCTTGGCAGAAAGTCAATAAATTTAAGGAAAAAGAAAGAGGAAAGCTATTGAAGTTTTAATACGGTTTGTGATACACTGAAGGTTAAGAAATAGATCTGTTGTTTTAGATTGAGTAAGGAGAGAAGTAGGAGGAAAATGATATGAATAAGTATCTGAAAAAAGGATTGATAACATGTCTTCTTGTTTTTGGAATGTTGATTACAACTTGTTTTCAAGGCACTTTGTATGCAGCGACAAAGAGAGTGGTAGATTTGTTTGCAGAATACAAAGGAGATGGCGTGTATGATCCTGAGGATGTAAGGCCAGAGGACTTTCGCGTTAAGATTACATATGATGACAATAGTTATGATTATCTGGGAACCAGAGAGTTTGATGTGGATGTCAGAAGCGTTGGAGGGCGTTATGTAGCCAGAATTACGTATGGAAACCTTTGGTATAATGTGGAATTGGAAGCAGAGGATGATTTTATTGATGATGATACTCCCAGAACATTACTTTCAATTAGCGCGACGTATGATGGTGATCCGATAGCGGTCGGTGGTATGGCAATTCGCAGGGATTTTACTGTAAAGGCAACTTATCGTGTGTATTATGGTGGAGATCACAGCGGTTCTGTAGGCCGTGTGACGAGGATTATTGAGGATGGATGGATCTTGGAGCCTCATACAATCACTTCGGGAGATAATGATTTGACGATCACATATTCTGAGGATGGTGTTAGAAAAAGCTGTACTGTTATTGTGCCGAGTTCTGGTACAGATGGGAATTGGGTAAAAGATGGAGATACTTGGCGCTTCCGCTATGATGATTCTACTTATTTGACAGGTGATTGGTTAAAGAGTGGTGGCAAGTGGTATTATTTTGATGAGTATGGTTATATGTTAAACCGCGTGAAGACCAATCTTGACGGGGATACTTATTATTTTGATGATGCTGGTGTAATGCAGACTGGCTGGGTATATCTGGGCAGAAATTGGTACTATTTTGGAAATAGTGGCAAGATGCAAAAGGGGTGGTTTTATACTGGCGGTAATTGGTACTATGCAGATAATGAAGGGATTATGTTGACAGATTGGGTGTTTGTAGATAATAATTGGTATTATATGAATTCTGACGGCGCGATGCAGACTGGCTGGATCAATCGAAATTATACATGGTTTTTCCTGAATGATTCTGGCGCGATGCAGACTGGCTGGGTATATACTGGAGGTAAGTGGTATTTTATGGACCACGGTGGTGCGATGCTCACAAATACTTGGGTCGGGAATAATTATGTAGATGGTTCAGGTGTGTGGGTGAGCTCAAGATAAGTAGATTTATTATAAGTTATGGTTGGCAGAAGATCACTTTGGTGGTCTTCTGCTTTTTGGTGTTTTAAAAGGAGAGGTTTGAAGAGCAGATAAATCTTTGTTCTGTGGGGTGGAATTGTACAGATGTAGCTTGTCGAGAGGATATCGATGTGTGTTTAAACGGCAACTGTTTAGGGTTGTCTTGCATTTCTAGAGGAAGAGAATGGGTTATTAATATATGGTGAGAGAGAAAATATGTTTCTTGTTGATTTTTGCTTGAAAGAGTGAGAATGTAAAATTTGATTTTTCTTTCCTTCATTCTGCTTTAAAATAGATGTAGTCCCGTATTGGAAGGCTAAGTCATGGGATATTAAGGAGATGGAGGATGAAAATATGGAGAATATGGATGAGATTCGTCAGAGAATCAGAAAGGAAGGAGAGGAGTCCCTCACCATGGACGAGTGGTTTGAGAGCTGGTTATCAGAGTATAAGCAGCTTACTATTAAGAAAGGAACGGTGGAAAATTACAGGCGCAATTATAGAAATTATATTAAGCCGTATCTTGGTGATATGAGGGTATGTGAGGTAAAGGGTGAGCATATTCAGAAGCTTTTTAATCATCTGATAGCAAAAGGATATGCGGTTAATACTTTGTATGTATCTAAAGGTGTGCTTTCTGGTATGTTTCGCCAGCTTATCAAAAATGATGTCATGCAGAAGAATCCTGTGCAGTATGTGGAGTTTCCGCGCCAGCCAAGAAAGAGGGAGAGAAGAGTGTTGTCGGAGGAGGAACAGATGGTATTTTTGGAATATGCAAAGGGAAGTCCATATGAGGATGTCTATCTGATCGCTCTTGCAACGGGAATGAGAATAGGAGAGATCTGTGCACTTCGGTGGACAGATATAGATTTCAGTAATCAGCTTTTGACAGTTAATGGTACATTAAAGCAATTTAAGGATACGGGTTTTTTTATTGATACGCCAAAGTCCTTGACAAGTCGGCGTGTGGTTCCCCTTCTGCCTGCTATCTGTAAAATGTTAAAGCGAAGAAAGCGCTCGCAGGTTGGCACAGTGATGGGGAAGTATACGATTGATAGTGTGTGGGAAGATCTGGTGTTTTTGCATCCATGTGGTGTGAGTGAACCGATGCGCAAGAGGACCATCGCATATGATATGGATTCGATTGTGGAGCATATCAATCAGGATCGGAAGGAGAAAGCAAGAAAGAGACATCGCCGTGCGGAATTGTTTGAGCATGTTTCTCCTCATGCTCTTCGTCACACTTTTGCGACAAGAGCACTGGAAAATGGGATTCCGCCCAAAGTGGTTCAGGAGATATTGGGTCATAGCAGTATTACAATCACATTGGATTTGTATACACATGTCTTGGACAGGACAAAAAGTGAGGAAATTATGAAATTGCAGAGGATGTTTTGAGCGGAAAAAAGATATATATGAAAATTTAATAAATGTGTAAGGGTTTTTTTCTTTGCTGTGGCGTATAATCATGTTATACTAATAGAAAGAATGTAAAAATTCTTTAAAAAATTAGTAAAAAGTAAGAATAGGAGGGTTTTATATGAAAAAATGGATGAAAGCCATGTCGGTAGTGTTTACGCTGGTTATGGTGTTCTGTCTGGTGGGAGGTATTAGTGCAAAAGCTGATCTCCGAGAAAGTGTAAGAAGTATATCTGTACGATATGAGGGTGATCCAGTACCCTATGGAGAGGCGATTGATCCAAGTGATTTTCAAGTGGTAGTGTATTATACTGATGGTGGAAGAGATTACTTGAATTCAGGGGATTATGAAATTTCTCCAAATACAATGAGTGATGACAGAAGCGAGAAAGTAACGGTTACAGTTGTAGATGGTGATGGAAGAAAACATAAAGCGACAGTAACAGTTAGGTGTGCAGAGCCTAGATTGGTATCCATTGATGCGAGATACATAGGGGATGATTTGATTGTTGGTGGTGAAATCAATAAGTCTGATGTCAGAGTGGAAGCTACATATGATAATGGAAAGTATAGAGAAGTTGATGACTGGACCTTTGGTAGTTACAGATTGAGAGAGGGCAGCAACACAGTTACTATTTATTATCGTGAGGATGATGAGAGAGTATCTGATACAATTACTGTATACGCTTATGAAGGAGAGCTTTCTTATATCAGTGCCTATTATAGCGGTGGTATTGTTCCAGTTGGGGGCAAGGTAGATACTTCTAAAATCAAGGTGACAGGTGTCTACAGCGAGAGAGGCTACAGTAATGTGACTCAGACCTTGACAGGCTGGTCTCTGGCTGATTATACCATTCAGGAGGGAAATAATACTCTGACTGTTGTTTACAAAGAAGATGGAAAGCAGTTCACTGATACAATTACGGTTAGAGGTGGCAATACTACATCTACGTCAAACAATAACAATACGAATACCAATACTATTGCGTCCACTTCTACAGTGAGTGGAAAATGGGTTCAGTCTGGTGCAGCTTGGAAATTCCAGTTAAATAATAAAACCTATGTTAAGAATAGCTGGATTCAGGATGCTATGACAGCGAAGTGGTATTTTGTAGATGCAGATGGCACAATGGTTGCTAACAGATGGCTTATGGTAAATGGCAAGTGGTATTTCCCAAGTGCAGATGGTACAATTTCAACTGGATGGAAGCAGGTTGATGGTAAGTGGTATTATCTTAATGCACCAGATGGCGATATGTTTACAGGCTGGAAGTACCATAATGAAAAATGGTATTATCTGACACCCGGTTCAGGAGAGATGGCAACATCACGTTGGATCGATAATTGGTATGTGGATGCAGATGGAGTGTGGACACAGACTAGATAGAAATGAATGTTGAATTTGTAATATAGAATGTTTGAATTATTTATTGGATGTAAAAATACTGCTCCGCCAAAAAGGAGCAGTATTTTTGTAAGGATTATTTATTAAAAATTTTTTTAATAAAATAGGACTCTTTAAAAAATAGTGAACAGGTATTTTTGAAGAGTTAGAGCTTAGAATAGTGAAATTTGGCTAGTGGTATTTTAAGTCTTGAGGATGGATGTAATAAAATTAGAATAATAGGCTGGATTGTAGGGAGGATATTGGAGTGGCGAAAGTTACACTTGTGATTACCTGCAGCAAATGTAGAAGTGGTTATTTCAAAAAGGGACAAGAATACATTGTCGAAGATTTATGTCCGCCATTATGTCATGAACTGTGGAGTAATATTTATCCCTTTATTTTTGTGTTTCAAAATGAAGTTAAATTAGATTGTGGTAATGTTCGTGCTCAAATGTTTGGTGCAATATGTTCAGATGAAAGTAGAGCAGGTGTTTGTGGAGAGGTGATAGAAGAGTAGTTTATAAATTATTATTTTGAAGAATTATTTATGGTAAAAGAATGCCTGTTTGAGAGTGTTAGCGATGAGTTTGGAATAGTAGTATTGGATATTCCTGTTGCACAGGAAATAGAAAGAGAGAAATCAGAAAATGTATAACTGAAACAAAGGGATGGAGGAAAAAGATATGCAACGAGGATTTTAATATATTCAGCAGGGACTTATATCCAACAAGGACTGCAGAAGGAAGAGGTTTGCATAAATGTTCTGAATATGATTCTGCTCAATACTGGCAGATTCGAAGATTTAAAACGAGCTGTAATAGGTTAAACTATTAGGCGCAATTCATGAAGGGACTGTTTCCAAGTGAATTACAATAACAAAAAGTGCAGGGAAGATAAATGTCTTCTCTTTTATTATCGGTTTTAGACAGTTGAGTGTGCCGGGGTTTTTCATGTTCCAAAAAACGGAGACATGCGAAACAAAAAACGTAGCATCATAAATTTAAGAAAGCAGGAGCTGTCGGAAATAACGATTTATGTCCCTGATATGTAAAAAGGAGACAATACCTTAGAAATTCACGCTTTTTCAAAACAGAGAGCGGCGTGTTGTAGTCCGTCCGATCACTGCTCACATAATTTTGGACAATGAAGTAATTCTCTACCATAATTTGGACATTATAGGCTGGCTTTCGTTGCCCGTTGAGTCCTCTTTCATTCGTATGAATGCTGTTTTTAGATTCGTCTTGGAATTGCTGTTATGGTCTTTTTCCATGCTCTCAAAACATTCTTTAATTTGTTTCGTCGATATAAAGTTCCTTTACCGTATTGAGTCCTTTCTTTTGCAGGAGGTGCATAAATTGATGTCTCAACTCATCTAGGAGTTCGACTATTAATTTTTCCCTTTAAAGTCATAAAAACATCCCTCGGGGGCTTCTGCCCTTTAGTCAGTCAGATAAAAGGTAGGAGATCCCTCTGGCACAGATCTACGGTACGCACCACTGCTCTGACTCCCCGCATATTTGCGTAAGTAACTATAGAAGTATGATTGGGTTATATCCAGTTTTTTCTTTATCTGAATAATAGGTCAAAAAAATCTAATCCCTCCATTTTTTCAAAGTATAGACTGGAATCGGCGTCGGGTAAAATCAATTCGTAGAAACCGAAGTTAATTTTTTGCTGTTCAATTTCAAAAAAGTTGTTATTAATCTTATTTTAGCATAGTCTTATTATAACATAAAATGTAGAAAAGATGGTTGTCGTTATCCATTTTTTCTTTGTTACAAGTTTTTAGGGGGCAGGTGCGACTTCCACAAATCACACCTGCCCCCTGTTTAGGACTACCCATTTTCCGACAGCCCCATTGCAATCAGATTATTTCCAATTTAGACAATCTCTACTTTAACAAGAGAATGTTTCATTAACGCTGTACTTCACCATTAGCAGTTGTCTTTACTGCCTTATTGGATACGAATACAGTTACATCATCTGCCTTGCCAATGCTGATTCTTCTATCTGTTGCCCAGTATGTTACTCCACCTACTGTTATGCTCTTTCTGGTTCCTTCATATCCACAGATTGCTTTTCCGTCTTTTCCAAACAAGATATACGCATTGTTATATGTGGTGTTATCTAAAGTAAGGTTTGCATCTGTATTGATTACAACTGCCTTGTTGGTTACAAAGTTTCCATCTGCATCTGCTAAGTATAATGTGTCATCTGAACGTGCTATAAATGCATTTTTAACAAGCTCTCCTACTACTGCAAAGTTTGTTGATGTTGTTATAGAGCCTGAATCCCACTTGTTAATGAAGTTATCATAATTCAGATCAAGAACTTTATTTCTTGCATCTGTATATGCCTTATCACATTTCTCTTTTTCAGTTTCAGCATTCTTATATGCGTTATAAGTAGTTGCATTATCAGCTATGATAGCAGCAACCTGCGCATCAACTTCAGCCTTCTTGCAAAGAGTATTGTAAGAATCATACTCAGCCTTTGCTGCCAGATAGTTAGCTTTTGCCTCTGCAATAACAGCATCAGAAGCCCCTAATCTACGTGCTTCATTGTATGCCAATTCTCTTACATCGCAGGTGCTCTTTGCTTCATTCTTCTTAGTCAAAAGCTCTCCATATGTGGTAGCATCTGTTCCTTCATAGCCTGAAACAGCCAATGTTACATTTTCTACAGCATTAATCCATGCATTAGATGCTGTTACATAATTAGAATTTGCTGTTACTTTATCTTGATATGCAAGTACAGCTACAGCTACAGCTTCCTCAGCTTCCTCAATGTTTGGAAGAGCAACAACTGTACTCTTTTTAACTGTTCCATCTTCTACATCTTCTGCTGATACGAATGAGAAATCTGTTTTATCTACATAATAGCTAGAAACAGCAACAGTGGAAGGAGTTGCATCTCCATTGTCTGTAAAGCTCCACTCTCCATTGGTTG